>NZ_AP024861.1:2118677-2421345 GCF_024346755.1 Vibrio aerogenes | reverse complement strand
CCGATGATATGACCTTTAATGTGACCGGAACCAGCTTTGATACGCATAAATATCAGCGGGTTGAAGAAGGAATACGCTTTGAAGACAGTTCATTTTCTTTGTTACCTTCGGGGGCGCTGCCACCGCCGAAAAAACTGACCATTGATGATAATCTTTATATCGATAAAGGCCAGATGCGCACGGCATTGACGATTGGGGCGACCTTACCGGCAGATGCCCGAATCCGGTATATTGAGTATCAGTATCAATCGTCTGAAGAGCCTGACTTTACCACCATCGCCACCACTTCAGCGGTTGCTGTGGAAGTCAAAGACGTACAGACCACGACCTATACCATCCGGGCCCGGTGTGTGGACGCGTTGGGGCAGTACAGTCGCTGGTCTGAAAATGTGGTGTATCAGGTGCTGGGTAAACAGGCACCGCCGGAAGATGTCGATGGGTTCAGCATTCAGGTCACCGGTGCCACCGCATTACTGAGCTGGCAGGCGGGGACTGATCTGGATTTGGATCATTACAAAGTCCGCTATTCGCCACAGGAAGAAGGGGCGAAATGGGGAGAAGCGGTTGATATCGTGACGCATACCAAAGGCACGAGTGCTTCGGTTCCGGCTCTGGTCGGGAGTTATCTGATTAAAGCCGTGGACACCACCGGTAATGAGAGTGTCAATGCCGCCTGGGTCAGCTCTTCCGTCAGTAGTCTGTCTGCATTTAATGTGATTGAATCCGTGCAGGAAAGCCCGGCTTTCCCCGGCAAACATCAGCAAAGTTGTGTGCTTGATCATGCGTTGCAGTCGGGTGGTGCCGATAGTCTGTCTGACTGGCCGGTGTTGGATGAGATTTCCAGCCTGACTTATGTCAATCACGGTGTGCGGCAGGAAAGTATTTATGAGTTCGGCCGCGAGCTGGATCTGGGCGAAGTGTACACTTCGCGCCTGACCGCGGTGTTAAAAGCACGGGGTGTAGATATCCGCAGTACGATGGCGACATGGAATCCGATCGGCAACATTCATAACCTGATCGACAGTTCACCCAATGACTGGAGTGTCCGGCTTCAGGTCCGGACGACCAAAGATGACCCGTTGTCTGTGGATGCCGCCTGGTCTTCCTGGCAGGATTTTGTGCTAGGCGATTATACCGCCAGAGCTTTCCGGTGGCGGGTCATTTTGCTCAGCTACAATCCGGTTGTTGCCGCACAGGTCACAGCCCTTGAAGTGAAAGTGGATATGCCGGATCGCATTGCTTCCGATTCTGATCTGATTTGTCCAAAGGAAGGGCGGTTGATTACCTTTACTTCGCCATTTCGGGTCAGACCGGCCATCGCTGTTGACGCGCAAGATATGGCGCCCGGCGATTATAAAATCATCCGGGAGCAGAGCCGGCGCGGTTTTCATGTTCAGTTCTTCAATCAGACAGGGCAGCCCATTGCCCGTTCATTCGACTATCTGGCTAAAGGCTACGGTCAGTCTGTTTAATTTTTAATTGTCATTTCTATCTTCCGTTTCATTCACATCAGGTGATGCAGCGTTGTATTGACGGATCCGGTGATATTGCCGGAGCCGGTGTGATTGTCGCGGAGGACAACCAATACTCAGGAGTTTATTGATATGAGTCAGTACGATTTTGGTGTGATTAACCCAAATACAAAAAACGGCGCAACACTGGCCACCGATTTAAATAGCTGGCGTGATGCGTTGCACAGCCTGCACAAAGGCAGTATCCGGCCCGATTATGCGGTGAACGGGACCATCTGGCTGGATGACAGTCTGGATAACAACTGGCTGTTAAAGTTATATAACGGTGAGCATGATGTGGTGCTCCGGGAAATTGACCCCAATGGTGAAAGTGCATTGTTGCCGCTACACCGCGGCGGTACGGGGGCGGCTGATGCTGAAGGTGCCCGTGAAGCACTGGAACTGGGAGCGCTGGCGATTCAGAGTCAGGTGAATACCAATCTGATCGAAGACCTTGCCGTCACCGGTGAGAAGGTTGCAGCGCATACACTCACGCTGAATAAACTGGCGAAAGGGACACCGGGTGATGTCATTGCTTATGATACCGATGGGTTACCGGCTGCCACACGTTTTACGGCCAATATTGAAAACAGTCGCCGTTGTAAAAAAATATCGAAAGGGAATTATGGCATGTCATCTCATGTCGTCAGCGTTTATCTGATGGAAGATGGTACCATCCGCAGTTGTGGTTACGGGGGAAATAATTCCAATGGTGATCCGGCTGGCGCTAATACTTATGTACCGGGCCGGGTCGCGCTCAGTCATCCCGACGTCAATATTGTGGCGGTATATAGTGGTCACCATAGTCACTATGCGCTGGATGATACGGGGAATGTCTATTCCTGGGGATTGAATGACTATGGCCAGTTAGGGCACGGGGATACGGTGAATCGCCCTGTTGCGACCCGGATCGAGTTTTTTGTACAGAATGATTTGAAAGTGGTTGAGGTTTATACCATTGGCGCGGCATACGAGCAAAGAAATACCACGATATTCCGTACCGATAAGGGCTATTTATATGCCTGTGGATTTAACGGACAGGGTCAGCTGGGTGATGGCACCACCGCTAATAAAGTCGCGCCGGTGCGCTGCGGTTATCTGGAGAATATCTGCCAGGTACACATTGGAGGCGGATATCCCACCTGTATCCATGCAGTGAATGATAAGGGGCAACTATGGAGCTGGGGATGGAATGGTTTCGGCCAGCTGGGGTTAGGGCACACCACCAGTGAGGATACACCGGTAAAATCATCCATGACGCAGGTGAAAAAAGTACTGGGTGCTTCCGGACGAGTCGATAATCCAAATGTGGCTGATAACCGGGGTTTTAGTCTGGTCCTGAAAACAGACGGGACGCTCTGGGCGACGGGCGCAAACATCTATGGACAATTGGGTCAGGGCAATACCACCGACCTGCATACATGGACACAGATTCAGTTCCCCGAAGGGGATACCATCGTCGATATCGCGCTGGGCTGTGGCTATTATGCACCGGTGATAGCGCTCAATGATCAGGGAGAAGTACTGTGCTGGGGGTATAACGGTTACGGGCAACTGGGTAACGGGGTGGATGATAAGGCGCAGTCACTCCCGTTTAAACCTGAAGGAGAATGGCAGGGTAAAGTGACCCGGATTGCTATTGGTGGCTCCATCTCTCATTCAGCACTGGTGGTTGAAAGTGACGGCGCTCTCTGGGGATGCGGTTATAATGGCAACATGAACCTCGGCGTTGGGGATGCGACTCACTCTCACCAATCCGCACATCAATGTGAATTCCGCCGGGTTCTGGGGTTAAACGGTACCATTCGTGACTGGTGGATCCACGGTCACAGTGGAGACTGGGGCATTCGGGTGTTGTATGAAGATGGCCGGGTGGATGCCTGTGGTCATAATAAGGATTACGGCTTTTGTGGAACCCAGTCCGGGAATCTGCATCATCAGGGAGTTCTGGCTCCGGTCCGGTTCTGATCCCCGTCACTCTTATATTCTTATCTTTGTTTTCAACATCGTTACCCTGGCGGGTAACGATGTTTCCTGTCTGTATTTTTCTCTGTTCCAGCTTGTTTTTCCCGCCACATCACAGAAACATATGAATTTAAGTGGTATGTGATGGTTTGTATTATTCTTATTGTGAACGTTGCATTCTCACCCTTTGTACCAACGCATGACAGGATCATACAATGAACCATCTCTTCATCTCCGTTGCTTCTGCCGGAGGTCATCGATGCATTGAACAGATAAAATCCCGGTTGGGAGAATCTTCTGTCCTGCAGCAGTGTGGTTATCATCCGTTTCATATGCTTCGGGCAGAAGAGTACCGAAACGCCTCATTCGACAATCATCTGCAAACGATCAGACACAGCCGGTATATGATTTGTCTGCTGGGACAAAGTGATGATGAGAGCGATGCCGCAGCGCTCGATGCCGAAATTGAAGCGGCGCTTGATTGTGACGTCGATATCATCGCCTTTTGTGCCGGCGATGTTTGCCGACAGACTGCGTTGCCGGAAGCGATCGCTGAACAATGCAAAAAACTGCCCCGGTCAGCGAAAGTCGAAACGATTGCCAGCGCTGATTCTGAAGTGATTGCCAGAGCGATCACACAGGTGATGGAACTTGAAGTGCTCGGGGTGCTGGGAGGAAATGACAGTGATGTACCGGGTACTGATTTCCTGAGTCGTGATTTTCTCAATATCCCCGGCTTTTCTGCCCGTCTTTGCGGGAACTTTTTGCCTGAAATCTCTGCCCAGCTGGAAAGAATCTATCAGACGGGGGCACCGGATCAGTCTGCCAGTCTGCTGGCCGGTGAGATGGCACAGCGAAAACGCTGGGCTTGCGAAAGTCTGTCTTATGGTCACCCGGACGCTGCTATCCTGAACCTGCAAAAAGTCCATGAGGAATTTGGATCGGATTTTTTTGTCTGCTTCTGGCTGGGCAGGCTTTATATCCTCTATGGCACGGATGAACGTCAGTTCAGTCAGGGAGAGAGGTTATCCCGGCGGGCCTTGTCGATGCTTCAGCCGGCAGAGACTTTGCTTTTTTCTTTCTGTTATACCCATCTTGGCCGTGCGTCCACAAAGCTCGGGCATCTGGTACAGGCTGGCGAATGTTTTGATATCGCTTCAGGCGCATTTCATACGGATGAGATTGATGAATTCAGAGCCGCACTGTGTTTACAGCAGATGACATCTGCTCAGGAGAGCCGGTGGCTGGATCAGGCCGCGACATGTCTGAGCGGGTTATTACACAAAAAGCTGACACATTTTTTGTCGGCCCGGCCCCGGCTTGAGGCGGAATATGATGGTTATTTTCTTCAGGCAGAACAGCGTATTTTGCAGCAGTGGGAATCCTTTTACAGTGTGGCGTATGACGTGACCAGTCAGCATTATTTCTGGGCAGCAGAAAACTTTTATGGTTTCAGAAACAAACCGGTCAGGATAGATAAGATGCAGTATATCTTGCAGTGTGTGATGGAAATTGCACAGCTTAATCGTCAAAACTACCGGATATTGCATCAGGTTGCCGGTCAGATTCAGGCGCGCTATGAACATGTGCAGCATGATGTGAGAGAACTGCAGGAACGTCGCAGAAAGCTTGACTTTGAACAGGAAGAAATCACCCGGCTGGTGGAAGAGAGCAACCCGCTCGTCACTGAGAGAGAAGCCATTCTGACTGAAGAAAAAGTATTGAAAGCCGAGGCAGAAAAGGCTGAGAAAAAGGTCTTCTACAGCTCATGTCTGATTTTGGCTGCTCTGGTTCTGATGACCTTTGTTGTTATTCGCGTTGTGGATCTCGACATGCGCCAGCAAGACACCCTGCTGTTTGTCTTATCCGGACTGTTCTTTTTCTCATTAGGGCTCCCCTATATTTTTTCAGGCAACTACCGGAAAATGAAAGGGCAACTGGGAAAACTTGCGGGTCGGCGTTGTGTCATCAAAGATCATTTGCCTGGCTTGTGGCGGGATACGGAACCGGAAGTCATGGCCGATATGCTGCGTGTGCGGTTGACGGAAATCAAAGACACGCCGGACAGTGTCACTGTGGCCTGTCTGGATGAAATTTGCCATGACGTACAGCAGTATGCCGCACGTGAATATAAGCGGTTGTCAGAAACAGAAGATGATTGCCACAGGCAGTATGAAAAATTAAAAGCGCTGGCTGCCGCCTGGTGTGAGAATGTCGATGTCTTTGAATCGAGACTGATTTCTGCCTGGCACGGGCAATATAATCATCTGCTTTGCCGGTCTGAACAAGTGGAAGTGAGTGAGATCCCCGAGCCAGATGACTCTGACCGGCAATGTCGGTTTTTTGCAAAACAATCCGGACATTTGGTGTTACATGTGCGTGGTTCACGGATGCGGGCCTGGTTCTCTGAAATACAGTCGGCTACGATGATGATGGATGATTTATACCCGAACGACCTGGATCATGCATCTTCAGGTCATTTGGGTCGATGTGATTCAGGTGGCTCATCGCAGGCGCAAGAGACACAAATGCATGGAGGGTAACGACACATCGCACCCTGACCATCCCATCCACTTCATATTCAATCTGCAGACCCGCACGTGAATTGCAGATGTTGCTCCATCATCACGGCGTCTTCAACGCCGGCAAAACCCGGCATCCCATGCCTGATTTCATCCGGTTCGGAGCGTCGCCCGCGGATTTTGACATGATGGTCTTTGATCGGATGATCTTTGCGGCCCTGATAATAAATTTTGCGGTCTTCAGAGAAATAAACCCGGTCGCCGACGCGGTACATGGTTTCATTCTCATTAAACAGATCCGGTATAAAATATTGCGCCGTCAATCCGGGAAGATTCCGGTAACCTCTGGCTACGCCTGATCCGCCAATCATCAGCTCTCCCCATGAACCGGGCGGCAGCAGTTGCTGGTGTTGATCGACGACATATAACCGGGTATTGGCAGCAGGTTGGCCAAGCGATAAGTCTCCGGGGTGATATTTGGCATTGACTGATGTCGCAAATGAGTTTTCCGCGGGTCCGTAGACATTCAGCAGCCGGCAATGAGAGAAGCGGGCCAGCAACGTGGCTGTGCAGGCTTCTCCGCCCAGCATGATGGTGGTTCCGGGACGAAAATCTTCTGTCTGGTGGCAGGCAAGCTGTCCGGGAGTCATGAGCAGCAGGTCGACCGGCTGCTGGCAAAGTTGTCGTGCCAGTGGCTTGCCCGGTGTCGAAAGTTTATCCGTTATCACCAGTATTGCACCGCTGAGCAACACTATCATCAATTCCAGCACAGACATGTCAACACCGGGGGCGATAAGCCGGAGTATCCGTTGGCCCGGCCTGATTTCAGCTGCTGAAATGATGGTGTGGGCAATCGCAACCAGATTGCGGTGTGTTACCTCTACCCCTTTCGGCTGACCGGCCGGACCTGATGTATAAATGAGATAGGCCAGTGAAAATGGGTCGACTACCGGGAGAGGCTTTGGGGCGGGGGCAAAGTGGGCCAGCAGGGCAACGGACAGGTAACACTGTTTTTCGGCCAGCAGGCTGGAAGAATAACTTTGGTCTGTGATCAGGAACAGCGCCGGTGCGGTATCCTGCAATATGTATTCAATCCGTCCGGGCGGCAGTTCCGGATCCACCGGCACATAACCGACCCCGAGTCTGAACAGGGCGGTCATCGCAATCATGCTTTCAATACTTCTGGATGTCAGTACCGCGACAGACTGATACTGATCGATATTTTTACTCAGCAGAAAACCAATCAGCCGGTCTGTATAGTCATCAAGCATCTGGTAAGAAATATGCTGTTCGCCGCAGATGATCGCTGTTTGTCCGGCATAGCGTGTCACACATTGTTGAAAGCTGTCCTGAAACAGGGGAAGTTTTGCAATCGGGGCCGGGTGAGGATAAATCTGTTCTTCTTCCTGCTCAAGAAACACATCAAGTGCAGGAACCGGTTGCGCTGGTTGTCCGGCAAAGCGGGTTAGAAAAGTCAGAAAACGCTGGAAATGCAGTGTCAGAGATTTTTCAGTAAATAGTGCCGCATTGGCGTTGAAGCCGAATTCCAGACTGCCGTCACTGTTGCGGTCAAAAATGTCGATGCCCAGATGATTGGCCGGACCGCTTGCCTGATTCCTGATCAGGGTCTGGGTTTCGCTAAAGCTGAGAGTTTGCCCGCCACTGACAATATTCAGCAGAATTTGAAATAAAGGTTTGTTGCCACGCTCTTCCTGCAGATCCTGTACGATTTGTTCATACCGGTAAGTCTGGTGCAGCAGGTGACGGCTGAGCTGACGCTGTACACCGGATGCGATGGAAAGTACCGTACTTTTCTGATCGAGTGTCATATGCAGCGGCAGGATATTGGCGACCATAGCAGGGACATCACGCAGCCCTTTCAGTTGCCGGGCCTCAACCGGTATGCCGAAAACCAGCTCTGACTCCCCGGTCATCCGGTGAATATAAGCGGCACAAACAGCAATCAACAGTCCGGATATGTTGAGTTGATGCGCGGCTGCGATAGCTCTGAGCCGGTCCACCAAATCACCGCTGATGACCCGCCGCAATCTGATCAGCTCTGACAGAGGGGCTTCACCGGGGACCAGCTGAACCGGATCAGGCAGATTCGCACAGTAGTCATGCCAGTACCGACGGTCTTTTGTCAGGGTTGGGCTGTTGAGATACGCGGTTTCAGCCTCGGCAACCGTTTCCAGTGTGGGGTAATTTGCCAGTCTGACCGGCTGACCGTTGTATAAGGCATTATAGATAGTGGTCATTCGTTGCAAGATCATGCCATTTGCAGAGCGGTCAATCACTAAATGGCTGACCAGTTCAACAAAGATGTAGTGTTCCGGTGCGATACAGATAAGAAGAAACCGGACCAGTGGCCCTGTTTCCGGATTCAGGTCCTGTCCGGTGAGGTCTTGTATGATGTTCTGACAGGTGCGTTTTGCCTCCGGCTGGCCGGATAAATCAATCAATTTAAACCGCTCTCTGCCCGGTGGTTCATTTTGAATACATTGTTCCGGAAAATCTGAGTCTGGTGCTTGTCTGAAGCTGACTCTGAGTGCTTCAGTTTCAGTGAATACCATGTGCAGAGCAAGCCGCAGCAGGTTGATATCTAATTTTCCTTTGATTTCCTGAGTTTCGCATAAATGATAATTGCGATTGATTCCTGAATGTTGAATAGCCAGATATACTTCCTTTTGGGCTGCACTGATTCGGGATTTACTCTCTTTCGACATATTATATCCTTATCTGTTCTGATATATCTGATTTTATTTTTGGATGTGTTTATTTTTATTTTTTAATGTTGGTTCTGAAATTTATCTGCTATTTGTTATATAACTATCATTAATTACAGATATGAACAGGGTCAGTTTGTTTATATATACAACATTGGTTTGCGTATACAACAGAGGCGAATAAACCTCTGGCTCTTGCTGTATGGTTTTTCATCATTCAGTTTTTGATTGCTTATGTTGCTCAACGGATTAAATTTATTAAATTCATACAGATACCTGGCATAAAAATGTGTTTAATTATGTTTGTTTTTATTCTGACAAGAGCGATTTTTATTATCTATAGTATGAACATTTAATATGCAGTCGGATTATCATAATACATTGATAAAGTATTATTTTTTAATTCTTAATCCGGTAAATTAATTTAAATTCAGGATGAGTTCAAGATGTCTGTTTTATTTAATTATATTTGATTTGTTCTGCGCGGTTGTTATTGTCAGGATTAATAATCTAACCTGATTATTTTTAACAGGATTCATTAAATTGATATTTCAGAATGCAGAATTCAGCGTAGTGCCAAAAGAGACCGTTCAAGGTAAACAAGAAAAAGAAAGCAGGAAGGCAAAGAGATGACGATATCTGAACGACCCCAAAAATGAATAAATCCTGTCCGGGGGTTGAAACTGAGTCAGAGTTGCAATATTTTGTACGGCGTTTTAAATGATTTAATCAGATTCAGAGAAGGTCTGATACCAATCTGAGAAATAAACAGATCATCTGGATGTGTCTGGTGGAGCAAACATACAAGGGCATGGATGCCCTTGTTAAAGCGCCCATGGATGGCTTGAGCGGTTTGCGGAACCAGATATATCCAGATCAGAAAATTACTTAGAATGGTCTGAACGCTCATACTCATCAGCATCAATAACTTTTTGCTGGCATGAGGATCAACAGAAAAAGGAAGTCTCATGAAGAAGTTTCTGGTTGTTTTGCTGGGTTGTTACATGCTTGCTGGTTGTTTTGAGCCGGTAACGTTTGATGCCAGCAATGAATCAACAATGAAAACATCGTCCCGAAAAATAGCCAAAGCACTGCCAGAGAACCAAAAGGAGGAGTTCAGTCGCGCCGTGATGTATTTTTCTATGGGTGGAACAGCGGGGTTAAAACAGATTATGACTGCGGTTGACGATGCTCACAGAGCGCAGCTTTTCGCTGAGCACCTGGCCGTGATCGATGGTTTGACCGGTGATGAAATCCTCGAGAAATACAGAAATGTAGCCAGAACTTCCGACATGTAACTGATATCCCGTCACACGCCCCTGAACAGATACTCCGGGCGTGTTTACTCCACATTGGTGTTGAACGCATTCCGTAAAAAACACCTGCCGTTCCATCATTTCAGCCGCGTTTTATCTCAAAAATCTGTTCAGAATTGAAGCTGAATTGCTCTGTTGCCAAGCCGTTCCGCAAGCGCAGCTTTGTTCAGACACAGTAAGACGTATTTTATGTTGCCACATTCACAAGATGCATTCATGAATCGTGCAAGATAATCAACCTGACTTAATACTCAATCAGATGAATTAAACCGGTTGGATATTTATATGCAAAGATTAAACATACCAGAAGGGCTGCATATCCGCCCGTCACGGGAGACGGATAAACCTTTTCTTGAAAAATTACATCATGCCGCCCGGCAGGATTTGCAGCTGATCGATGGCGAAAAAGAATTTATTGAATCAATCGTTGAGATGCAGTTTCGTGCTCAGACCGAAGGCTACGGCAGTCAGTTTCCGGATGCGATGTATTTCATTATTGAAAAACACCATGAGCCGATTGGCCGGGCAGCGATAGATTTTGGCCATAACGAAGCGCACCTGCTGGATATCGCATTTCTGCCACAGGCGCGTGGTCATGGGTTTGGCAAAGCCATTATTCAGTCTTTCCAGATGGCAGCAGCGCAATCCGGATTGCCGGTGAGCCTGAATGTTTTACAGGGCAACTGGGGGGCTAAACAGCTGTATCTCAGTCTTGGATTTGTCGTGGAGGCCGCTCGTCCGCCTTATGAAGAGATGCGCTGGTATCCGCAGGGGATGCGCGCTTTTTCAGGAATATAAGCCCTGACAGGGACAAACAGATGAGCAGAGATAGCATAAAAGGAGATCTCAGATGACGAAGTTTGTTTATGAAGTGTTAGAAGCAATGGTAGGGGAGTCGGTTGAAGTTTTTGACCCGGAAACAGGGGAGAAGCTGACGGAATTAAAGATTACAAATGTATCCAGAGGACATGTTCATGGTGAAGCGTTTGATGCATTCAATGTTGAATTGTCCGGTGATGAAGATGAACACTGTCCTGATAATCATTATTTATTGAAGCATGACAAGTTCGGTGCTGAGACATATTACATGTCGGCCCATGCAATCGATAAATATCAGATCTGTATCTCCCGCAAGGCGGATGCATAAAAAAGTGCAATTGAACCTATATGGGTGAAAACCTCACAATGAGTGATGGAGGAAAACATGTCAGATCAATTTCTAGGTGAAATCAGGCAGGTCGGATTTAATTTCGCGCCGGTGAAGTGGGTGAAATGCGCCGGACAATTACTGCAGATAACGGATAATGTCGCTTTGTATTCGCTGCTCGGCATTCAGTTTAATGGTGATGGGCGAAGCACTTTTGGTATACCGGATTTACGTGGGCGAACCCCTGTGATGCCGGGACTGCCGGATATTTACCGGCAGGGGCAAGCGGGAGGTATCGAGAGCAATACAATGGGTCTGACGCAGATGCCGGCGCATACGCATCCGGTTTATGCCACAACAGAAATGGCCACGGATAAATTTCCGGTACGTCCTACAGAGAGCAATCAGTTTGCTCAGCCAAATCCGCCCACCAGTGACTTTTATTCATCTGCACAGAGTGCAGTGCACAATACAGTCAGTCTGATCAGTCAATCCGTCGGTGCTGCCGGGTCTGGTACTTCATTCAGTGTCGTTCAGCCAACGGCTGTGGTGCAGTTCATCATTGCTATCGATGGGGAGTATCCGTCCCGTTCGTAAAGGAGAAGATTATGTCCAGTCCTTATTTAGGTGAAATTATTACATTTGCCGGAAACTTCGTCATACGACATTACGCCTTCTGTGATGGTCAGTTGCTCGGTATCAATCAAAACCAGGCACTTGCTTCATTACTTGGCTCTATGTATGGCGGTGATGGCAGAACATCGTTTGCCCTGCCTGATTTACGCGGACGGGTGATGGTTTCTCCCGAAACCAGTCCCGGGACATCCATTCCCTGGCATCAGGGAATGATGGCAGGCAAGGAAGCGATGACGCTGCAAAATCATCATATGCCGCCGCATAACCATACGCTGAATGTTTCAAGAGCATCCCCGGATGCCAATACTTCGGAAAATACGTATATCGGGCAGGGAAAGCAATATGCCAGTCAGACTTCTATGGTCAAAGAAATGTATGCGGAAACGGTAGGGACGGCCGGAAGCAATATAGCGGTTTCGTTGATGGCACCGTTCCTGGCAACGAATTTTATGATCGCGATTGATGGGATTTATCCGGCCCGTTCATAATCAGGAGATATTGCTATGAACTCATTTTATGGTCAAATCAAACTTTTTCCTTATACGTTCTCTCCGTTGCACTGGGCATATTGTTCCGGTCAGCTGCTGGACATTGGGCAAAATACCGCCCTTTATGCTTTAATCGGGACAATTTATGGCGGAAACGGAAGAACAAATTTTGCTGTTCCTAACCTGAAAGGCCGCTCCCCGGTTCATGCTGGTACCGGAATAGGGCTGACGCCCCGGGATCCGGGAGACTATGGCGGCTTACCCAGTGTGACGCTGGATCAGGGGAATCTGCCTGCTCATAATCATACGATATATGCCGGGAAAGCCACGGTTGCAGCAACCAGCGAAGATGCGAATGAAACCACTTATCTGGTGTCAACCAGAGGGCCTGTGGCTGCTTATTATGACACGCCTCCCGGAGGTGGTCAGACAGAGATGGCAGGTGAAATGTTAGGCGTTACCGGCCCGGCATCACCCGATGCAATATTGATCCGGCAGCCCTATACGGCGATTAATTTCTGCATCTGTCTGGATGGGATTTATCCACCACGGAATTAATGAACCAGGTTACTTTCTTATGGTGAAACAGATCTGATGGTTTGTTTCACCAATGTTGGACTGAGACAAGTCAAGGGTGAAATACATTTTGATGTATATTATGTGCACAACTCAGGGATAGTGTTATCTGACTCATATTTATGACTGATATTTGGATACAAATGTAAGCTAAATTTAGCATGCGTGCCTAATCTCATATGCATAAGATGAATGTCAGTGGAGTTGTGTATTATCATGAAGCCCCGATCTGAATCCTGTGTGTCTGAAAAACATGTGTCCGGCAGTGCTATGTCTGACAGTGCTATGCCGGGCAAAACAGCGGGTTCCGGAAAAGAACGCAGTCACCACATCACTACTTCTTTGTCCGGTACAAAAAAAATTGTTCAATCGATCGTTCTTCCCACAGTTGCGGCACTGGGTGCGGCTGCGCCTGCCGGGGCGTTTATCAGTCACAGTGGCTCGCGAAGCCGCAGAGCAAGTACCGTCAGGCAGGGGACGTCTTATTACGCGATTCAGTCAGAGCAAGCGGAAACACCTGCTGACGGCTTTGCTGATTTCTCACTGGCTCAGGACGGTCAACCTGCGACGATTGCTTCTGCTTCTGCGCCTGTGACGACAGCGGAGTCAAAAAGCAAGGATATCTTGCGGAAAATACAGCACAGTCAACGCCTGTTGACCAAAAGCCGGAGTCAGAACAGCATTCATGGTGACATCCACGACTGGCAGGGCAGCTCTGCCACCATGCCGGGTAAAATGAATGTGAACCGTCCGCTGGATGGCGTTGAGCTTGCTGTGGGTAGCTGCGGGTCATATACCGCCTCAAATACCTGTAACAGTGTAACCGCGTGTCAATGGGTTGGTGGCTCTTGTGTTGATGCCTCATCCGACACAACCCCACCCGTTTTCGAAAACAGCACCCCCTCACAAAACAGTGTTGGTGATACATCTGTGGAGATTAGCGTCGATATTGATGAGGCAGGTACGGTTTATGCGGTGGCAGTCGCTGACGGGGATAGCACACCGTCTTCCGCGCAGGTGATTGCCGGTCAGAACGCCGCCGGCAGTGGTGCCGACGCCGATAACAGCGTGACACTCAGTAGTGGCAGTTTCTCCGGCACCATTTCTCTGACGGGCTTATCGTCCGGCACCGCCTATGATATTTATGTCGTGGCACAGGACGATGAAAGCCCCCCGATTGTGCAGACTTCACCCACCAGGCTTGATATCACCACCACTACGCCGAACAACGCCCCGGAAGTCGATTTAAACGGCGCCACGGGCGGAACGGATAATACCGCTTCGTTCTCTGAAGGCGGAGGGGCTGTGACGATTGCGCCTGCGGCGACAGTCACCGATGCTGACGGCGATACCATCACCACCATTACCGTATCTCTGACCAACGATCAGGATGGCGCTGATGAAGGGCTGAATGTGACGGCAGCGGCTCAGGATGCGCTGAGCGGCATTTCCGGTTCGTCAGAGATTACTTTGCAGGATACGATTTCCATCACCAGCGCCACGGCCAGTGCCGCCGAGGTACAAACCTTTTTGCGTACCATCACCTATAACAACACCTCTTCCACGCCGGACAGCACAGCGCGTTCGGTGACGGTGGTGATCAATGACGGGACAGACGACAGCACAACCCGGACCTCGACGGTGAGTGTCACGGATGTCACCGCAGCGACGACCGCCGCTGACGGATTTAATACCACCACCGGCACCGGGCTTTCTCCTGGCATTATGTTCAGCAGCGGTGACGAAACCCTGACCATTGGCAGCACCAGCCATACCAGCGGTACGGCGAATGGTGTGTCCGGGACGGATACGCTGGTGACAATTGACGGTGCGGATATCAGTGGCTGGACACTGAGTAATTTTGATACGCTGAATGTCCCAGCCAGTACTACGGTGACAATGACATCTGCACAGCACAACGGCTTCACAAGCTTTACCGATAATGCGACGCAAACCATCGCGTTGACTTCCGGCAGCGATGATGTGACCGGCGATGCGACTATTGAAACCTATCAGCTGGGTGCCAGTTATAGTGGAACCTTTACCCTTGGCACTGCCGCGCAAAATGTCACCGGTGCGGATTCAGCGGCGGATACCGTTGATATTGATGGGCTGACCGTCACCGGCACCCTGAATGGCGGCACCGGCACCGATGTGCTGGAGATGGGCACCGGCAGCAATCTTTCCGGCGCGACGGTGTCCGGATTTGAAACCCTGACGCTGGACTCCGGGGCTTCTGTCACCATGACCGAAGCGCAGCATGATGCATTCTCCTTCATTAATGGTGCTGGCACCGGGCAGATCACCATCTCCGCCGCAACCGATGGCTTTTCCGCTAATGCGACGATTGAGACTTATGTGCTGGGCGCTGCGAACGCCGTGACGCTGGGCGCGGTCGGGCAAAATATCACCGGCAGCAGCGGTGATGATACCGTGAACCTTAGCAGCGGTAGTTATACCGGCACGCTCGATGGCGGCAGCGGAACCAATACGCTGGTGCTTGCCAACGGCGCAGATGTGACCGGCGCGACCCTCAGTAACTTTTCTGTGCTGACACTGCCTGACGGTGCCAGTGTGGAGATGCTGGCGAGTCAGCTGGGCATATTCAGCAGCACAAGTGCCACGGGCACACAACAAATGACTGTGAGCGGTGATGATGATTTCACCACGCTGGACGGGATTGAAACCTATGTCGTCGGTGATGACACCACCAATACCCGCACCATCACCCTTGGCGGTGCTGCAACGGATGTGTCCGCCACATCAGCCACAGATGCCGTGACTTTCAGTATCGGTGCGCTGACGTATACCGGCACCCTGACCGGCGAAGCGACGGTCAGTGATATGCTGGCACTGGATAACGGTGCGGATATCACCGGGGCGACCCTGAATCATATGTCTGACCTGACGATTGCCAGCGGCGCGTCCGTAACGATGACCGAAGCGCAGCATGACAGCTTCAATATCACGGCGAACGGGACGAATGCCGTGACGATTGCCGATGCCACCGATGGCTTTACCGGTGACGGTGAGGTTGAAAACTACACCCTGGGCAGCGCGAACACGATCACGCTGGGTACTTCCGGCGCGTCGCTGTCACAGAATGTTACCGGTTCTTCGGGCAATGATACCCTGACTCTCGGGGCGGCGGCCTATTCCGGCACGTTCAACGGGGGGGACGGTACCGATACCCTGGTACTGGCTGATGGCGCAAATATCGCCAGTGCAACGATTAGCCACTTTGAAAACCTGACACTGGCTTCCGGTGCATCTGTGACTATGTCAGCGGCTCAGCTGGCACAGTTCAGCGGCACGATTACAGCCGCCGGTGCAGAGCAGATTACAGTGACCGGTGACGGCGATTTCACCACGCTCCCCGGGGTTGAAAGCTATTTCGTCGGCGATGATTCCACCGATACCCGCACGATTACCCTCGGCGATGCCACAACCAGTGTTTCGGCAACTTCCGGATCTGATGCGGTGACGTTTGAGCTGGGTTCACTGACCTATACCGGTTCGTTGACCGGCGAAGGGACGGTCAATGATAGTGTTTCCGTGGATGATGGTGGCGATTTATCGGGTGCAACTCTGAGCGGGATTGAAAATCTGATGCTGGCGAATGGCGCAAGTATCACCATGAGTGCCAGTCAACAGGCCGTCTTTAATGGCACGGTGACGGCAGCGGGGAATGAAACCGTGAATGTGACCGGTGACGGAAGCTTCACCACACTG
The DNA here is from genome assembly GCF_024346755.1 of Vibrio aerogenes. NCBI lineage: Bacteria > Pseudomonadati > Pseudomonadota > Gammaproteobacteria > Vibrionales > Vibrionaceae > Vibrio > Vibrio aerogenes. Next base: position 2,404,726 of record NZ_AP024861.1, on the reverse strand, counting down.
AACAATATTGAAAGTTACATCGTTGGTGATTCCTCGTCAGACAGCCGGACCATCACGCTGGGCAGTGCAGCAACTTCAGTGACTGCAACCGCCGTGACGGATGCGGTTACCTTTGATGTCGGTACGCTGACTTATACCGGCACCCTGACCGGTGACAGCACGGTTGCTGATACCATCACGATGGACAATAGCGGTGATATCTCCGGGGCAACGATCAACAGTGCAGAGAATCTGACGCTTGCTTCCGGGGCGGGCGTGTCCATGACGCCAGCGCAGCTGAATGGCTTCAGCGGTACGATGACCGCACCGGGCAGTGAAACCGTGACTTTCTCCGGCGACGGTACGCTGAGCGGCAGTAACCTGTCTGCACTTGAAACACTGGCGACTTTGGCTCAGGCCAGTGCAGACACCATCACACTGTCCGCCGCACTTGCTGCAGGTAAAACGCTGATCGCAGGCGATACCGGCAGTGACGGTTTTGTGGTGACTGGCTCAACGGGCAGCCAGAGTGTGACCGGCAGTGCGGGCGGGGATACCATCGATGGCGGGGACGGGGATGATACCCTCAGCCCGGGTGCCGGAACCGACACGGTGACCGGTGGTGCCGGCGGGGATACCTTCACCGGCAGTGTGACCGATCTGAATGGGGATACGATCGCAGATCTGAGCGCGGATGACCGGATTCTGTTAACCGGCATCACCGGATTAAGCACCAGTGATGTCAGCTTTAATGCCGGCACCACGCTGCAAATCGACACCGATGCCAATACCGGCAATGGCTATGAAGTGCAGATGACACTGTCTGACAGTGCCGGAAACAATCTGACGGTTGATACGGTGGCAGATACTGGAAGCGACACCGGGATTACGTTTGTCACCAACAATACCGATCCGGTGATTACGATGAGTTCAGCGCTGGTGACCGATGAAAACAGCAGTCAGACCCTGACCTTCAGTTATACAGATGCCGATGGTGACACCGTCACCGCGGTGCAGAAAACCGCACCGTCTCACGGCAGTATCAGTATCAGCGGGACGACAATAACTTACACACCGGCGACCGGTTATAGCGGCAGTGACAGTTTTGAGCTGACTTTCAGTGACGGCAACGGCTACAGCTCAGATAAAACGATCACTGTGACTGTGAATGCAGCCAGTCATAACTCCGGAAATAATTCTGGTAGCAGCTCCGGCAGTAATTCCGGCAGTAATTCCGGCGGCACAACGGCACCAGTTAACAATGCGCCAGTCATCACGTTAAGCTCAGCATTAATCACCGATGAAGACAGCAGTGGCACTGTCAGTTTCAGCTATACCGATGCGGATGGGGATACCGTGACTGCATTTGTGAAAACAGCACCACAGCATGGCAGTCTTGGTGTCAGTGGTACGACTATCACCTATACACCCGCAGCGGATTACAGTGGCAGTGATCATTTTGTGCTGACGTTAGGTGATGGCAACGGCTACACCTCAGACCGGACCGTGAATGTCACGGTGAACCCGGTGAATGATGTGCCGGTGGCGAACGATGATACCAGCCTGACGTTTACAGCGAATGCTGCCGGGACTTACACGCTGGATGTACTGGCTAATGATACCGATGCCGATGATGACGCATTGCAGATTGTCTGGGTGACCCCGGGCAGTGGTCGTGCAGTCATTCAGGGCAATACCGTCGTATTGACCACGGAGACGACCGGCACATTCACCCTGAAGTATGGCATCAGTGACGGCAACGGCGGGACAGACAGTGCTTCTGTGACTGTTGTGATTGTCAGTAGTGATGCGCTGGCACCGATAGTCACACCGCCCGCGGATGTTGAAGTGAATGCGACCGGACTGTTTACCCGGATTAATCCGGGTGTTGCTACCGCTAAAAGCATCAATGGAGAGACACTGCCGGTCACACTGACCGATCTGACGACCACCTTCTTCAAACCGGGTTTGCATACAGTTTACTGGCAGGCGGAAGATAATGGTCATCAAGGGAAGGCCAGCCAGCGGGTGATTGTGCATCCCCTGGTGACGATTGGTAAGGATGAAGATTCCACAGAAGGGACAGCACACAGCGTGGGTGTTTACCTGAACGGTGAGGCGCCTTTCTATCCGCTTGTCATTCCGTACACTGTCAGTGGTTCTGCTGACAGCTCTGATCATGATCTGGTGAATGGTCATGTCATTATCAGCAGTGGTACTGAGGGTCATATTGCATTCAATATTGTGGCGGATGAGGAACCTGAAGGGACTGAAACCCTGATCATCACCCTTGACAGCAGTCTGAATCTGGGCAGTAAATCCAGTTATACACTGAGTATTCATGAGACCAATGTGGCACCAGAGGTCCGTATTGCTGTCACTCAGAATGGCGAATCGCGCACAGTGGTTGAAAGCAGCACAGATACGGTGACGGTGACAGCAACTGTCACAGATGCCAACGCCGGGGATTCGCATACGTATGAATGGATCAATCATGACAGTCATATTGTCAATCTCAGTGACAGTGACGATGTTTTCTCTTTCTCACCGGCGGCTCTAAGCCCTGGTATTTATCATCTGGTGCTTGAAGTGAGTGACGGCACGGTGACTACGTCATCGGATATCTATATTGAAGTGGTCGCTGAACTGGCGGCACTGGGGACTGATGACAGCGATGGTGATCAGATTCCGGACAGTGAAGAGGGTTACAAAGACAGTGATAATGACGGAATTCCTGATTATCTGGACGCCATTAGTGAGTGTAACGTGATTCAGGAACATGCATTGGTCTCTGAACATTATCTGATTGAAGGGGAGGACGGCGTTTGTCTGCGCAAAGGTGTGACGCTGGCGGAGAACGAAACCGGCGGAACCCGTTTAATGACCAATGAGCTGGCCGATGATCCACAGGCACAGAATGTCGGCGGTATCTTCGACTTTATTGCTTATGGTTTGCCCAAATCCGGTCAGTCTTTCCAGATTGTATTGCCTCAGCGTCAGCCGGTACCGTCTGATGCTGTTTACCGGAAATATTCAGCAGCACACGGCTGGACGGATTATATTGAAGATGGTCATAATCATGTTTACTCAGCTGCCGGAGAAGAAGGGTATTGCCCGCCTCCGGGGGACAGTGTCTGGAGCGAAGGGCTGACCGAAGGGCACTGGTGCGTTCAGCTGACAATTGAAGATGGCGGTCCGAATGATCATGACGGTGAAGCAAACAGTGCGATTGAAGATCCCGGCGGTGTGGCCACCCGCTCAGAAAACCGGATGCCGGAAGTAGCAGATGACACCGTCAGCGTTGAAATGAATGGTTCAGTGACCATTGATGTGCTCAGTAATGACACGGATGCAGATAGTGATACGCTCTCCATCGCCAGTGCCAGTGCGGATTTGGGGCTGGTTGCGGTGACAGAAAATAGACTGCTGTACACACCTGCGACCGATTTCTATGGCACTGATACGGTTCACTATAGTGTGACGGATAATAACGGCGGCACAGCCGCTGCAGTGGTGACCGTGAATGTGATCAAAACATCCGTTGGTTCCGCGACGCCGTCTGATTCCGCGACTTCATCGTCCGGCAGCAGTGGCAGTGTCAGTGGTCTTATGATCTTTGTGCTTGGATTGCTGGGAATACGACGGCGCCGGTGACCGGCGTTCATCTGTTCACCGATCTGTGTCGCACCATGAATTCATAACATGATTCAGAATCATGGGTGCGACTGATGATGCATTCATCACCCCTGAGCTTTTAATGGCGGAAACTCAAAAATCTGTGACACCAGTGACTCATCCGGTTGCAGGACTTCGGCAAAAGGCAGCGCTGCCAGCGCCACATCATAAATCTGGGTCATATCGCCGGTAAAAGTCAGACTGCCGAGAATTTCCATCTGCCGGATATCAACAATGCAAACGCCACATTCCACCTCTTTTTCCGCAACTGGCGGCGGATTGTTATTCTTTGATGTTCTCGGCTCGCTCAGGCCGATAAACAGCAGATCGCCATAAAATGCCATGCCGCGGGTAAATCCGGGCAGTTCCAGTTCGGTTTTGACGGTCTGGGTTTCAAAGTCATAACGGCACAATTGGCCGCGGGCGGAATTGCAGAAATAAAGCTGACCGCGATAAAATCGCGGGCTGTGCGGCATATACAGATCATCGGCCAGAATTTTGTTTTGCTGAACGTCGATCAGCAGCCCCCGGTTTTTGACATGAAACCGCCATTGTTTTGTTTCATCACTGTCATTAAAACAGGTGACATAGCCGGGCTGACCATCCTTCATCGCCATGCCGTTCAGGTGGCAGCGGTCTTCCGGTACCAGCTCTGAAATAAATGCCGGTTTCCAGCGGGGAACGAAACTCGCGCTGCCCTGAAACTGCATCAGGCAGGAAAAGTTTGAATTGACCGCCCACAAGCCGTCATTGCCCCAGGCGATATCATGAACATTCACCATGCCGGTGAAATGTGAACTGCGGGGTGTAAAGCAGTGCTTGACCAGACCTTGTGGTTCCAGCGCTTTACTGACGCCATCAAAGCGGCGGAAATCAATGATCTGAGAGTGAATGCCCATCACCATCCGGTCTTGACTCACGGCGAGCCCCATTGGCCGGGGAAAGGCTTTCACGCTGAGATGCAAGTCGTCGCCGGAGGAGCGGACCAGAATCAGCCGGTTGGCCTGATAGGAGGTGAGCATCAGGGTCAGATTCAGCTCACCCAGTATCCGGCCAAATGATTCAGTGGCCTGGCAACCAAAGTCAGGCGCCCGATCGGGGCCTTCAGGTGCTTGGGATTCTGAAGCTTGCTGACTCTCGGCCGGGCTCCTGTTTTTTTCGGCTGTGTTTTTATCGATCATCGCTTATCGGTTGCTCCTGAGCTGGTGAATCCGGGGTTTTCGCTGACGGGCAGTGGATTTGCTGTAACTGCTGCCACACTTTACTGGCATGAATCATTCCCGCTCCCAAAAATGGTTGTAACCGGGGAGCAGGTGTGTCTGTACTGTGAAGCAGCAGATCAAACAGCTGTTTTCTGGTCAGTTGTGGGCAGCGGGACAATATTAATGCACTGATACCGCTAATGACCGGGGTTGCAGCTGATGACCCGGAAAACCTGTGGCTGGTGCGGTGATTTGGATTTCCGCTGATTAAGCTCATCATTCCGGCTGGTGCGGCGAGATCAATATAACGGCCCTGAGCTCGGGTTGGTTTGTGCCGGATAATATCGACAGCAGCTACCGTGAGCACATCACGCATGCCTGCCAGTGAATAAGGCGCCGTGTCCGGATACGCATGGTTACCGGATGCCACGACAATTGCTGTGCCTTTCCCTTGCCTGCCGTGGTGAGCGATAAAGTGAATGGTGTCTTTCAGCGGTGCCATCAGCCAGGGCAGATACCAGCTGACATTGATAATATCTGCTTGTTGTTGCTCAGCCTGACTGAACAGACGAATCAATGATGAGGTATAGCTGCCGCGGATTGGGATCGGAATGAAAGTACTGTCCGGGGCAATCCCATGGATATCCAGCTGATTATGCCGGGCGAAAATGAGCCCGGCGACTCTGGTTCCGTGGAAGGTTCCGTAGAAATTTGTCTCTGGTGCAGATAACCGGTTCTCCGGTGTTATGCGCTTTGTGTGAACGCCCGCTAAGTCCCTGTGTTGTAACTCAAAACCATCGTCAATCACGGCGATTCTGATGCCTTTGCCTGTCGTTTGTTGCCAGATTGCCGGCAATGACGGGAAGATCTGTTCAATTCTGCGGTTTTGATCTCCCTGAGTTTGTCCGAACGTGGGGTGGGCTTCAATGAGTATATCCGGCTGAACGGCAATCACGCCAGGCTCGTGGTTCAGGTGCTGCATCTTGACAGCCAGCCGCTGCTGGCGGGCGACGGTGCCGCGGAAGCGAATCAGCCAGATGTGTATCTCCGGCGTGACAAGCAGGGATTCAATTGCCGTGATTTCCGGAATGGCAGAATGGAGGGCAGAACGATTCAGATTCGCGGATCGGCGGGTCGTCACAATCAGCCGCGGGGCAACGCAAACCGGAAACCTGAATTGCAGCAGTTGATCCTGTTTATTCTGAAAGCTGAAGGTGGCGTAAGTCTGGCGGTTTTCACTACGGAGCGTGACACCTTGCTGCGCATTGTCAAAAGATTCGATCCCATAAGTTTGATGACATAATTGTGCTGCAATCACTGCAACCGGACAGAAGATAAATATCAGTATTGCCAGTAAGCATTTTTTCATAAGTATCAGGGGGACGGGTTGCAAAATCAGAAGGATTCCTCACAATAATATAAAATCAATGCATGAATACACATAATTATATCTCCAGAAAAGCTGAAGAGGCGTGATTCTGGTTGTCTGGAGATAAAGCCGGAGCATATTGTTGATGAAAAATATCGAAATTGTGATGGGTGATATCACACAGGCAGATGCAATCGTCAATGCTGCGAATCTATAGAGGTATTGCTCTAAAAATATGATCCGGTTATCATTCTTCGTATTATTTAAGACACGGAGGTCTTATGACAAAAACACTGACCGGTGGATGTTGCTGCGGAAAAGTCAGCTTTTCAGTCAAGGATCAATTTAATCACTTCTTCTTTTGTCATTGCCAACAGTGCAGGCAAATGACAGGCTCGGCCCATGCTTCCAACCTGTTTACCTCTGTGGATAATATTGTCTGGGAAAGTGGTACCGGGTTTATCAAATGTTTTTCTCATCCCGAACGCAATTTTTCTAAGGCTTTTTGTACGGAATGCGGCTCAGCCTTGCCCTATGTTTCTTCCAGTGGAAAAAGTTTGATTGTGCCAGCGGGCAGTCTAAACGAAGAACCTTCAAAGCCGGTCGATGCGCAAATCTTCTGTGCTGAGCAGGCCGGTTGGCATCTCGATGGTCTTTCTGCGAAAAAAATGCCGGGTTTCCCCTGAATCATCGTTTAATCTGCATGATAGTTTAATCGCTGGTCAATCACAGTGGGTGTTTCGGGTGGTATTTTCTCTGAAGGCAGGATTATTCTGATTCTGGCCTTCTGTTCTTATTTTGGATGTTGTTAAAGCGCAACATATTATTCACTTTCAGGGATATAAAAGTGTATGTTCAATCTGTCCTTTAAGAAAAAGGTGGTCGTGTTAATTATCGCAGCCATCTTTACGACCATTCTTGTTTCATATTTTAGTGTGAACTATTTTATCAGCCAGTATATCTCTCAGGCTGATTCTCAATCTATCAGACATAACGTCCAGCTATTGCAAAAAAAGCTGACCACGGATCTGAACGGGAAAGTCGCGCTGGTCAATAACCTGAATTTCAGCATGATGGATATTGCCGATGCTCAGGAAAAATCGGGTTTTTCTGAAGTCGTTAAAGTATTGAACGGATATGCTTTTAATGGTGATGGCGCTATGGATGAAGCCGATGCAGCGCCTTATATTCAGCAGGCTGAAAATCATCCGCAAGGGTTGGTCATCAGTCCGGTGACTGAAAAGAGCGGAAAACACACGCTGACGTTTTCTGTCCGCCATATTGATGATAGTGTTGACTTTTTTGTACTCGATTTAAGCTATCTGGCGGATATCATTCAAACCTATACAATCGAAGGCAGCTATACGGAGCTGAAGGTTGGCAATACCGAGATCTTCTCAGATAAATCAGGGCATCATTTACAGCCGGTTCAAGGGGAAGTCAGCTTTGCCGGGCAAACATGGCAGCTGACCGGATATATCGATCAGGATAAGATTCAGCAAAACACCAATGTGCTGAACAACAAGATTACACTGGGATTGCTGATTTGTGCTGTGCTGGTGATTGGGCTGAGTATTCTTTTCCTTCATGTTGCTTTCCGGCCGTTACTGCGTCTCGGGTCTCTGGTCCATAATCTCTCTCAGGGCAGCGGAGATTTATCTCAGCGGCTGGCCGTTGAAAACAAAGATGAAATTGGCCGGATTTCTCATTCTATCAATCTGTTTATTGAAAAGCTGCAGTCGATGTTTGGTGAAGTGTCTGATTCTTCGAAAGCGATCGATGTCGCTGTCCATCAGCTCACCCGGCAGGCGGAATCCAATGTTCAGACGCTGGAACAACATACCATTGAGACTGAGCAGGCCATTACCGCAATTGAAGAGCTGAGTGCTTCTGCCGGCTCTGTTGAGCAGAGTGCTGGTGATACGGCGGCACTGACGGAAAAAACCAACCAGTATGCGGAAGAATCCAAACAGACCGTGACTAATGCGGTGGCCAGTGTCAATGCGCTGGTCACGCAGGTGACAGCGATGTCAGAAACGATTCATACCATGAACCGGGATACCCAGCAGATTGGGTCGGTGCTGGAAGTGATTGGTGAAATTGCAGAGCAGACAAACCTGCTGGCATTAAATGCAGCGATCGAAGCTGCCCGTGCCGGAGAACAGGGCCGGGGCTTTGCTGTGGTTGCCGATGAAGTGCGGGCACTGGCTGGCCGGACCCAGCAAAGTACTTCGCAAATCAGTGAAATGCTGGATAAGCTTAAAGCGACGGCGGATAGTGTGGTGACTGAGATGGCATCAACCCATCACCGCTGTGAAGATACCGCCGAAAATACCAATAAGGTCATGGATTCGCTCAATATCGTGACAGACTCAGTCAGTGAAATTAATGACCTGAATATTCTGATGGCGACTTCAGCACAGGAACAAAGTCATGTTGCGGCAGAAGTGAGCCGGAATATGGTGGCGATTCAGGAGATGGTCCGGGAACTGAACAGTCATGCAACAGAAACACAAAACGTCAGTCAGCAACTCAGTGATACCTCTCAGGGGCTGACGGCTGTCGTTGGGCGTTTTAAACTCTGAACCTAACTGCGAAGCAGGGTATATGTCACTTTTTATTGAACAAGTCCGGGAATCGGTGAGGTCAGCATGAATCGGGTCAATGTTGTCGGGACCAGCGGGAGTGGTAAATCCACGTTTAGTCAGCAACTGGCGGCAAAACTGGGTTCTCCCTGTCTGGAGATGGATGCCCTGTACTGGAAACCTGATTGGGGTGAACCGGACGATGACGAGCTGTTCGCTAAGTTACAGGTGGCGCTGGAAGCAACAACGTCCTGGGTACTGGACGGCAATTACACCCGGACCATTCCCATTAAATGGGCCACGACGGATACGGTGATTTGGCTGGATTATTCTTTCTCCAGAACTCTTTTTCAGGCGGTCAGGCGCGCTTTCAGGCGCAGCCTGTCCGGAGAAGAATTATGGCCGGGTACCGGTAATGTGGAAACCTTCCGCAAATCGTTCTTCAGCACAGACTCCATCATCCTCTGGACGTTGAAAACCTACCGGAGAAACCGTCTGAAATATGAAAAGATGATCGCAGATCCGCAGTAAGCTCATCTTCACTTTATCCGCCTGACCAGCCCGGCCGCAGCACAGCAGTGGCTGGATGATTTATCGCTTACTGAGGTGGACGCTTCTGCGCCGGTGCGGTAGTTTTTGTTGGCCTGATGTTTTTTCGGATTAATTGTTTTTCAGGTCAACAGTCTTTCAGGTCAACAGTTTTTTCAGGTTAACTGCTCCAGCGTGATTAAATTTTCCATCGCTTTTTGATTGGTGGCACCGCACACATCCGGGCAGGGCTGAAAACTCAGGCAGACCTTTGGCCGCTCTGGTTTGCCGAACAGCTTGCACAGATTATTGTCATTGAGCTGAATACAGCGTACACCAGCAGGTTTTCCATCGGGCATGCCGGGAATAAATGATGAAATACTCGGTGCAATACAGCAGGCACCACAGCCGGTGCGGCATTCCATAAAGGGCTCCATTAAATCACGCTTGGTGAATGATGCTGATGAGATGAAAACGGCAGATTTTAGCAGAAATTGAGGTTGGTGGGGAAAAACGGTTTTCCTGCCCGGGGAAAACCGTCAGCAGATTGCGGAACTAAATCACATGGATGACCTGTTCCTTCGCAAGACGTGATTTGGGCTGGCCGAAGTTGTAATCATCTTTGTCATCGTGATAACCAATTGCCAGCGCAACATGGCACTCATATCCGTCCAGCTCTTGGGCAAAAATCTCTTTCAGTAATTTATTGTCAATACCTTCCATGGTGGTGGAATCAATTTTCAAACGGGCGAGGGTGTGCAGCGCATTGCCCAGTGCGATATAGGTCTGGGCGCGGGTCCACTCCGTATGATTTCCCTGCGCATCCTGACTGCTTTCCACAAAACTATAAGCACCGGCAGCCATCGCCCGGTTTTCCGGTGACATCCGGTTATCTGCGATACTTTGATTAATGACGACATCATAATCTTGTTTGGTGTAACAAATTTTATTGGCAAACAGGATAATGTGGGAGCAGGCTTTTATATGAGGCTGATTAAACTGGAATTTCTCAGCAAAAGAATCATGCATTCTTTGTTTTGCTTCGTCAGATTCAATCACGATAAATTTCCAGGGCTGAGAATTGATCGAGGAAGCAGACAGGCGCAGTGCTTCAAGAAGAACAGCCAGATCTTCGGGGGAAACTTTTTTCGATGGGTTGTATTTTTTGGCAGTGTAGCGTTGGGTTAAATCTTCAATAATGGCATGTGTCATCGTGTTCTCTCTGTTTTTTTGCGTTTTCTTTTCGTTCGATGTGGTCTTTTACACCGACTTACAAAGTCTGGGTTGCAAAGTCCGGGGATATTTATGTATTCTCAGGGAACAAAAGTCAACCAGTATACTTTTAGTAACCTTGTTTCTATGGAGCATATGCAAATGAAAACTGAGCGACATCCCGGTTCAGGTTGTCCTTCACCCTGTTCGATTGAGCGGGGAATGCGGCTGCTGGGCAGTAAGTGGAAAGGGACGATTATGTGGCACCTTCAGGACGGACCGATGCGTTTTAATGCTTTGTGCCGCAAGATTGACGGAGCCAGTAAAAAGATGATCGATCAGCGTTTGAAAGAGATGGAAGCGCAGAATCTGGTGATTCGTACCGTGATCAATGACCGGCCCATTGCGGTTTCTTATGCGTTGACACCGTTTGGCCGGACAGCTCTGGATTTTCTTGAAGCGTTGAAGTCTTGGGTTGAAGCGAATGATTTGTAGCTTGAATTCTGCTTGCCGGACAGGTATAAAGCGGAACCGGAACTTCCCCGGTACCCCGATTTCAGCCGAGCAACCAAGGTAAAAACATCATGACAGCACCCTTCTGGCAAACCAAAACACTGGCACAAATGAGTGAGCAGGAGTGGGAATCTCTGTGCGATGGTTGTGGCAAGTGTTGCCTGCATAAGCTGATGGATGAAGAGACGGACGAAGTCTATTACACCAATGTTGCCTGTAGTTTGCTGAACAGTAAAACCTGTGCCTGTAAAGATTATCCGAACCGGTTTGAATCCGGTGAAGAGTGCCTGAAACTGACCCGCGATAAAATCGAGGAATTTCACTGGCTGCCGGACACCTGTGCCTACCGTTTACTTGCCGCCGGGCAGCCGTTACCGGCCTGGCACCCGCTGATCACCGGATCCAAATCCGCCATGCACGCCGCCGGTGAAAGTGTGCGCGGTAAAGTCGTGTATGAGATTGATGTGGTGGACTGGGAAGATCAAATCATCAATCATCCCCGTGAGAATCAGTGATATCAGGGGCTGAATCTCCGGTTAGTGGTGGTGAGGTCATGGCCGCCTGATCTGGTTTATCACCGGGTTCGCCGGCGAACCCGTGATCTTTACAGCTCGGTGGGTAAATCATCATGAATAATGAACGAAAGCAGTTTAATCGGCACTTTTTGCAACTCTTCCGGCCCGTGGGGGATGGATGAGTCGAATGAAAGGGAATCGCCGGGTTTCATCGGATAAAGCTGATTACCATGCCTGTACAGAATATTGCCTTCGAGCAAGTAGATAAATTCCTGTCCACTGTGAGAGAAAGTCGGAAAGACTTCACTTTCATCGTCCATTGTAATTAAAAATGGTTCATAGTATTGCTTTTTACCCCGGCTGTAACTGAGGAGCTGGTAAGTGTGGCCTTTCTCCGTGCCTCTTCTGACAACTTCCATGCCCTGACCAGCTTTGGTCAATTGTGCGCTGCCTTCGGGGCGGTCGTAGTCGGCGAAGAGCTGAGATATCGATAAGCCAATTGCGTCGCAAAGCCGGCTTAATGTATCCAGGCTGGTCGAGACCTGAGCATTCTCTATTTTGCTCACCATGCCCTGACTGAGTTTCGCTATTCTGGCAACGTCCGCGATTTTCAGATCTTGTGCAATGCGTTTTCTTTTAACCTGCATCGCAATGTAATCCTCCAGTTTCAATCTTGGCGTTGAGCGTTTTTGTGAGCTGATTTCGCCCTCATTTAGTGCATGTATGTGCCTGGATGGTGCGTCTTTATTCATGTCAAGTCTCAAATCAGGATAACTGGCGTAATGATAGCATGCCTTTTTCATCTGTTAACCCCGAACAGATCAATAACTTGCACTGACAGGAAAATTTATTTCCTGATGAGAATCTTATTGGCAGGTTTTTTGCTTTCCTGATAATAAATAAAAATTCCCACAAGGAAATATAAAATTGCTTTCTTAACATGTCTTTGCCTGTTGAAAGCGTCAAGAGAAAAGGATGTCAGCTCAACAAGATTCAGAAGGAGTTATACGATGCATACCGAAAAGGTAAACAGTTTTCTCGAAGAAAATGATATTAAGTACGTTCTTGCTCAATTCGTCGATATTCACGGTGTTGCAAAAACGAAATCGGTACCGGCGAAAAACATTTTCGATGTGATTGAAAAAGGGGCGGGTTTTGCGGGGTTTGCGGTCAGTGGTCTGGCAATGGAGCCACACGGGCCCGATTTTATGGCCCGTGGTGATGTGTCGACGTTAAGTGTTGTACCCTGGCAACCCGGATACGCCAGACTGGTGTGTGACGGCTATGTGAATAATGAGCCGCATCCATACTGTTCGCGGGTGGTATTAAAACAACAGCTGGCGAAGCTTGGCAAGCGGGGATGGACACTCAATACCGGACTGGAACCGGAATTTTACCTGTTTAAGAAAGGTGACGATGGCGCCATGCTACCGGTCGATACGTCTGATAATTTGGCGAAGCCCTGTTATGACTACAAGGGGTTGTCCCGTTCGAGAACCTTTCTGGAGCGTTTAACCGAATCGTTGACCGAGGTAGGGTTTGACGTTTATCAAATCGATCATGAAGACGCGAACGGCCAGTTCGAAATCAACTATACCTATGGCGATGCACTTGAGTCAGCGGATCGTTTCACGTTTGTGCGCATGGCGGCAGGTGAAATCGCGAATGACATGGGCATTGTGTGCTCATTTATGCCGAAGCCATCGCCTGATAAAACCGGAAACGGCATGCATTTCCATCTGTCTGTGACAGACAGCGATGGGAAGAATATTTTCCATGATGACAGCGATGAGAATGGGATGGGGTTGTCTCAGACTGCCTATCACTTTATCGCAGGTATTCTCGCCCATGCGAAAGCGATTTGCGCATTTTCTGCACCGACCGTGAACTCATACAAACGCCTGGTTGTGGGCGGCAGTGATTCCGGTGCGACCTGGGCACCGGCGTACGAATGTTTTGGCGATAATAACCGCTCTGCTTTGTTGCGTATTCCATACGGACGTCTTGAGTTCCGCTTACCCGATTCTGGTTGTAATCCGTATTTAGTTCATGCGGCGCTGATTGCAGCAGGTCTTGATGGTGTTGAACGTCAGCTTGATCCCGGCGAGCCAATGAATATCAATTTATATGATCTCAGCCCGGAAGAGATCGCTGAGAAGAATATTTCCGTGCTTCCGCAAAATCTGGGCGAAGCCTTAGATGAGCTCGAGAAAGACGCTGTTTTTGTTGAAGCCATGGGTCAGGATATTGTCGCTGAATTCATCCAGATCAAACGCAAGGAGTGGATTGATTACTCCCGGCACGTATCCGAATGGGAAGTGCGTCAATACGCCGAATTTTTCTAACGTTGTGAAAATGAATATTCACATGTATTTAAATCTCTGAGAGGCATTGATTATGTGCGGGATTGTAGGTCTTTACCTGAAAAATAATAAATATGAAAAGCAATTAGGCGCTTTATTTGAACCCATGCTGATTGCCATGACTGACCGTGGGCCGGACAGTGCGGGTTTCGCCATTTACGGGGACAATGTCGACAGTGACTGGGTGAAGCTGACAATTCGCTGTGCCGGGGAAAGCTGTGACTGGGCGGCATTGACGGATAAGCTTTCGTCATCATTAGGATGTGAAGCTTCATGTTTAAGTAATGCCAATGTTGGCGTTTTAAAAGTTCAGCACGATGAAACGACGGTACGCCAGTGGCTGGCAGCGCATGCGCCTGAAATGCTGGTGTTAAGTGCGGGTGCTTCGATTGAAATTCTGAAAGAAGTTGGCCTTCCTGAAAATATTGCCAGTAAATTCCGGCTCAGTGCAATGAAAGGGTCGCACATTATTGGCCACACGCGTATGGCGACAGAATCAGCGGTGACGATGGAAGGCAGTCATCCGTTTTCTACCGGTTCCGATCTGTGTCTGGTTCATAATGGATCATTGTCGAATCATAATCGCCTGCGTGACAAGCTCAGACGCGAAGGGATTGAGTTTGAAACAGAAAACGATTCAGAAGTCGCGGCCGGATATCTGACCTGGAGATTAAATCAGGGAGAGACGCTCCGGCAGGCTCTGGAAAATGCACTGGAAGATCTCGACGGATTTTTTACGTTTACCATTGGGACCAAAGACGGATTTGCCGTCATGCGGGATCCTATCGCCTGTAAGCCAGCCGTACTGGCTGAAACAGATGATTATGTTGCGATGGCCTCCGAATATCAGGCGTTGTCTACGCTGCCGGGTATTGAAGATGCAAAAGTCTGGGAGCCTGAACCAGCTACTTTTTATATTTGGGAACGTCAGTAATTCAAAGGGATAATAACGCATGAAAACAGTGGATTTAAAAACAAGTAGTGTCCGTGAACTCAATCAACAGCTGCACAATCAAGCGGACGGATTAAACGATGTTGAGTGGGTGGTTACCAACCCGCAGGGCGCACATAATGTCGCAGTTGGTCTGGATAGTCCGTTAGTTGTCGATATTCATGGGCATGCTGGTTACTTTTGCGCCGGAATGAATCAAGAAGCTGAGATTACCGTTCACGGTAATGTCGGACAAGGCGTCGCTGAGAACATGATGTCCGGAAAAGTTCATATTCAGGGAGATGCTTCTCAGGCTGCCGGCGCGACGGCACACGGTGGTCTTCTGGTCATCGACGGTAATGCAGGCGCTCGTTGCGGTATTTCCATGAAAGGTGTGGATATTGTCGTCAAAGGGAACGTGGGTCATATGAGCTGCTTTATGGGGCAGTCTGGTTGTCTGGTTGTTTGTGGTGATGCAGGGGATGCACTGGGGGATTCTTTGTATGAAGTCCATATTTATGTGAAGGGCAGTGTCCGGTCTCTCGGGGCAGATTGTATTGAGAAAGAAATGCGTGAAGAGCACATCACAGAGCTGAAAAATCTGCTGGATAAAGCGGGTTGTGATGACGACCCATCCGCGTTTAAGCGTTATGGCTCAGCCCGCCAGCTCTATAACTTCAAAGTAGACAATGCTTCAGCATACTAAAAAAGGATTTCAGTGATGAGTAAAGACAGCAACCCAAATGTAAGTTTACGTGAGTCAGCAACATTCGACCGGCGGACGATGGCGGAGATTCGCCGCGCCGCAGAAACGGGCATTTATGATATTCGTGGTTTTGGCGCAAAACGTCCTTTGCCGCATTTCGATGACTTGCTATTTCTTGGCGCGAGTATGTCGCGCTACCCGTTAGAAGGCTACCGGGAGAAGTGCAATACTTCGGTGAAACTGGGAACCCGTTTTGCCAAAAAACCAATCGAAATCGATATTCCGATCACCATTGCAGGGATGAGCTTCGGCGCTTTATCTGCCAATGCAAAAGAGGCATTAGGCCGTGGTGCTTCTATGGTGGGAACCACCACCACGACGGGTGATGGTGGTATGACACCGGAAGAACGCGGGCAATCGGAAAAACTGGTTTATCAATATCTCCCCTCTCGTTACGGCATGAATCCCGATGATCTGCGTAAGGCCGATGCGATTGAAGTGGTGTTGGGGCAGGGCGCGAAACCGGGTGGCGGCGGGATGCTGCTCGGGCAAAAAATTACTGATCGGGTGGCTCAAATGCGTAACCTGCCTAAAGGGATTGATCAGCGTTCTGCATGCCGTCACCCGGACTGGACCGGCCCGGATGATCTGGCGATAAAAATTCAGGAATTGCGTGAAATTACTGACTGGCAGGTTCCTGTGTATATCAAAGTGGGGGCGACCCGGACTTATTATGATGTGAAATTAGCGGTCAAAGCCGGTGCGGATGTGATTGTGGTGGATGGGATGCAGGGAGGCACGGCTGCAACACAGGATGTGTTCATCGAGCATGTCGGTATTCCGACTCTGGCTGCAATTCCTCAGGCCGTTCAGGCACTACAGGAAATGGATATGCACCGAAAAGTGCAACTGATCGTTTCCGGGGGTATCCGCAATGGTGCGGACGTCGCGAAGTGTATGGCTTTGGGGGCCGATGCGGTTGCGATAGGTACGGCTGCGCTGGTTGCTATCGGATGTAATGACCCGAAATGGCAAAAAGATTATGAAGCGATTGGCTCATCTGCCGGTTTCTATGACGATTATCAGGAAGGGAAAGACCCGGCGGGTATTTCAACCCAGGACCCTGAGCTGATGAAACGACTTGACCCTGAAACCGCAGGTCACAAGCTGGCGAACTATCTGCGTGTCCTGACGCTGGAAGCGCAAACTCTGGCAAGGGCATGTGGTAAAAATGATTTGCGCAATCTGGAACCTGAGGATCTGGTCGCTCTGACTGTTGAATCGGCGGCTATGGCTCGTGTGCCTCTGGCAGGAACAACCTGGATTCCGGGACAAAAATACTGATTCATTCTGTTTGTATCCTTTCTTATTCTTTTCTTATTTTCCGGCCGCACTTTGTGCGGTTTTTTTTATATTTTCGGCAGGGGTTGTCTGTCCCTCCTCATGACGTTGAATCTGTCGGTAAGACACATCTGCCACCTGTGCACTGTATTGGTTCATATTTGTGCAGTGATGGGGATTTTATGTGCCAGTAAAATCGTAATCGATTGATTTTATGTATAAATACTTTGTGGCACGAATATTTCATTAATTCTTGTGCAGAAAAATAATTAATTAATAGTAAAGTTGGCTAAGTGTTCTAAGTAAAGTCGGTTGAGTGTTCTCAATGTATTGAAGCGAAGAAGTTGTGTACTGGGACGTTATGTTCATAAGGAGATGAAATGAATACTTTGACTCTTGAAGTCGGTTACGCGTTAGACACATTCTATTTGTTAATGAGTGCCGTACTTGTGATGTGGATGGCTGCGGGTTTTGCCATGCTGGAATCCGGGCTGGTCAGAACAAAAAATACGGTAGAAATTCTGAATAAGAATATTCTGCTATACAGCGTCGCCTGTATTGTTTACCTGATCGTGGGGTATAACCTGATGTATCCTGGCGATAACACGGTCAATGCTGTGATACCGGGAATCAGTTTCTTTCTGGGAGATGATTATCCCGTCGCTGCGATCACCGCAGGCGGAGAAAATGCCCCGGTTTATTCCGGCTATGCGGACTTTTTCTTTCAGGCCGTATTTGCAGCGGCAACCATGTCTATTGTGTCTGGTGCTGTGGCGGAAAGGATGCGGTTGTGGCCGTTTATGATGTTCGCAGTGGTCATGGTGGGCTTTCTTTATCCTGTGGAAGGATACTGGAAGTGGGGCGGTGGGTTCCTCGATCAACTGGGCTACCTCGATTATGCCGGCTCTGGGGTTGTGCATCTTGCCGGTGCGGCAGCAGCGTTTGCAGCTGTATTGCTGGTGGGGCCCCGGACCGGGCGTTATGGCCCGAAAGGGCAGGTGAATCCGATTCCCGGCGCTAATTTACCACTGGCCACACTCGGTATGCTGATTTTATGGATGGGCTGGTTTGGATTTAATGGGGGGTCTGAACTTAAAATTTCGGATGTCTCCAGCGCGAATCACGTGGCGCGGGTTTTCGTCAATACGAACGCGGCTGCGGCTGCAGGGATGGTCACAGCGACTCTGTTCGTTCGTTTTCTGTTTAAGAAGACCGATCTGACGATGTCGATCAATGGTGCGCTGGCGGGTTTGGTTGCGATCACGGCAGAGCCTCTGATGCCTTCAGCCGGTCTTGCCACGCTGATTGGTGGTGTGGCAGGTGTGTTGGTTGTTGCCTCTGTTCTTGCGCTGGATAAAGTGAAGATGGATGACCCTGTGGGTGCCATTTCCGTCCATGGCACGGCAGGGATCTGGGGTATTTTAGCGGTGGTGATGAGTCACCCGGATGCGACATTACATGGGCAAATTGTGGGAATTGCCGTCATTGTTGGCTGGATGTGTGGTTTGTCATACATCACGCTGAAGATTATCCGGATGCTGACGGATTTGCGGGTCAGCCCTGAAGAAGAACTGGAAGGCATGGATATTCATGAATGTGGTATGTCTGCTTATCCTGAGTTTGCATCATCGACTGAATTGCGCCGGATTGGGAAAATTGCGGCAGCCGGAGCTGAAAAAGCCGGTTCGCAAGCCGTCTACATGAATGCCAGTAAGGCAACTGAGCCTTCATCCTGAGCCTGCTTCAGATGAACCTGGCGGGAACGTCCTGATGGGTGTTCCCGCCTTGTGTGTTTGCTCCACCAGACACATCCAGATAATCAGTTTTTTTCCAGATTGCTATAATCCTTTCATAATGATGATATTTGCTGTTGCACTATGAATCCGGTGTTGCCTCGCGGCCTGATATTCAGGAGAGTGGTAGCATTTCAGAGCCGTCTCATAACTGTCAAATTCAAACACGACAGCACGCTGAGGCGGGGTTTCAAAGCCTTCGATAATACTGATATCCCCGCCACGGGAAAGCATGGTGGCACCATACTTTTTCAGGGCAGCCGGTGCCAGTTCCAGATAGCTCTGATATTGTTGTTCGTCTTCAACATGAACAAACGCAACCCAGTATCCCTTCATGATGGTTCTCCTTTGTCTGGTATCAAGAGATCAGAGCAACCCTTGTTCTGTCAATACACCCCGTGCAATACGGAAACATTCCACCCCCTGTGGAACGCCACAGTAAATGGCAATTACATGCAGAATTGAACGGATCTCCTCGACACTTACACCATTTTTGATGGCGCCTTTGAGGTGCAATTCCCACTCTTCCATTTTCCCGAGTGCTGCAATCATTGTCAGATTCATCATCGAACGCGTTTTCGGGTCAATCGTGTCATCACCCCAGCCAAACCCCCAACACCATTCTGTCATGGCTTCCTGAAAAGGAAGATTAAATGAATCAGCCTTGGCTAAATTTTTATCGACGTATTCTGCACCTAATGTTTCTTTTCGTTTTTTCAGTCCCAGTTCAAATCGCTCTGATTTCATTTTTTACTCCTTGATCAACACTCATGGCCAGTTCACAAGCTTCTTTCAGATGTTGTGCACATAAGTCCACAGCTTTTGCTTCGTCTTTTTCTTCCATTGCTTTCACAATCAGAAGCAGGTCGAGCGGACCTGATGTTTTACGCCCGAGGGTATTAAGCGTCAGTCCCCGCAAGCGTGAAATTCTGGAATTCAGTTGTTCGACCAGATCCCATGAAACATGCTTTTCTGCGGTTGCAAAAATGAGTTCATAGAATTGAGTCGTCAGTCTCAGCCCCTGATTGACGTCGTTGTTTTTCAGGCTTGCAGCGATTCCCTTATGGATTTGGTACAGTTCTTTGATAACCTCCGGCGTGGCGCGTTTGCAACACTCCCCGACGGCAGAGCATTCCAGTAAAGCCCGGATATCATAAATTTCTTTCACTTCTTCCGGGCTGATCGACGCGACAACAAATCCTGAGTTTGGAATACCGATAACCAGCCGTTCACTTTCCAAATGACGAATACACTCTCTGACAACAGTTCTGCTGACACCCATCGACTCACACAGTGTGCGTTCGACCAGCCGGTCACCAGGTTTGAAGAGGTTACTGGTAATAGCATCCCTCAAAGATTCCAGCGCGTTTTCTTTTAATGTTTTTGGGCGCTCAACTTTTAGCATTCACTCTATTCCTTTCAATTAAAAAAAACGTTCCTTCAAATAATAACACACGAATGGTTGCATTATGACCGATTGTATGATTATGTTAATGCATTGTTATATTATGGTATACCATATTACAATAATGTTATCGATTCAATATCAGGAAGACAGCATGGACATACAAATACGGAAGATTGTTAGTTTTGAAGAAGAGACGCTGATTGAAGGAAATAAAGTGGCCGACAAGCCTCTGCGAATGTTTGCTGTTGCTGCAATCGTGAAAAATCCCTGGGTTGGGGAGTTTGTGGAAAACCTTCGGCCCGTTGTCCGGGATTACGGGCCTCAGCTTGGTGCACTGCTGACTGAAAAAATTTGCGCGCTGGCAGGTGGTGCAGACAAGATTGAAGCGTTTGGTAAAGCAGCCGTGGTGGGGCTCAGTGGTGAGGTGGAACATGCCTCTGCACTGATTCACACCCTGCATTTTGGCAATCATTACCGGGAAGCGGTGCAGGCCAAATCTTTTCTTTCATTTACCAATACGCGCGGCACCGCCAATGCGCCGATCGTTATTCCGATGATGGATAAGAATGACGGCGGACGCCGGTCTCATTATTTAACGTTGCAGTTCAATATTAATGACGCGCCCTGTGATGATGAAATTGTTGTCGTACTGGGCGGGGCATCGGGTGGGCGTCCACATCACCGTATCGGCGATCGATATGAAGAACTGAAGGAGCTGGGACATGATATCGACAATCCCGCAGCGGTTTAAGACTGAAACCGGCCTGGCATATACCAAAAGCGGCAGCGGACCTGCACTTGTGCTCATTCATGGTGTCGGATTACGCCTCGAAGCATGGATGAGACAATTCGAAGCATTCAATCGTCATTTCACTGTGTATGCAGTCGATATGCCCGGACATGGCGAAAGCGATATCATGCCACAATGTCGGTGCATCGAAGATTATACCGATGTGATCGCCCGGTGGGTGAAACAGGACATCAGACAGCCCGTGTTGATCATGGGCCATTCGATGGGATCCATGATTGCATTAAATTTTGCCTCACGATATCAGGAATGGTGTTTGGGCACCGTGGCATTCAATTCGGTATTCCGCCGCTCAGAAGAGGCGAAAGCTGCCGTTCAGGAGCGGGTGAAACAGATCAAGAGCAGCCTTACCCATTTGCATACAACGGCTCCGGTCAAACGTTGGTTTGATTTTCCCTTAAGCAAGCTTGATGAAGAAAATGCGCAGTTATGTACTGAGTGGTTAAGTACGGTGTCGTTGCCGGGGTACAGTCAGGCTTATGAAGTTTTCTGCCATAATGATGGGCCTGAAGACGATGAACTCAGAAATTTATCTATGCCAGCACTGTTTATTACCGGCAGTGATGATCCAAATTCAACACCAGCAATGTCAGCAGCAATGGGCGCACTTTGCCCGGTGGGTGAATCCCGCATTATCAGTCATGCAAAGCACATGGCTCCAATGACTCATTCCGGAGAAATCAACGAAATCGTGATTGATTTCGCCTTGAGTTGCATTGAAGCCCAGTCAATAGAATATGAACAGCAAGGATAAGTTATGAGCGATTTTGATTCTCGTGAATTACGTGATGCATTCGGGTCTTTTATGACGGGCGTTACGATTGTGACTGCAGTCAGTAAATCCGGGGAAAAAGTAGGATTCACTGCAAACTCCTTTACCTCCGTATCGATGGATCCGCCGCTTTTATTGGTCTGTCCGGCGAAGCGTTTATCAAGTTATGATGTCTTTGCAGATTGTGAACACTTTACGGTCAGTGTTCTGGCGGAAGATCAACAACATGCTTCAAATACATTTGCCAGCTCTAAAGGTGACCGGTTCTCGGAAGTTGCCTGGTTTGAAGATCAACATGGCGTGCCGGTGATTGAAGGGGCTGTCACTTATTTCAGTTGCGCATCCCAACAGAAAATTGATGCCGGCGATCACTTGCTTCTGGTGGGGCAGGTTCAGGACTTCAAAACCACAGAAAAGCTGGGCCTGGGCTATGCGAAAGGCGGCTATTTCAGCTTAGGCATGGAACGTCAGGCGGAGGCGATCACTCACCGGCACTCGACGCAGGTGGGTGGTCTGGTTGAGTGTAATGATCAATTGCTGCTGAAAGAAGAGGATGGTTTTTTCAGTTTGCCTCAAGGCAATCTCATCCCTGAAAGTTCGTCTTACCAAACCCTGAAGGTGGTGCTGGAAACGCTGGCTGTTGAAGCTGAGATCGGTCAGGTCTTCTCTGTCTATGAAAAACGGGCCAGTGGGCACTTTGTGGCGTATTACCGGGCCGAGGCGACAGAAGAAAAAGCCCCGGCAGGCTACCGGTATGTGAACATCGGTGAACTCACCAGCCTGAAATTTGCTTCTGATGATGTGGCATCCATGATTGCCCGGTATGCAGAAGAAAAGCGTCATGGCGTATTCCGCCTGTATGTCGGGAATGAATCAGAAGGAGATATCAGATGAAATTCTCTCTGTTTGCACACATGGAGCGCGTGAATGAAGCACAGCGCCAGACGGATTTGTATGAAGAATTCATTTCATTAAGCCAGATAGCGGATGAGGGCGGTATGTGTACCGTCTGGACAGGTGAGCACCATGGGATGGATTTCACGATTGCTCCCAACCCGTTGCTGAATCTGGTTGACCTTGCCCATCAAACAAAAAATGTGCGTTTAGGGACAGGGACAGTCGTCGCACCTTACTGGCATCCGATCAAACTGGCGGGTGAAGCAGCGATGACCGATATTCTGACCGGTGGCCGGTTAGAATTAGGGATAGCGCGGGGTGCCTATTCGTTTGAGTATGAGCGAATGATTAACGGCGGCATGGATGCCTGGGAAGCCGGAGAATGCCTGCGTGAAATGATACCGGCGATTAAAGGATTGTGGGCGGGAAACCACGCTCAGGAGAGCAAACATTATCAGTTTCCTGAAACAACGTCTGCTCCCAAACCACTGACACCCAATGGCCCTGATATCTGGGTCGCGGCCCGCGACATTAACAGCCATGAATTTGCGGTTGAAAATGAGTGTAATGTCCAGGTGACGCCACTTTGGCAGGGCATAGAAGAAGTTGAATCGCTCATCGAACGCTATCATCAGGCTTGTGCCAAATTTGACCGCCGGACCAAAATCATGATTTTACAACATGCTTATGTGTCTGATGATGCGGCTGAGCTGGATTATGCGGCCAAAAAGCTCCATGAATTCTATTGTTATTTTGGCGCCTGGTTTAAAAATGAACGCCCGATCAATCAGGGTCTGATTGAAACCCTCAGTCAGGAAGAAATTGACCAGCATCCGTTTTATAAGCAAGCGCAAATTCGCAATGACCTGATGATTGGTACTTCAGGACAAATCATTGACCGGCTGAAATATTACGAAGATCTGGGATATGACGAGTTCTCCTATTGGTCGGATTCTGGCATGACCCGGGAACAAAAAGAAACATCATTAAAACGTTTCATCGATGAAGTGATGCCAGCATTCACATAAGGGGATTCACCATGTCTGAAAATCAATTACCGCACTTTCCTCTGTTCATCAACGGTCAGTGGGTGGAAGGTTCCAAAGGACGAAAGCTGGAAACGATTAATCCGGCAACAGGGCAGGTATGGGCAACAGTTGCGAGCGCTGAACCTGAAGATGTTGAGACTGCGGTACGTGCAGCCAGAGAAGCGCTTGAACGGAAAGACTGGGCACTTTTAACGCCAGCTCAGCGGGGGCTGCTGCTGTATAAACTGGCGGATTTACTTGAAGAAAACGCGACCGCTTTGGGTGAGTCAGAAACCAGAGACAGCGGAAAGCTGGCGGCTGAAACCCAAAGTCAGGCGAAGTATGTTGCCAGTTATTATCGCTACTACGCTGGCCTGGCCGACAAGATTGAAGGACACACATTGCCTATCGATAAACCGGATATGCATGTGTTTACCAAGCCAGAACCGATCGGTGTGGTTGCTGCTGTGGTGCCATGGAATGCGCAAATGTTTCTGACCGCGACGAAGCTTGCGCCGGCATTAGCGGCAGGGTGTACCGTGATTATTAAGGCCTCTGAAGTGGCACCTGTTGCTATCCTGAAATTTGCGGCGCTGATACAGGAAGCCGGTTTCCCGGATGGGGTGGTTTCGGTGATTACGGGAGATGCCGAAGGTTGTTCGATTCCTTTGACCTCCCATCCGGATATTGATCGTCTTGCTTTTACCGGCGGGCCGGAAACAGCGCGTCACGTCATTCGTAACACCGCCAATAACTTTGCCGTGACCACGTTAGAGTTAGGGGGTAAATCTCCGGTTCTTGTGTTTAACGATGCTGATTTAGAAAGCGCTGCCAACGGCATTATTGCCGGGAATTTCGGTGCATCAGGACAGTCTTGTGTCGCTGGCTCACGGGTTTATATCCAGCGGGAAATCTATCCGGCGCTGGTGGAGAAACTGCTGGAGAAAACGTCGCAGATTGTTATCGGAGACCCGCTCGATGCCAGGTCACACATCGGTCCACTCTGTACTTACGCACAAATCGGGGTGATTGAGGAAACGCTTAATAAAGCATTAGCGCAGGGGGCGCGCGTGCTGACCGGAGGAAGACGCGCACCAGAACATGGATCTCAATATTATTTCACACCCACGATTGTTGAATGTCCGCACAACGACATTGAGACACTCAAGGTTGAAATGTTTGGTCCGGTGATGTCGCTGATGATTTTTGACGAAGAAGAAGAGGCGGTTTCACTGGCGAATGATTCTGAATTTGGTTTGGGATCAGGCCTGTTTACGGAAAATCTGGCAAGGGCCATGCGGGTTTCCCAACGAATCCGTTCCGGTATTTGCTGGGTGAACACGTATCGTGCAGTTTCCCCCGTGGCGCCATTTGGTGGTTTTAACCAGTCAGGTTACGGGCGTGAAGCCGGAATACAGGCGATTCAGGACTATATTCGGGTCAGAACAACCTGGATAAATACGTCATCAGAACCTATGGGTAACCCTTTTGTGATGCGTTAACACGGCGCTGCAACATCAGACACCGATATCAGGCGATGAACCGTGCCTGATACCGGTATCCGAAGAGAGGTTACTTCATAAAAGCAGTGGCTCTGCGTGTGGAGTCAGGGAGGACAAAATCATGAAACCGAGTAGTATGGTAAAAGGTGCGGGTAATCCGTCTGAAGTGAATAAGACGATGTTTTATTCTTCAGTGATTATGGTGCTTATTTTTGTTGGATTTTCTATTTTACGTCCGGAACAATCCAAAACCCTTTTTAGTACGTTCAATAGCTGGATCAATACAAATTTAAGTTGGTATTACGTTGCAGTTGTTTGCTTTACGCTGTTTTTCTCCGTCTGGGTGACTTTTTCAAAATACGGAAAAATCCGGCTGGGCAAGGATGATGAAAAGCCGGAGTTTAATTTTATCGCCTGGTTTTCCATGCTGTTCAGCTGTGCGATCGGAACCGGCTTACTGTTCTGGAGTATTGCCGAACCGATTTATCACTTTCAGGGTAATCCATTTATTGAAGCGGCCGGTATTGCACCAAAAACTGAGCAGGCAGCCCAGGTTGCACTTCGGATTACCATGTTTCACTGGGGCTTGCATGGCTGGGCGATCTATATTCTGGTCGGACTTTGTCTTGCCTATTACTGCTACCGCAGAGGCCTGCCGCTGACGGTCCGTTCCGGTTTATATCCTATCTTAGGTGACCGGATTCACGGCCCGATCGGACATGCCGTCGATCTGCTGGCTGTTTTCAGTACGCTGTTTGGTACTGCAACAACTTTAGGACTGGGCGTCTCACAAATGAATGCCGGGCTGAACTTTCTGTTTGGTACCGAAATTTCGACCACGACTCAGGTCATTCTCATTGTGGTTGTTTCTGTGATTGCGACCGTATCGGCGGTAACCGGTGTGGGTAAAGGCATTAAGTTACTCAGTTTATGGAATATTCGTCTTAGTACGCTGTTAGTTGGTTTCTTTCTTTTTGCCGGGCCGACGGTTTTCCTGTTGAAACTCACCGTGACCAGTCTTGGTGATTATGTAACGCATTTTCTGCCGATGGGCTTTTGGGTGGATATGGAACCCGGTCGTCAATGGCAGGGCTGGTGGACCGTATTCTACTGGGGTTGGTGGTTATCCTGGGGTCCACTGGTCGGTATGTTTATTGCCCGAATCTCGCGTGGCCGGACGATCCGGGAATTTATGCTCAGTGCTTTAATCATCCCGCCGCTGGGTGGATTCCTCTGGATTATTATCTTTGGCGGCACGGCGCTGAACCTGCAAATGTTCGGTGGGGCCAATCTGATTGATGTGGTCAATAAGGATATGACACTGGCGCTTTACAGCACCATAGAATCACTGGGATATACCTCGCTGACCCATGTTTTTGCAGCGCTGGCAACGTTTTTGATCATTACCTGGTTTGTGACCTCGGCAGACTCCGGCACGCTGGTGATATCAACTATCGTTTCTGACGGCAACCGGAACCCGGTGAAATGGTTAAGAATTGTATGGGGTGTTGCGCTTGGGCTGATTTCGGCAGTATTGCTCGTCAATGGCGGACTGGATGCCCTGAAAACCGCGACGATTATTGCTGCTCTGCCATTTTCTGTCGTGCTGTTGTTCATGTGTTTTGCGCTGACGAAAGGTTTAAGAGATGAAGCCAATGGTCTGGTGTACTCGGCTGAAGATTTAGCCAAATTTAACGTGAAACAAACTGCCGTTCAGACAGACGTTTCAAAAACGGCTTACGGCTACAAGTAATGAACACAAAAGGCAGGATCATGGATTCGATATTAGAAACATTGCAGGATAAGTCACTTCTCAAATGCCATGGTTATATCAATGGAGAGTGGGTGGCTTCCTCAACCGGCAGACAGTTTGACGTCATCAACCCTTCGACGGAACGTGTCATTGCTCAGGTGAGTGATTTGGGCCCGGAAGAAACTGAACAGGCTGTTTTTGCCGCGGATGCGGCACTGGAATCATGGCGTGATGTCCCGGCGAAGCAGAAGGCGGCGATTCTGAGGCGCTGGTATGAGCTGGTGACAGAACATCAGGATGATCTGGCGCTGATGATGACTGCAGAGCAGGGCAAGATTTTAGCGGAGTCAAAAGGGGAAATTCTCTATGGCGCTTCATATATAGAGTGGTTTGCGGAAGAGGCCAAACGTATCTACGGGGATGTCTTACCCGCGACCGGCACCGACCGCCGTTCCATCGTCATCAAACAACCGGTTGGTGTTGTGGGTGCAATCACCCCCTGGAACTTTCCAAATGCAATGATCACGCGAAAAGTGGCGCCAGCCCTTGCTGCCGGCTGTACGGTTGTACTCAAACCGGCGGCTGAAACGCCCTTATCGGCGCTGGCGCTGGGTGAACTGGCAACCCGTGCAGGCATTCCTCCCGGTGTGTTTAATATCATTCCGGGCACGGATGCTCCGGCGATTGGCAATGTGCTGACATCCAGCAAAATTGTGAAGAAAATTTCATTCACCGGTTCCACCGCGGTCGGCAAAATCTTAATGGCGCAGTCTGCTAAAACCGTGAAGAAAACGTCAATGGAGCTGGGCGGGAACGCACCGGTCGTGATATTTAAAGATGCGGATCTGGACAAAGCGATAGAAGGCGCACTGGCGGCAAAATTTCGTAATGCCGGTCAGACTTGTATCTGTGCCAACCGGATTCTGGTGGAAGATGAAATCTATGATGAGTTTGTGGCACGTTTCAGTGAACAGGTTGCCCGGTTCACTGTGGGTGACGGGTTTGACAGCCAGACTGCTATCGGACCGCTCATTACATCCAAAGCGGTTGATAATGTCGATACACTGGTCAAAGATGCAATCGCAAAAGGGGCTGAAGTCTGTGTCGGTGGTGCTGCTGAATCACTGGGCAGCCACTTCTACCGTCCCACGGTATTGAAGCATCTGGATGCAACGATGCGGCTGGCGAAAGAAGAAGTGTTTGGTCCGGTGGCACCGGTTTTCCGTTTTACTTCAGAAGCGGAAGCCGTTGCGATGGCAAATGACACAGACGCCGGTCTCGCCGCCTATCTGTATACAAAAGATGCAGGCCGGATCTGGCGCGTCAGTGAAAAGCTGGCGTACGGTATGGTTGGTGTCAACGAAACGGCGATCAGCTCGGAAATGATTCCTTTTGGTGGGGTTAAACAGTCGGGTCAGGGGCGGGAAGGCTCCAGATACGGACTGGAAGATTATCTGGAAATCAAATATCTCTGTATGGGTGATTTATCCTGATGGATAAATCTGCCGCAGAGATCATGATGACCTGATGACCTGATGACCTGATGACCTTTATGGAACCGCCTGAGAAATATTCCGGGCGGTTTCAATTAACAGGTGCTTCGATTCCTCAAATTGCCTTGGGTGATTCATGATTTGGTCTGCGCCGGAAATATTAATCGCTGCAACCACTTTCCCCAGATAGTTGGTGATCGGTGCGGCGATTGCTGTTGCATTATCAGAACGATTACTTGAAACCCCTTGCTGCCATTCTGTTTTCAGTAAATGCTTCAACTCAGATAAAGTCTGCGGATGTGGCTCAGGATATCGATCCAGCTGTACCTGCTGGTACATGGCATTGAATTCAATATCGCTTAACTGCCGTAGTAACACTCTGCCCATCGCATTGGTATGGCAGGGAAGACGGGTTCCCAGCGGAATATTGACGGATAGCCTTTGTGATGCCTGAGCACGGTAGATATACACCGTTTCCAGCCCGTCGCGGATGGCCAGATGACAGGAGATTGACGTGTGATCACGCAAAGTGTTGAGAAAGGGAGATGCGATATCGACCAGCTCTTGTCCGGCAAGAAAAGCGAAACCGCGCGAGACGACCTGCGGACCAAGTTCATAGGCATTGCGGGTCACCTTCTTCAGATATCCCATATCCAGTAAGGTCTGGATGATACGGTAGGTTGAAGACGCGCTGACGCCAAGACGTTCGGCGAAATCGTGCGTGGTTAATACCCGATCACTGGCACTAAACATTTCGATAATTTGCAAGCCACGTGCAAGTGCAGGAACGTGGTAGTCAGGCGGATTTGTCATCATATTTCTCCATCAATCAAATTATTTTTCATATATCAATAAAAAAAGCCATACCGGCATTATTTGGGGTTGTTCTATTGTCATTTTAATTTCCTGAGAATATATTAAATTTACTAAAAATAAACAATAGCGTTGCAATGGCTGCGCAACAGAAAGTTAAGTGAGGGAAAGTAATGACGACTTCAAAGGAATTTGTTTTAAAAGCTTCTTGCGGCGCAACCAGTGGGATTGTGGCGTCAGTGACTTCTTATCTGGCTGGTCTCAGCTGTTATATCTCAGAAATGCATCAGTATGATGATGAAGAAAACGAACGCTTTTTTATGCGTGCTGTCTGCCGTATTGAATCTGATGAGTTCAGTATTGAAGATGTCCGGGCTGGTTTTAATGAAGCCGTGACACGCTTTGATATGGAATGGGAGATATTCGATGCCGCTAAGCCGGTCCGGGTGCTGCTGATGGTGAGCAAATTTGATCACTGCCTGGATAACCTGCTGTATCGTCACCGCAAAGGTGAGCTGCCGATGGAAATTACTGCCGTTGTCTCAAATCATAAAGATTTGCGGCCGATGGCGGAGCGCGAAGGCATTCGTTTTGTTTATTTGCCCGTCAATAAAGACAATAAACCGGAACAGGAAGCTGCATTACTGGATATTGTCAGAGAAACAGAAACTGACTTGGTTGTGCTGGCCCGTTACATGCAAATTTTGTCAGATACCCTGTGTCAGGAATTACACGGCAAAGCCATTAATATCCACCACTCTTTCCTGCCCGGATTTAAAGGCGCAAAACCTTACCATCAGGCATTTGAACGTGGCGTCAAACTCATTGGGGCGACTGCGCACTATGTGACGTCAGATTTAGATGAAGGGCCGATTATTGAGCAGTCTGTTCAGCCGGTCGATCATACCTACTCGCCGGAAAAGCTGGTGTCTGTCGGGCGTGATACCGAAACGGTCGCTTTAGCCAAAGCGGTCCGGCTACATCTGGAACATCGCGTGTTTATGCACAGTAACAAGACCATTGTCTTCAGATAGGAGCCGGAATCATGACGAGAATCATTAATGGTCAGCAGCTGGCCGGTCAGATTGTCAGTGAAGTTGCTGTTGAAATTGAAACCTATCAGCAGGATTTCGGGATGACACCGGGATTGGCCGTTGTGTTAGTGGGAGATGATCCTGCAAGTGCAGTTTATGTGCGCAATAAAATCAAACGGGCGAAGGAAGCCGGAATTCGTTCCATTGAGCACCGGCTGGCATCAGAGGTGACGCAAGATGCGCTTGAATCACTGATTACAGACCTGAACCTTGACCCGCAGGTGCATGGTATTCTGGTGCAACTTCCTTTACCACGTCATATCAACGAAGAGCGCATTATTCAGCTCATCACGCCGGATAAAGATGTGGATGGATTCCATCCTCATAACGCCGGGCTGCTTTCCATCGGCCAAAGTGCTTTAGTGCCGTGTACGCCATTGGGATGCATGGAAATGCTGCAAAGAGAAATAGGTCAGCTGGACGGGAAACATGCCGTGGTGATTGGTCGCTCCAATATTGTCGGTAAACCAATGGCCAGCCTCCTTTTACAGGCAAACTGCACCGTGACCATGGTGCACTCGCGCACAACGGATATTGAAGCGGTTTGCAGGCATGCTGACATCATTATCGCCGCGGTGGGCGTGCCTAAACTGGTGGCAGAAAGCTGGGTGAAACCGGGGGCTGTGGTCATTGATGTCGGGATTAATTCAGTCAGTATCGATGGCCGGCGTAAGTTGCAGGGTGATGTTGACTTTGAAGCCGTTGCGCCGAAGTGTGCGGCGATCAGTCCGGTGCCCGGTGGGGTTGGCCCGATGACGATCGCCTGCCTGATGAAAAATACACTGACCGCATTTAAGCAGCAGTTGTCCCGGTTGCAGGAACCGGTATTTCAGCCGGTTCATGAGGAGTAATGCGATGCCATTTTCACTATTAAAATACGGTTTGAAATCAGATTTCCCGTTTGAAGATTATGCAGATCTGCCCGCACCCTCAAAATTAAAAGAACACTACGATGTGGTGATTATCGGTGGGGGTGGTCATGGGGTCGCGACGGCTTATTATCTGGCGAAATATCATGGTATTACGAATGTCGCCATTCTGGAAAAAGGGTATCTGGGCGGGGGAAATACGGCCCGGAATACGGCCGTTATCCGCTCCAATTATCTCACATCCGATGGGGTAAAGTTTTATATCGAATCGGTCAATTTGTTTAAAGAACTCTCGAATGAATTTGATTTCAACATTATGTATTCATCGCGTGGCCAGCTCACATTAGCACATACGGACGCCACGATTCGCTCTTTCCGGCAAAGAGCTGAAGTGAATAAACACTTTGGCGGACGCACAGAACTGATTGACCCGCAGCAGATCAAAGAGCTTGTGCCAACCCTGAACATGAACCCGGCTGATATGCCGGTGCTGGCGGGACTCTGGCATATCGACGGTGCCACGGCCCGTCATGACGCGGTGGCCTGGGGTTATGCCAAAGGTGCCACTCAGCGCGGTGTCGAACTACACCAGTTGACGGAAGTGACCGATGTTATCGTGCAAAACGGCAAAGTTACCGGCGTAAAAACCAATCGCGGCAATGTATCGTGTGGCTGTGTTGTTCAGGCGGTTGCCGGACACAGCTCGATTGTTGCGGCGATGGCAGGTATCAGAATGCCCATCACAACCTATCCGTTACAGGCAATGGTGACGCAGCCGGTGAAGCCATTTCTTGATCCTTTAGTCAGCTCATCGGCGTTGCACTGTTATGTCCAGCAAACAGGGCGCGGCGAAATGGTGATTGGGGGCGGTTCGGATCCGTATCCGCTGTATAACACCCGGTCAACGATGGACTTAAAAGAAAGTTTGCTGGCACATGCGATTGAGATGTTCCCGTTTATGGCGAATCTGAAATTGATGCGTCAGTGGGCGGGCATTACTGATATGACTTCCGATTACAGCCCGATTATGGGGCTGAGCCCGGTTGAAAACTATTATCTGGATGCCGGTTGGGGCACCTGGGGATTTAAGTCGACGCCGATATGCGGAAAAACAATGGCTGAACTGGTTGCCGGAGGCGGGAAAGTCCCCGAACTGATTGCACCGTTCTCGATGGACCGGTTTGACGAATTCCGTCAGGTCAATGAAATGGGCGCGACAGCCGCGAGCCACTAAGACTGACAGCCTCTGAGGAGTATTCAAATGAAAATAATGACGTGTCCTTTGAACGGCCCGAGAAATATCAGTGAGTTCGTTTACGGGGGAGAAGTGAAGACCATGCCGAATCCCAAAACATGCAGCGACAAAGTCTGGGCGGACTATGTTTTCTATTCGGATAACACTATTCAGATTGTAAAGGAGTGGTGGTATCACTCCGCATCGGGCTACTGGTTTATCGCCGAACGCCATACTGCAAGTGATGAAATTATCAAAACGTATGACCCTTCAGAGCTTTATCAGCAAAGGGTGACGTTTGATGAAGAAACCATGTCTGACAAGGAGCATGTCGCATGATCAATCCACGTTTACCTGCACCATCAGGAAAATGGATCAACCGTGACGAGCCGGTTGAATTTGAATTCGAGGGGAAAACCTATCACGGTTATGCCGGAGACTCTGTTGCCAGTGCCTTAATTGCCAATGATCAGTGGTTAATGTCCCGATCATTCAAATACCATCGGCCCAGAGGGCCGCTGACCATGGCGGGGCAGGATGGCAATACGCTGGTCCAGCTTCCGGATGAACCGAATGCTTTGGCTGATAAAACACCGGTTCGTCAGGGCCTGAACGTTATGGGGCAAAACTACAACGGGACTCTGGAGAAAGATAAAGATGCAAAACTGGAGCTCGGTGCGCGTTTTATGCCGGTCGGTTTTTATTATCGTGCATTTTATAAGCCCCAAGGCATCTGGGATAAGTGGGAACCCTTGATTCGCAAGAAGGCAGGCCTGGGTGTTGCTGATCTGAATTTTAAACCTGAGTATTTTGATAAAGCCTATCTGTTTTGTGATATTGCGGTGATCGGCGGCGGGCCAGCCGGATTAAAAGCGGCACTGAAAGCGGCGGATGCCGGTGCAAAAGTGATCCTGATCGATGAAAACAATACGTTGGGCGGTGCATTAAATTATCACCGCTTTGATGAACAGGGGACGTTAGCCGATTCACTGATTGATACGCTCGTCAGCCAGGTGACTGCGCATGATCATATTGAGGTTTACACCAATGCGACCTGTAATGGCTGGTTTGCAGATAATTATTTGCCGGTCTTACAGGGTCACCGTATGTACAAGGTGCGGGCGAAACAGTGCATTGTTGCCTCCGGCTGTTTTGAACAGCACGTCGTGTTCCACAACAATGATATTCCGGGCGTGGTCATGACCAGTGCAGCGATGCGTCTGATGAAACTTTATGCGATTAAACCGGGGTCGCGTGCTGTGCTGGTCACCGGCAATGACGATGCTTACTTTGCTGCTGTTGAACTGGTACAAAGTGGTGTGACTGTCGCAATGATCGTCGATATGCGTCAGGAAGGCCCCGACACGAAGATGCGGGCAATCGCCGGGAAATATGAGATTCCGGTGCGGGCAAATGCGACCGTTTATGAGGCGCACGCAACGCATGATAAAAAGCGTTTAGCATCCGTTATGGTCCATGACATGACCGGAAAAGGCAAGGTGGCGGCAGCGGGCCTCAATGTTGAATGTGATCTGCTTTGTATGTCAGCGGGCTACATGCCGGTTTATCAATTGCTTTGTCAGGCTGGTGCTCAGCTCACTTATGATGATGAGTCGGCACGTTTTGCCATTACCCGGCTGCCCGCTCATCTGCATATTGCCGGTTCTGTAAATGGTATTCATGGGATCGACGCCGTTCTGGCAGATGGTGAACAGGCGGCCATCCGCTGTCTCAATGCGCTGGAGATGGATGATACCATCCCTGCAACTGTGGTTTGCACGAAACAGACGAACTTCGGCTGGCCGGTTTTCAAACATCCCAAAGGTAAAGAATTTGTTGATTTTGATGAAGATCTTCAGATAAAAGATATCGTCAATGCAACGAAAATGGGCTACCGGGATATTCAGTTAGTGAAACGTTTTTCTACGGTGGGTATGGGGCCGTCACAAGGCCGGCATTCGGCATTGCCGACCGCAAGATTAGTGGCTGATGCCACCGATCGAACCGTGTCTGAGACAGGTGTAACCACAGCGAGACCTCCCTTTGTACCGGAAAAACTGGCCTATGTTGCCGGACGTATTTTCACGCCATATCGCCAGACGCCGATGCAGCAGAGACATCAGACGCTGGGGGCGCACATGATCCCGGCAGGGCAGTGGCGCCGTCCGGCGTTTTATGGGGATAAAGCCCATCGCGATGCACTGATTCAGGCCGAGGCAAGCCATGTGCGTACTGCGGTCGGAATCATTGATGTGAGCACGCTTGGCGGGTTAGAAATCCGTGGCCCGGATGCCGCAGAGTTTCTGAACCGGATGTATACATTCGGCTTTCTCAAACAACCCGTAGGTAAAACCCGCTATGCCGTGTTGACGAACGAACAGGGCGTGGTTGTTGATGATGGTGTTGCTTGTCGCATCAGTGACAACCACTTTTATGTGACGGCAACAACGGGCGGTGTTGAAAGCGTTTATCGCTCGATGACGCAGTGGAATGCACAGTGGTGTCTTGATGTGGATATTGCCAATGTGACATCGGCTTTTGCCGCCGTCAATGTCGCCGGGCCTTTATCTCGTCGTGTGGTCGAAAAAGTTTGTCATGATGTTGATTTTTCACAGGATAAATTTCCCTATCTGGCCTACCGGGAGGGAACCATTGCAGGGATGCCGGTGCGCCTGATGCGGGTCGGTTTCGTCGGAGAGCTGGGTTATGAAATCCATGTGCCTTTTCTGTTTGGACAGGCGTTGTGGGATGTGCTGATGGAAGCCGGGCATGAGTTTGATATCAAGCCTTTTGGCGTGGAGACCCAGCGTCTGCTGCGTCTGGAAAAAGGCCATATTATTGTCAGTCAGGATACCGATGGCATGTCACATCCGGGTGAACTTTCACTTGGCTGGGCGGTGAGCCGCAAGAAACCATTTTATGTGGGTTGCCGCTCCGTCGATATTGTGATGAACGGCAAACAGACCCGAAAGTTAGTGGGCTTCAGACTTGATGCAACACAAACCAAGCCAGCAGAAGGGCATCTGGTGCTGGCAAATGCGCAGGATGCCACGAGCGACATTACCGGTAATGTGACCTCTTCAGAATTTTCGACAACGGTTGGTGCTCATATTGGCATGGCTTACGTTGGCGTTGAGCAGCAAGAGATCGGGTCAAAAATCCCCATTCGTGTTGATGGCGGTGAAGTGGTCGTCGCTGAAGTCGTGTCACTCCCTTTTTATGACCCGGACAATCGCCGTCAGGAGGTGAAATAATGGAATATTTTAATCTGAGTGCAGCGCCCGAACTGCGCAAAAGTCTGATTGCTGAAACGTCACCTGTGAATGGGGCGATCAACTGTCAGGATGTCACCACTTATTCCCGTGTCGGTATCCGGGGGGAGCAGGCCGGTGCATTTCTGGCTGAGCAGAACTTACCGGTTCCTTCTCAGCCCAATCAGGCTGCCAGAGCAGATGATTTGATCGTTCTGCGTTTAAGTCAGAAAGAATTCTGGGTGATTGATTTAAGCCATACCAATCATTCGGTTCTGGCAAATCTTGAATTGTTGGTACTGAACACCAAGGGGTTATACCGGCTGTATTGTCAGCACAGTCATATGATGATGTTGATAAACGGCCTGTCTGTTCACCGTATGTTCGCCAAAGTGTGTGGTGTGGATTTGTCTGAAAAAGTATTTCCGGCAGGCGCAATCGCTCAGACGTCTGTTGCCAGAACGAATGCGGTTGTGGTCCGGCTGGCATCGGGCGATCAGGAACAATTTCTGCTTTTGGCGGATATTTCCAGTGCACAATACCTCTGGGAAGCGATAGCAGATGCAGCGATGGAATTTAATTCAATCGCGCTGAATCAGTAAAGACGAAACACTTCAGACGCAACCATGCATCAATCAGACTATTTGGGTGTCCACTGAATCCTGATATCCGGCCGGACAGACGCTGTGGCACCCGATAGTCTTTATCATCTCGTCAGTTTTCCGCAGTCACCGAGGCTAACAGTGCATCCGAAAGCGCCTGAACACAAGTATCATACCGACAGGACGGATCTTTGATCAGATACAGAGAGGAGATTCGCTCTGAGGGGGCATTCTGCTGAATTGGCCTCAGTTCACCAGATGCGAGCAGTTGCCGGATACTGTCTTCCGGCAGCCAGCCACAGCTCAGTCCGCTCATGACGGCCTCTACCGCGGAATCGATGGTCGTGACAAACCACGATTCCTGATATCTCTTCTCATGTAACTGCTTTTGCTGGTTTTCTTTATCAACGATCTGAACCACCGGATACCGGTTGAGTTGCAGCAGCCTGAGCTGTTCTTCCTGGGCGAAAACCGGGTGATCCTTATGAGCGACCAGCATAATCCGGATATCCATCACAAACTGTTTGGGGGTAGTGGCTTCCTGTTCATTGGTCAGACCAATCATATACAGGTCCCCGAATGCCTGCTCTGCCTGTGCAATGCCTTCATCCCGTACCACTTCCCGCAGATGCACCTGCGTATAAGGATAGATCTGATGGAATTGTTTCAGTGCACTGAAAAGCTGCTGGCGCGGAAACAGGCTGTCGATGACCAGTGTAATAAATGAGCGGGGGCCGGATTTCAGTGCGGATGCTTTGTGTTCCATCCGCTGCCAGCTTTCCAGCAGCACACTGACCTCATCGAGCAGTAAGGCACCGTGGGTGGTCAGTGCCAGTTTGCGTCCTTTCAGCTGTAAGAGTTTAATGCCCAGCCGTTCCTGCAATTGCGACAGCTGATAACTGATTGCCGGCTGACTTTTATGATGCCGCTCCGCGGCACTGGCAATACTTCCGAGTTCGACCACGGACTTCAGAATTTGCCATTGTTCGAGTGTTGTCATTAACATATAAAATTTTTTTATCTTTTTATTCTAAATAACCGATTTTACTTTAAAATTATAGAATATATTCTGTTTGCTATACAGACCTGATGCATAGGTCACATCAAGAGGAGTTTATTGTGTTTAATAAAAATGATTTATCTGGTTTGGTTGGCAAACATTTAGTTTATACCTACGACAATGGCTGGAACTACGAAATTTACGTCAAAAACGGTGAAACGATGGATTATCGTATCCACAGTGGCATCGTAGGCGGTCGTTGGGTAAAAGACCAGCATGTGATTATGGTTCAGGTTGCCGCTGACGTGTATAAAATTTCATGGACAGAGCCAACCGGGACGGATGTCAGCCTGATTGCTAACCTGGCTGATCGTGTATTCCACGGCACAATTTTCTTCCCTCGCTGGGTGATTAATGATCCGAAGAAAACTGTTTGTTTCCAGAATGATCACATTCCTCAAATGGAAGCTTACCGTGCAGAAGGCCCGGCTTATCCGACTGAAGTGATTGATGAATTTGCAACGATTACGTTTGTACGTGATTGTGGTGAAAATAATGAAGAAGTCATTAATTGTCATCCAGGCGAGTTACCAGCGAACTTCCCTGAAAATCTGAAGTAATTTAACGCCTCCCCCGGTGTTGCTGAAAAATAAGGAGAGATTCTTATTTTTCTTTCATCATCCGGTTACCCGCCCCATTTCAGGTAACCGGGATGTTTTCATTCCAGGTTGTTTTTGTATTTGAGATGGCTTACGACACGTTGTCCGTCGTACTTTCATGTCGATACTGTCCATCATTGAGCTGATGCGCTTTTAGCAGCATCAGCTTTTTTTTGTGATCAGTTTTGTTGTGCCTGAGTCTGGCGCCGGTAGCGGCTCAGTTCCGTGAAGGTTAACAGCGAGCAAAGTGCAGTGACAGCCAGAATCATGCCGCACATCGGATCGGTTGTGCCATCGTGCAGTAAACCCACCAGCGCACTGACGCCACCGGCAAGTGCAAACTGCAGAAAACCAATCAGTGATGAAGCAAGACCAGCCTGTTTACCGCTGCTTTCCATTGCCATGGCGGTGGTGTTTGCACCCATCACCGGCACCACAGACACACAAATAAACAGCGGAATCATCAGCAGAACCAGATGCTCTGTGCCTCTGAGAGCAAACAGTGCCAGTCCGGCAATGAATCCGATCGGAGCGGCATATTTGATCAGCGTGCGGACCGTGTAGAGCTTCAGTAGCCGGTTATTGATCTGGCTGGCCAGCACCATGCCAATCGCATTCACCGCAAACAGCCAGCCATACCATTGTTGTGAAACATGAAAAAGTTTCATGAAGACGAAAGGCGAGCTGCTGATAAAGATAAACATGGTCGCAATGGAGAAACTTCCGGCCAGGGTCGGGAAGATAAATGAAGGCTGTATCAGCAGCGTTGAAAAAGCTTTCAGTAAGCTGGTTTGATTCTTCACTCTCTTCTCCGGAGGCAGTGACTCCGGCACTTGTCTTTGTGTCAGATACAGGCAAAGTACGCCAAAGCCAGCCATAAAAATAAAGATGGACTGCCAGCCGCACAGCGTGAACAGATAACCGCCCAGTATCGGCGCAAGAATGGGGCCCAGACTCTGCACGATCATCATCACGGACAATACTTGCGCGGCACTTTGTTCATCAAACAGATCTTTAATAATTGCCCGGCTGATGATCATCCCGGCGCAACCGCCCACCGCCTGAAAGAACCGCAGACCGTTGAACAGATGTATATCCGGCGCGACAAGAGCCAAAATGGAGCAGAGTGTAAACAGCAGGACACCGAAAATCAGCGGTTTCTTGCGGCCAAATTTGTCGATCAGCGGCCCGTAAATCAGCTGCCCAATGGCCATGCCAATAAAGAAAGTGGACAGACTGAGCTGAACCTGTGCAATCTGGGTCTGAAAATCGTCCGCAATGGCCTGAAAACTGGACAGGTACATATCGGTGGCAAAAGGTCCGAAAGCGGTTAAGGCTCCCAGGGTGATCGTCAGGCCGGTATGCTTATTTTTATTCCGGCCGGCCTGTGAGGCCAAAGCAGGATTCTGACGCATTATGTTTCCTCTTTTTGATTATCATTATTGACGCCATTTTATCATCAAAGCATCAAGGCTTGTGGTAATAAAATGATAATGGCCCGGAAAGCCTGCCAGCGATCCGGGCCTTGTTCAGCAGTCGTCAGACCGCGGCTATCGTGTCGAAATGTAGCCTTTATACTGCTGCAGGTGATCGGATTCAGGCCGGTCTAACAGAAATTCACCCACAAAGTTTTTGTAGGGTTCAATATACGGGAACTGATCGTAAACGGCCCAGTCCGGCTTCGCGACTTCTTTGCGGACCGCAGCCATCGCTTTTTCCCATTGCTTACTGTTATCAAACCAGATTTCAGCCACCCGCTGAAACGGGCTGGTATGAGGCTGAGCCAGCACATGGCTTGAAAGAATCCGGTTGACTTCCGGGCGCTTCGCCAGCGCCGGAACCAGCACCTGCTTAAACCACTTATCACCTTGTTCGACAGAAACACCTTTGGGGTATTTAAACACAATCAGCCAGCGGTAATTCGGACCATCTTCAATGGTTCTGTCACTGCCTTTATAGTCTTCTTCCCAGAAGAGCGGCGCAAAAGCGAAGACGGTCGGATGATATCCTTCACGGCTGCCGACCCAGTGAGTCGGGCGCAAATCGCCATCGGTGGGTTGCCGGGTAATCCGCATGTATTCCGGGTCAAAGGTCTCTTTAAATGCCAGCCCGTTGGGGGCTGCACTGTTGCTGGTATTAAACGGATTAATCAGCCAGTAGTGCTCGGTCATAATCCAGTTATAAGTCCCATAGTCTTCACCTTTGGGCGGAACAGGTAAAGCACGGTAGGTTGAATACTTGGTGACATAAGGTGCGAACTGAGAAATGCTGTCCGGGACATGGTATTTGTACAACCAGCGGTATGCTGCGGGTAAATCGCTGTCATCACGGACACTGACCAGAATGAAGCTGCGCATAGGCTGAAAAGGTTCGTAGTGATGTGATGCAGTGTTTGCGGATGATGCCGGCGCGTTATTTTGAGCGGTTGCTGTTCCGGCTATACCAGCGAGCAGGCCGCTGAATAATAGCAGACGGCCAACGGCTGAGGCCATTCGGTGAGTCATTATCATGGTTTACTCTTTATCGGTTATGGGTCACAGTTCTGATCATAAATAGCTTTTTCATTGGTATCCAATATATAATCATGGGGTGATTGATAACTAATTTATATTAAACAGGTATGGATTTAAGGCATTTCAGATATTTTGTGATGGTGGCTGAAACCCTGCATTTTGGCCGGGCAGCCCGGCAGTTGCATATTGCGCAACCGGCACTGAGCATCCAGATTAAAGATCTGGAAGAAGCGCTGGGCGGGCAATTATTTCACCGGACCAGCCGCAAAGTGGAGCTGACCGAAGGTGGTAAATTGTTCTATCAGGAAGCGAAGGCCGCTTTGAATGCTTATGAGCTGGCGGTCAAAGTGGGCAGGAGTGCACTGAAGGGTGAATTGGGAGTCCTGAGAATCGGTTATTCTGCCAGTGTGGCTTATGCCGGTATTTTGGGGCGGATTATGCATCATTTCAGACAAATCCGCCCCAAAGTGGAGTTTGAATTGCAGGAGCAGGACCCGTACCGGCTGATGGAAGGGGTGCAGAACCAGTCGTTAGATTTCGGGATTTATCCGGCATTCTCTTTTGAGGCGGTGCCTCAGCTTTCTCTGCTGCGTCTGGAAACGTGGGCTGTGCGGGTTGTGATGTCAGCCAGTCACCCGCTGGCCGCAAAGACGCCATTGACCCGGCAAATGCTGCAACAGGAAGGTTTTGTCGTGTATGCCGGCTCTGAATTTGATCAGGGAACTTCCGGTATCCGGCATATTTTAGCGTATGAGCCGGAAGTGACTTATAAGGCTTCAGACATGATGATGGTGCTGTCACTGGTCAGTGCCGGGGTGGGGATTTCCGTGGTGCCGTCTGCCATTGAGCACTGCCTGAAACAACCGGGGCTGGTGTTTCGCCCACTGGCTGATTTCACTGAGGAAATTGATATTTCTCTGGCGTATTGCCATGACCGGGAAGAGCCACTGATGGCGCAGTTTATTGATTGTGTCAGGGAGATAGTGGGGTGAATCAATGGTGTGTAATAAAAACACCGGATGTGAGGCCATCCGGTGCAAGCGATAATAATTGATTCGAAATGAATTAAAATGGCTGGCCATTGTTAATGTTGAGATTGAATATTTTCTCCCTTGGTCCAGAATAACCATTCGCAATAATCTGACTATTTGCATCTAAGTGAGTAATTTTTCCCATAACTGGACTTACACTACATGGGTTATGTAGATTAATATTAACACCACTGAAACCTGCATAATTATATGCATACGATGTATAAAAACGGACAGTTGTATGCGCGGGTATCGAAAATGCACTACCTAGAGTGAGATTTGTATAGCCATCACCTTCATAAAGTGTATTCACTGAAGTTAGGGTATTTCCTGATTGATTCCAAAGGTCAACAATTACACTAGTTGCATTGTCGCTCAAATTTGTTAATTCCAGTTTGAAGTCTGTTACAGATTTATCAGCGGTTGAACATGCTGCTTGTATTGGAAAATCGACAGCATTTGTATGCGCAAAAGCCAGAGAAGGCAATAATAATAACGGTGAAATTAATTTTTTCACTGGGAAACTCCTGACGTTAAATACAGATTAAAAATCATGGGGAATTTATCATTGCGTAGATGATGACGACACATTGATATTTTATTTTTGTCGATTGCTGTGCAAATACTAAATGAACTTGATGAAATTGTAATATTTTTATTTTATTGATAAAACTATAATGTTATTATTTGGGGTTCTATCTGTATTTTTACTGTTCGGCTATTTTTTTTGTTGATTAATTTTTATTTTAGAGTGTTTTCTGTGAAAATTGAATAAAAACACCGGGATTGCCCGGTGTTTGTGCAACATCATTGCGCTGAATAAATGGAAATCAGAAAGGTTTGCCCTTGTTGATGTTGAGGTCGAATTTAAAT
This sequence comes from Vibrio aerogenes, assembly GCF_024346755.1. Lineage (NCBI taxonomy): Bacteria > Pseudomonadati > Pseudomonadota > Gammaproteobacteria > Vibrionales > Vibrionaceae > Vibrio > Vibrio aerogenes. Next base: position 2,362,414 of record NZ_AP024861.1, on the reverse strand, counting down.
TTGGGATCTGCTGAGGAAGTCAGGCTATCTGTGCTATATGTATAGCCTGTCACCAGAATCTGGCTGTTTGTATCCATATGCGTGATATTGGCCATGACAGGAAGTAACGAACAAGTATTTTTTCCACGCGAGTTAGAGCCGGTGTAATTGTGAATATACTGGGCCTGGACCGTGATGGTTGAATTGGCATAAATTGATGTGACGGTATCTTCTGTCATACTTGAGTAAGAGGTGCTATTTCCGTTGACAATTCCCACGGATGTTTTCTGACTGGTGCCAGAGTTACCCACAAAATTGATCTTAAAAGTGGTTCTGTAATGACTTAAATTTGTCACTCTGAAACTCAGATTAACTACCTGATTATCAGAATCACATTTCGCCTGAACCGGAAAATCAACAGAATTTGTTTGTGCAAAAGCCAGAGAAGGCAATAATAATAAAGGTGCAATAAATTTTCTCATCGGAATACTCCTGATATCACATGAAAACTAAAATAGAAAGAATGCTTGTTAATTAACCGGCTCAGAATGGTTTGCCTTCATTAAATTTAAGGTCAAACTTCAGGTTTGAGCTCATACTATATCCTGAGACCACAATCTGACTGTTTGCATCCATATGTGTGACTCTGATCATTTCAGGCAGGTCATCACAGCTATTGTTTTCATTTTTATTATCCGATGATTCGAAGTTAAACTTCATATACATATATTTGGCGGAATTGGCTGGCACCGTGATTTCAGTCTCTGGTGTGAAAGAAGCGTATTCATGGCCGCCATTGTTCAGTCTGAACTTATAATTGATACTGCTGGCTTCACTGCCAGTCTGGGTGATCATACCAAACTTGAACGTCGTGGCGCGTGAGCTTAAGTTTAATACCTTAATATTCATCCCGACATTAGAACTGGTACTGTAACATTTAGCATCGCTTGGAATCGTCACTGTATTGGTATAGCCGAAGGCCAGCGATGGCAACAGTAATAATGGTGCAATCAGTTTTTTCATGAAGTAACTCCTGACATTGAATTTACATTAAAAATCATGAAAAAATTATCATTGAAAGTTCACTTTCAGAATCTGAATATTTCTTTTTTGTCTGTCGTGTAGCAACTATGATTTGTATACTTTGAAAAACATCAACACGCCTCGTATTGATAAATATATTATGATAGCCTGATGTGTTAATTGAGTGTCTGTTCTTATTTTTGCTCTTTTTTTGTGCAGGGACTCACTTTTTGTGATTGACATGACCCGCCTGATATTGCATGACCAGATATATACAGAGTGTGATGCTGTTGTAATTGTGTGTTTTATCCCCCCGACAATCATTGATTTTTCTCACGTTCCTGTCTGAGATGTACTGATTTATCCCGGTAAAGAGAATAAATTCTGTCAGGTTCTGATTTATTCTGTCTGGCTGAAATATGCCTGAGAAATTATTTTTTCGCTTTAATGAAACGATGGTTAAATTTATATTTCAGTCTGACTTTTTGACATAATAAATATAACGGAACTGATTAAGGATAATAAATATTGATTCCAACGTTAAAGGTACTGATATGAAAATAACACATAAACTCTCTGCCGGGTTTATTTTCTGTGCCGGTCTCTGGGCATATTCTGCCGCGGTCGTACAGGCGGCTGCGGAAGTGCCCAAAACGGCATTTGTGCACTTATTTGAGTGGCACTGGTCTGATATTGCCACGGAATGTGAAGATTTTCTGGGGCCGAAAGGTTTTGCTGCTGTGCAGATCTCCCCGCCGCAGAAAAGCATTGATAATGCGGCATGGTGGTCCCGTTATCAGCCGGTGAGTTATCAGTTTGACAGCCGCAGCGGTAACCGGGAACAGTTTAAAGACATGGTGCAGCGCTGTAATGCCGCAGGTGTGTCAATTTATCTTGATGCGGTCATTAACCATATGGCGGCCTGGAACCGGAGTTTCCCTGATGTGCCCTACAGCACGGAGGATTTCCATAACTGTCGCGATAATATTGACTACAGTAACCGCTGGCAGGTACAAAACTGCGATTTGGTTGGACTGAATGACCTGAAAACTGAGTCGGAATATGTGCGCCAGAAAATTGCAGATTACATGAATGACGCAATCAGTATGGGGGTGGCCGGGTTCAGGATTGATGCGGCGAAACATATTCCGGCGACTGACATTGCGGCAATTAAGAGTAAGCTGCACACATTAGCTGACGGTAATCCGCCCTATATTTTTCAGGAAGTGATTGGTGCGTCAGGTGAGCCGGTTCAGCCGTCAGAATACACAGACAATGGCGGGGTGACAGAGTTTAATTTCGCCCGCACAATTGGTTCTGCATTTAAGAATGGCAAGATCAATACACTCAAATCCCTCAATCAGTGGAGTGGCTGGCTACCGAGTGATAAAGCCGTTGTTTTTGTGACCAATCATGATGATGAGCGGGGCAATGCCGGCAATGAGCTGACTTATAAAGATCAGGGCAATCTTTATATGCTGGGGCATGTATTTATGCTGGCATATCCTTACGGCTACCCGAAAATTATGTCCGGCTACAAATTTAACAGCAGTGATGACGCGCCACCATCTGCCGGGGTTCATAGCGGCAATGCCTGTGATTTTAACGGTGGAGACTGGGTTTGTACCCACGAATGGCGTGGTGTTGGTAATATGGTGGCATTCCGTAATTATACGGCCGCACAGTGGAAAGTGACCAACTGGTGGGATAATGGCAGCAATCAGATTGCATTTGGCCGTGGCGGACTTGGCTTTGTCGTGATTAACCGGGCTGATTCCGGTACGCTAACACATACGTTCAGCACCGGAATGCCGGAAGGGGATTACTGTAATATTATTGACGGTGATTTTGACAGCACAGCCAAAACCTGTAGTGGTGAAACCATCCATGTCGACGGACAGGGCAATGCGCAGTTCAGTGTTGGTTATCAGGGCGCTGCCGCGATCCATGTCGGTGCGAGTCTGGGTGGCATTGTGATCCCGCCTGTCACCGGGCCTGAGCCGGAAAAAGCGGTGCGTTCTACGGCCATGTGTTATTACGATCAAAGTGCCGGTTTCACGACGCCTTACCTCTATTACTGGAAACCTGTTCCGGCCAGCGCCATGAGCTCTGTCGCCTGGCCCGGAGTGGCGATGGAGAAAAACGGAGATTTCTACTGCTATGATCCGGCGGCTGAAGTGACCTCTGTAAACGTGATTTTCTCTGATCAAGGTGCATCGCAAACGGAAGATTTGTCCGCTTCATCCGGTTCATGCTATCTCAATGGTGCGTGGAAAAGTCTGAGTGATTGCGGGTTCAGTCTCACTGATGAGCCGGATGACCCTCAAGCCAGCGAAAACACCCGGGTTTGCTACGATAATGCACAGAACTTTTCTTCTCCCTATCTTTATTTCTGGAATGTTGCCGCGGCATCAGCTGTTAATACAGTTGCCTGGCCGGGTGTAGCCATGAGCGCTGACGGAAACAGCTATTGTTATGATTTTGGCACTGAGCTGTCTTCCCTGAATGTGATTTTCAGTGATAACGGCAGCGGGCAGACGGCTGATTTATCGGCTTTTAGTCCGGATCTGTGTTATCTCAATGGCAGCTGGCAAGACCTGAGTCTCTGTATCAATCAATGAATCTGACGAAACACCGCTCAGTAAGGTGTATGAAGGAGGCAATCAGGCCGGGCAGTGTCCGGCCTGAATTGTGATGCAGGTATAATTTTATTCTTCCGCTATACTTAAATTTGATATTGGTCAATTTTTGTTCAGATTGGTAAAGGCCAACAATCAATACCAGTAAAGGAGACGGAAGTATGATTAATCATGTTTGGGGTTTATTGCACCATCCGGATCGGGAGTGGCGTGAAATCAGCGTTGAACACGAAACAATTGGTCACTTGTATCTGCACCATGTACTCTGGATGGCTGCTATCCCGGTTATTTGCTCTTACATCGGCACGACTCAGTTTGGCTGGACGTTCGGCGGAGAGACAACGTATATCGTCTCGTGGGGAGACGGATTAATTCTGGGGATGGCTTTTTATGTGCTGATTCTGATGGCGGTTGGTGGCGTTGGCGGTCTGATTCACTGGCTGGCGCGCCGGGTACCGAATCGTCCGCAATATGGTGAGTGTGTTATCTTTGCCGGTTATACGGCGACACCTTTGTTTCTCAGCGGTATCTTTGCTTTGTATCCGGTCTTCTGGCTCTGTTTGCTGGCCATGATCGGGGGTATCATTTATACCGGATATCTGCTCTACCGGGGAACACCTAACTTTTTAGGGATCAGCAATAAACGGGGTTTTATCTTGTCCGGAGTCACGCTTGGTGCCGGGGTGTTGATTCTTGAGTTTATGCTGGCAGTGGTGGTTTTGCTGTGGAGTATGGGCTCTGAACATAGTGTGGTCTGGCAGTTTTTCCAGTCCTGAAACAGTTTTCTGAATGAAATTGATCAAATACGGAGCCATGCTCCGTATTTTTTTTCTTTCGATCATGTTTTGAACAATCGGTTGCTCCTTTTTCAGTATCTCTTTCTATGCTTAACAACACAAACCCAGAGGTGACAGGTGGTGTTGAATGAACGAGAAAATAAGTCAGTTACAGCCGTTGCAGTGGTGGCTGGTTTTTGTTGTGTTGTTGCTTCCTTTTTTTTATCACTTCTTATCTGCGGGTTTATGGGGCTGGTGCTTGTGGCTGGCGTTGTTTTGCGGGGTGCTGTATGTGGTTTTTCAGATGTTTCACCAGATACTGAGTCAGACCCGAAAGGCGGCTGCCTGTCTGTCCGAAGGTGATTTAAGGGTCAGGATTGATATCACGGAAGGAAAAGGTCATCCGCTGTTTTATGCCTTTAACCGGATTGGCTCTGATGTTTCGCGAACTGTGGGCGCTTTAGGCTCAACCTCTGATATACTCATGCAGGTTGCTGAATCAGTGAAAAAAAATTCTGAAACAGCAGAGGCTGGTGCATTAAAACAGCGTACAGAAATAGCCGCCTCTCTGGATATGATTCAGCAATTGTCTGAATCTACCAATCAGGTCGCACGGTTTACAGAATCAACCGCTGAGTCTGCTGTGGATGCAAAGCAACAGGCACAGGATGGCGGGCAATATATGCAGCAGCTTGAGTCTGCACTGAAAAATGCCAGTCAACAAATGGAAGGCTCCAAATCTCATATTCAGGAACTTGAAAGTGAAAGCAGCAGCATCGGCCAGGTGCTGGAAACGATTAGTGATATTGCTGACCAGACCAATCTGCTGGCATTAAATGCGGCCATCGAAGCGGCCAGGGCTGGAGAGCAGGGGCGCGGTTTTGCCGTAGTGGCCGATGAAGTCAGAACACTGGCAACCCGCACCCGGGTGGCAACCGATGATATTCAGAAAAAAATAGAAACGTTGCTGGAGAGTATTCAGCAGGTTGTTGAAGCAATCGGCAAGAATGCAGCAAGTATGGATGAATCGATGGAAGTCATTGGGCATGTCAGTCAGGCATTCTTCCGGCTTTCAGAGAAAATTGTGGCAATCACCGGACAGAGCGAGCAGATTTCCGGTTTGCTGAATGAGCAGGTCGGGTCGAATGAACGTCTGCTACAGGGATTGGCTGATATTTCTGCTGTCTCTGAGGAAAATGTTCAGGTCACGAATGAAACGCTGATGGCCAGTGTTGCCGTGAAGAATATTTCAGGTGAAATCAAATCCCTGCTCCATCGGTTTGCTATTGATCCCGGCCAGCTGGCGGAGGAAGATCAGCGCCGGCAGAAATTAATTCAGTGGGGACCGGGGCTTGACCTGAATCTGGCAGAAATTAACCGCCAGCATCAGACATTAGTCCATCTGGTGAATGAGTTGAATCATTTGCTGACTCATCATTATGGTCTGGCTTCAGTAAAACGTGTGGTCCAGGGACTGATCGACTATACAGCCAACCATTTTGAATATGAAGAAGTCCTGTTTTCACAGTTTGGCTATCAGGATGAAGCCGCCCATGTGAAAAAACATCAGAATCTGGTGAAGAGTGTGCTTGAATTCCAGCAACGAGTGGAAAGAGGCGAGCAGGTCGGACCTGAACTGATGAAATTTTTACAGGACTGGCTGACAGTGCATATACAGCAGGAAGACCGCGCTTATGTTGAATGTTTTCACCAGCATGGGATGAAGTAAATATATCGCTTTTTACAATAAAAAACCTTCAGACCTCAGAGTCTGAAGGTGAAAACTGGTTTTGATTTTTGCTGCAGACAATCAGATGAGCAATAAAAGACTACCAACTGTTGCCGCTGCGGAAAGATATTGCCCCGCAGAATAGGAACTATCATTTTCTTCTTCCAGCTTATCGGGGTGTTCCATACCCAGTGCGCCGTAGGTGAAAGACTCAACTTTGTCGCTGACCGTTTTATCTTCTTCAGCGGCTTTTTTGCTTTCATGATCAATTTCTTTCAGGGCTGCCAACAAAGCTTTGCCTTCATCAGATAAAGTCACTTTATCGGTTGAAGCTTTTGCTGGCACATCATTTTGAGCTTGTGGCGCTGCCGGAGTTGCGGATTTTGCTTTCATCGCCTGAGATGAATAGACCGATGCACCTGATTTTATTGGGTCCATAAAACTCTCCTGCCGTGTTCTGCTTATGTTAGCGGAGGCTGAACGTAAAACTTGAGTGTTTTTTCTCAGTTTTGCCATATCCCACACGACACAATATGGTTATTCAGCTGAACAATTCACAAAAATTTAAAGCAAAAGTTATGCCTGTTCCGGGATATCCTGCGTTTTCCGGTAGATGGTGAGTGTAAAATCAGCTTCACACTGAAATGATGTGCGACTGTGTAACTCTGCTTTCACAGACTCACTGGCTCTCCAGGCAAAAGGTGTCATTTGCAGCAAGTCATGTGCCTGCTCGCCACGCATATCCATCGTGTAATGAAGGTTTTCACGCGATTCTAATACAAAGCCGTGGCCTGATTCATCCGGATCGGTATGCAGGTGAACTTCCTGATAAATCAATTCTTTCAGTTGATACAGATGTCTGGCTGCAGGTGTCACAGTCATCAACAGGCCGCCGGGACGAATACAACGTTGTAATTCTTCTGGTTTGCATGGCGCATAAATTCTCAATACACCGTCCAGACTTTCATCAGCAAAGGGCAGGCGATGGCTGGAGGCGACACAGAAATGACAGTTTTTATAGCGTTTAGCTGCATAGCGTACAGCGGTTTTCGAGATGTCCAGACCATAAATACCGGCCTGAGGATGCAGCGCTGTCAGCCGTTCCGCGATATGGTTGGTATAGAATCCTTCACCACATCCAATATCCAGAATTTTTGGCTCGTCGCCGTGGTTCAGCGAGAGTGACTCAATGTAGCGCTGTGCGACTTTTTCCCGCATCGGGTTGTAATATCCCTGCTCCAGGAAACGTCTTCTGGCTTGCATCATCTCTTTATTATCACCTGGATCTTTACTGTGTTTGTGCTGAACCGGCATCAGGTTAACATACCCTTCTTTTGCAATATCAAACTGATGGTTATTCACACAGGAATAGCGTTGTTGGTTTTGGTGCAGGGGCGCGTGACAAATCGGACACTGATAGGACATGACATTTCCTGAAAACTGAGATGATAAAAAGGCGCAAGTTTACCGGGTTCATCTGTAAATCGCAAAGCAGCCAGCGCTGACTGCTTTGCGACTCTGTTAACAATTCTGTGAGGAAATTGCCGTCGTGAGTGTATGTTGTTCACCTGGCTGTAATGTGATGCCAGCAGACAGGCAGGGTGAAAAAATGGTAGATTCAATACAGAACATCGTTTTGTAGCCGTCGTCGGGCATGTCGTTGATCTGTTGCGCCAGACTTGCCCATGGATTCCACAGAACGGCTGAATTGTGCCCGGTATTTTCGACTGTGATGGTCCGGTTTAAAGCCGGATCGGCCATTTGAACCTGTGCGTCAGGCGCGGTATAGATGCGATCAATACCTTCGGTCAGTGTGAGTGTTGGCTCACCCTGACAGATTTGATTATTTTGTAGTTTATCGATGTATTCTTTGCCCATGCCTGTTGTACTGATTTTTTGAATATCACCAATATTGAGGTAGGAGTGGAGAGCGCCGGAAAAATTCCAGACTTTTTCATCGGTATTGATGATTTCCAGTGACACTTTCAGATCACTGCCAACCGCAATATGCAATCGCAGTTCAAACTGATACGGCCAGATATGCAGCGTTGATTCACCGCTCTTCAGTCCAAGGCTCACGACAACACCCTCTTCACTTTCTCTGTGCTCAAGCAGCTGCCATTCCTGAATCCGGGCAAAGCCATGATTAGGGCTGCTGATACCCCCAAACCATGGCCAGCATACCGGAATACCGCCCCGGATCGGGTGCTCGCTATCGAACAGTGATGTTTCACTCATCCAGAGTAAATCAGGCTGTCCCGCCGGTTGATAAGAAAGAACATGACCACCAAACAAAGCGATACCTGCTGTTGCTTTAGGGTGTACAACACGAACAATTTTAATTTTTTCTTTTTCTACAATCGTGATGTTATCTGAAAGATTTGCGATGACAGGTAAATTATGTAGTTCCATGCGGTTTGTCCTCTGAGTATGCTTTGTTTTTCATCATTGTTTGCAATATGCCCGATAGATGGGGATATACAAACCGTATAACGAGTAATACAGGTATACAAGGTCATGTGTTGAAGAAATGAAAAAAGGCGACACAATGGCCGCCTTCGGGAATTTTCAGTGTGGAAAACTGATCTTACTTAGAGATGTGAGAGATCAGATCCAAAACTTTGTTTGAGTAACCGATTTCGTTGTCGTACCAAGATACAACTTTCACGAATTTGTCAGTCAGAGCGATACCAGCAGCACCATCGAAGATTGAAGTGCGGGTGTCACCGTTGAAATCAGTTGAAACAACTGCGTCTTCAGTGTAGCCAAGGATACCAGCCAGTTCACCTTCAGAAGCTTTTTTCATTGCAGCTTTGATGTCATCGTAAGATGCAGCTTTTTCCAGGTTCACAGTCAGGTCAACAACAGAAACGTTTGCTGTTGGAACGCGGAATGCCATACCAGTCAGTTTGCCGTTCAGTTCAGGCAGTACTTTACCAACAGCTTTAGCAGCACCAGTTGAAGATGGGATGATGTTTTGAGAAGCACCACGACCACCACGCCAGTCTTTTGCAGAAGGACCGTCAACAGTTTTCTGAGTTGCAGTTGTTGCGTGAACTGTTGTCATCAGACCTGATTCGATACCGAAGTTATCGTTCAGAACTTTCGCGATAGGTGCCAGACAGTTTGTTGTACAAGACGCATTAGAAACGATGTCCTGACCTGCGTAAGAAGCATGGTTAACACCCATAACGAACATTGGCGTTGCATCTTTAGAAGGACCAGTTAACACAACTTTCTTCGCACCAGCTTCGATGTGCTTACGTGCAGTTTCGTCAGTCAGGAACAGACCAGTTGCTTCAGCAACAACGTCAACACCGATTTCATTCCATTTCAGGTCGGCAGGGTTACGCTCAGCAGTCACACGGATTGTCTTGCCATTAACGATCAGAGAACCGTCTTTTACTTCAACTGTACCGTTGAAACGACCGTGAGTTGAATCGTACTTCAGCATGTAAGCCATGTATTCTACATCGATCAGGTCGTTGATACCCACGACTTCGATGTCATTACGCTCTTGTGCTGCACGAAATACAAAACGACCGATACGGCCAAAACCGTTAATACCTACTTTAATAGTCATTATAGTTGCTCCACAACTTATTAATTTCTTGGTTAAAAATAATTGGTAGTAAAATTACAGAAAGCGGCTTTGTTCTGCAACAGATAATCGGATTTAACTTGTTTAAAGTCAAAAAAGCACAATCTCCGTGACAGTGTATCCATGAACCGGTGATGACCTCTCCAACATCTCCGGGATACATTCAAAACCTGACGCGGACACATAAACTTCAGGGTTTATTTTGGTCCGGTTTTTCGTCCTAACAGGCTTTAAGGTGTTAAAGTATGTGCTACAACATAGTTGATGTGCAAGTTTTTCGAAAAAAAAACTCATAAAATAAAGTCATCAGAATGACGCTGGATAATTCGTGTTCAGATCATCTGACGTCAGCATAAAAAAGTATCAGTCAAGCAAGGAAAATGTATGAAAAAAATCGACAAACCGGATGAGTACTGGCAAGAACATCTGACCGATGAGCAGTATCATATTTGTCGTCTGCGGGGAACGGAGCTTCCGTTTTCCGGCACATTATTACACCACAGGGAATCTGGAAATTACCTGTGTACCTGTTGCAAAACGCCGCTGTTTTCTCATCAGAATAAGTATGATTCGGGATGTGGCTGGCCCAGCTTCGATGCGCCACTCTCCGCGGATGTCATTCGTTATTTACCGGATGACAGTCATGGGATGCAGCGAACAGAAATCCGCTGTGCCGCCTGTGACAGCCACCTCGGTCACGTTTTTGAAGATGGCCCGGCAGCAACCACGGGTGAACGTTACTGCGTGAACTCCGTTTCATTATATTTTCGGGGTGATTCGGTGTCATAACTGACCCCATCTTCTCATTAAAAATCCCTGTCACAACAGCAGTTGTACAGGGATTTTTATTCTGACCGGCGGAGCAGGGGAATTACTCTTCAGCGGGTTTCGGCGGATTCATCGCCTCAGCAATCAGAGATGGTTTATACTGTTTCTTCTTAATCGCACTGGTGACCTGATCCGCGATGTCATCAAGCTGGCTGAATTTTTCATCCGGAAAACCGTAAATAATTTTCAGATCCCGCTCTGAAGCAACCGGAACGCCGAACTCTTTGCCGACAATCGCCCAGATATAGGACTCTTCATTGTGTTTTAGCAGCCGGTTTAAGCTGGCAAGTGATTCGAGGATACTGATATTCAGGGTTTTCGGTTCACTCAGCTGTAGTGCCCGGTTTAACAGTTTGAGTGTTTTCTCCCGGTCTTTATCAATATAAAAGGTGGCCAGTGCATATTGCATTCTTGCCGTATCCAGCTCAGGCGTCCCTTCCATACGAAGAAACTGGCGACGGGCGTGTTTGTTGCCGGTCTGGCTCCACAGGAAGTATAAGGATTCTGCCGTATTGTATTTGAGTAACTCTTTTTCAAGTGCCTCCATACTTTTTCCGGCATTCACATAAGCCATCGCCCGTTTATTCTTTATTTCAGCTTGATTGATCGGTTGAATCTGGGCCGCGGTTTCAAGACACTTTTTGTATTCCTGTGTCAGTTTATATTCTTCTATTTTGTTGATGTCCGTTGGATCTCTGAGGACATCACGGCGATGCCAGACCAGATTCGTTCTTGTCAGACGGCATTGTCCGTCATGCATATTGAGTTCTTCACAACGCAATCCCGGATTGTCTTTACACAGTTGGTCTGTGTCATTTCGGTTTTCCAGGCAGCCGCTGATAATGATAGGGATGCCGGCAATGGTCAGATATTTCAGAAATTGTTTATACATGGCTTGTGATCAAATACTCGTATTGATTGCGTATTTCTTGACGTTGAATGTGAGGCAACCATTATGTGTATTCTCAGTGAATGATTCAAACAGAGAATCCTATGAATGCTCAACAATTAACAGAAATTATTACACCCGAAGCATACCAGCGTTTGCTTTATGCAGTCGAAACCGGCAAATGGCCTGAAGGTACAACACTTTCTCAGGAACAGCGCGATGCCTGTATTCAGGCGGTGATGCTGTTTCAGTCTAAGCATAATACAGAACCTGAACATATGACAATTGCAGCAGGTGGTGAAGTTTGTCTGAAGCCGAAATCTGAACTCAGGCAACAGTTTAAATTAAAAGATGAGCATGAGATTTTGCGGGTTAAAACCAGTGATTCGATGCCGGATAGTGATGAATAACCGTGCCGCTTATCAGAGGCAGACTCTGGTGAGATGAACAGAGTCCGGCTTTCCGGGGAAAGCCGGTGAAAATGATCTGTATTTACAGGGTCATTTCTCCCCGCAATACTTTTTGCATTTCAGCTTTCACTTCCTGATAAGTCAGCCCCTGACTCAGCAGATAATGAAGTTTAGCCAGTGCCGCTTCCGGGGTCATATCGAACCCGCTGATGACACCGGCATCAGCGAGTGCACAGCCAGTGGCATAGCCACTCATGTTAACTTTTCCGGCCAGACATTGCGTCAGATTGACCACAATCACACCTCTGTCTGATGCATCTTTGAGTTGCTCGAGCAGTGGTTTGTTTTGAGGTGCGTTACCGACCCCGAAAGTGAGCAGAATCATGGCATTGACTGGCTGAAGCAGAGTATTGCGAATCACTTCATGAGAGATGCCCGGATACATAGTGATCACACCGACAGGCTGGGGCGTGATATTCGTGACACGAAATTCGCCTTCGGGTTGCTGATTGAGTACAACATCGCTGCTGACCTTGATGTTGATACCCGCTTCAAGCAATGGCGGCAGATTCGGCGAAGTGAATGCGTTAAAACCATCTGCATGAGATTTGGTACTGCGATTTCCCCGCATCAGCTGATTATTGAAGAACAGGGTCACTTCATTGATCGGGTAATTTGCTGCAATATGCAGTGCATTCAGCAGATTTGCCTGACCGTCTGAACGAAGTTCAGCCAGCGGGATTTGCGAGCCGGTCACAATCACAGGCTTACCCAGATTCTCCAGCATAAAAGACAACGCTGATGCGGTATAGGCCATTGTGTCTGTCCCATGGAGAATGACAAAACCATCATATTGGTCATAATTTTCCCGGATATCATCTGCAATTGTTTGCCAGTCTTCCGGGGTCATATCTGATGAATCAATCAGAGGCGTATATTCATGAATTGTATATTCAGGCATTTCAGGACGATGGAATTCCGGCATGGCCGCCAGCTGTTTTTCCATGAAACCTGCCACAGGAATATAGCCGTGAGATGACTTCTGCATACCGATGGTGCCACCGGTGTAGGCGATGTAGATATGTTTTTTTTCCATGACTGAAGTTTACTTTATTTCCTGTTCAATAAGGCCGCTGATTATACATTTGTTTAACAATAAAAAAAGGGATGAAAGAATCATCCCCTGAAGTGGTTTTCTGTGTGTGATGCTTATCGTTATTTCACCTGACAATTCAGACAGAAAGCATATTGGCCCCGTGGATCATTCAGCGCATTCAGGAATGAGGAATCACTGATCATTTGTTGGGTGACAGGTCTGAGCGACTCTGGTACCAGCGATTCAATATTCAGTCCCAGAGAGGCGCGGGTTTCAGAAACCACATCCATCAGTATTTTTTCCATCGGTGAAAGGGGTTCTTCCATCCAGTCAAGCTGATACTGATGTGGTTTGAGTTTCGCCAGTTCTGCGGCCGCGCGGACGGCGTCATCAAAATCACCTAATTGATCAACCAAACCATTGTCCAGTGCATCTTTTCCGGTCCATACCCGGCCCTGCGCAATTTTATCGGCTTCAGGAAGCGTCATATGCCTGTGGTCTGCGACCAGAGAAATAAAGCGGTGATAACCGTGTTCAATCGTCATTTGCAGCGCTTTTTTCGCCCCGTCAGAAAAACCGGTTACGACGCCCTGACCAGAGAAGGGCGTTGTACCGACACCATCGGTAGAAACCCCGATACGATCGAGACTTTTCTCGAATGTGGTGATGACACTGAAGATACCAATAGAACCGGTAAGGGTTGTTGGCTGGGCGATAATTTTGTCTGCGCTGGACGAAATCCAGTATCCCCCGGAGGCCGCCAGGCTGGACATTGAAACCACCACGGGTTTCCCGGCTTCTTTCAGGGCGTCGATTTCATTGCGGATGACTTCGGAAGCAAATGCGCTGCCTCCGGGGCTGTCCACCCGAAGCACGACGGCTTTCACCTGATCATCCATACGCGCTTCCCGCAATAGTGCGGTGATGTTTTCAGAGCCGATCACATTTCGTTGAGATTGTTTGCCATCCATAATGGTGCCGGAGGCAACGACAACCGCAATCTGATTATTTTTATAGGTTACTTTCTGCGGCAGTGAGGCCTGATAATCATAGTAGTCAACCGACATATAACCGTCTTTTCCGTCACTGCCAAATATCTGTGCCAGTTTATCCCGGATGGCTTTGCGGGATAACAGCTCATCAACCAGTCCCATTTGCCGGGATAAACGTGCAACATCGCCTTTCACATACTTCAGACGGCTGAGGAATTCGTCCATTGAAAGATTCAGATCATCTTTGGAGATACGTCTGTTGGTTGCCACATCCTTCAGGTAGCCGTCCCACAACTGGTTGACCCAGCGGTAATTGGCCCGGCGTGCAGCTTCAGACATGTCATTACGGATAAAGGGTTCAACGGCGGATTTATACGTCCCGACCCGGAAAATATGTGTGTTGATATCAAGTTTATCCAGCAGGGTTTTGTAGTACATCCCATAAGCACTGTAACCTTTCAGCATCACCAGACCGTCCGGGGACATATAGATTTTGTCGGCGTAACTGGCAAGATAATATTGACTTTGTGTATAAATATCACCGACCGCGAATACCATTTTACCGCTGCTCTTAAATTCATTAATTGCTTTGGCAATGTAGCGCAGCTTGGTCAGATTCGTGGCAGACATTTCCTGTAAAGACAGTACCAGACCGGTGATTTGCTTGTCATCTTTGGCATGACGAATGGTATCGACAATATCAAACAGCACGTTTTCTTTTGGTAAGGATTCACCGAGTACAGAGTGACTGATGGAATCGATCGGTTTGAGATAAGAGGCCTTTTCAACAATCGGACCGGATAAATTCAGGACCAGTGCAGAAGGCTGGCGTGGCGCAGAAACTTCCGTTTCATCAACTGACTGTAAATAGGCGCCATAAATGACCAGCAGAAGAATTAAGAACACCAGGTTCATGAGAGTGACACGGATGAAAGTGATACACTTCCAAATCCACTTAAAGAGAGTTCCGATAAATTTAAATATTGCTTTCATAGCTTTCCGGCTGCTTTGGATGGATTGAAGTTTTTTGATTCAGGCGACAAGCCCGTGTGAATCGTTTTTGATCCTACGTGATAACTTTAGCAGGAACAATCATAAACTTTGAACGGGGTTCCCGGAAAAAGGGGGAAAAGCACGGCAGCATTCAGAGGTTTGCTGCCGTGATGGAGGCTGTTACAGAATGACGGTTTTGTTGCCGTGAACAAAAACATGGTCATTCAGCACTTTGTTCAGTGCTTTGCTGAGAACATTTTTTTCAACATCCCGTCCGGCCTGAGCCATATCTTCAGCACTAAAAGTGTGATCAACCGGAATCACATCCTGTTTAATGATTGGCCCTTCATCTAAATCGTTGGTGACAAAATGAGCTGTTGCACCAATAATTTTCACCCCACGCTGATAAGCCTGAAGATAGGGTTTAGCACCGATAAATGCCGGCAGGAAACTGTGGTGGATATTGATAATCCGGTGGTGATATTTTTCAACAAATGAGGGCGTCAGGACCCGCATGTATTTTGCCAGTACAATATAGTCAGGCTGATACTGATCGATGACTTCTGTCATTTGCTGTTCGTGTGCTTCACGTTCCAGCCCTTCATGAGAGATACAATGATAAGGAATATCAAATCGTTCTGTCAGGCCTTGCAACCGATCATAATTGCCAATGACCGCAGCAATTTCCACATCCAGCGCACCATCAAAGCTTTTCATCAGAATATCACCCAAACAGTGTGCTTCTTTGGTCACCATGATCACAATGCGTTTGCGGGAAGAATCCACTAACTTGTACTGAGCGCCTTCCGGCAGTGCATGGTTGAGATCATCGCGCAGTGTTTCATCATTAAAATTGCCTTCCAGTTCGGTACGCATGAAGAAGTGGCCGCAGGTGTTATCAACAAATTCATTATTATGAATAATATTCAGCTGATACTTGTAACAGATATTGGTTATCTTGGCGATTAATCCGGGCTCATCCACACAGTGGGTGAGGAGTGTTTTTCTTTCCATAATGACTGATAGTTTCCGACGAATTTTTTTGAGCTAAAAACAATTTCAGGATTGCCTCAATAATGACAGATCCCACGGCGTAACGGATATAATTAATCTATTCTTAAGATAGTTTCAACAAAATAAATAAACGGAATTTCCGGAATGGCAGCAGGTATGCAAATGGTTTTATTTGCATGCGTCAGAAAAGCAATCGTTTGTCTGACAATACCACTGTAAAAATGGATGAATAATCATTTCCTTCAGTTGAAATGACAGGTTTATGATTTTGGAATGGTTTTTTGAATTTTGATAGCCAAACAACCTGAAGATACTGTGCTGAGGTTGCCTGGATATAACTGTTGTGACTTGTGAGTGTTGTTAAACATAGTTGAGGTAGTTGCCATGGACAAAGATCTGCTTGCCCGGCGTTTGTATAGCGAACGCGTGAATAAAATTCTCGGGGAAAATACCGTCGATGAAGAGGTACTGGAAGAAATGTGGGAAAACCGGGTTTCGCCAGCGGATGCAGCAAAAATGATCGCCACGCGGGATAATGGCGTTGAAGCTTCTCCCTGGTTACATCGTTACCTGAACCGGAGGTGAGCTGTTTTTCAGTAACTTTTATCGGATTGCATTATCCGGCTGTTGCGCCTGATAGCCGGACACCCTTTCTGTATCATCTCTTTTTCTTAAGAGTCATGGTTGATTTCTGACGGCTTGTTTCAGGTCTTCAACACAGCCTCCGGAAGAGATCGCACTCTGTGCTGAAACCTGCCATAATCGCCTATTATTCATTTTCCCTTGATATCATGACCGAGACGATTTTTTCTGCCGGTGGGGCTCTGAGTCAGGCGATTCCGGGCTTTCAGGCCAGACAAGCCCAGATTGATATGGCTAAAGCTGTCGAACAGGCAATTACAGATCAAACCCAACTGGTGGTTGAAGCCGGTACCGGCACCGGAAAAACCTTCGCCTACCTGATTCCGGCCCTGATGAGCGGCAAAAAAGTGATTGTCAGTACCGGGTCGAAAAATTTGCAGGAACAATTATTCCACCGTGACTTACCGCTGATGGTGAAGGCTCTGTCTTTCTTCGGCCAGATCTCTTTGCTGAAAGGCCGGGCCAATTACCTGTGCTTTGAACGACTGAACCGGCAAATTATGGAAAGTCACAGCCCGGAAGTCGATGAACAGCGCTTTTCTCAGTTAATTCAGGTCCGGGAATGGGCTTCTGCGACACAAACCGGCGATCTTGGTGAGTGCGAGGTTTTGCCGGAAGACAGCCCGGTTATTTCAACCATTACTTCGACCAATGATAATTGTATCGGCCGGGAATGTCCGTCATATCAGGACTGTTTTGTATCCAAAGCAAGAAAGAAGGCGATGGATGCCGATGTTGTGGTTGTCAACCATCATCTTTTTCTGGCTGATCTGGCTTTGAAAGAAACAGGGTTTGGTGAACTGATTCCTGAGGCTGATATCTTTATATTCGATGAAGCACACCAGTTGCCGGATATTGCCAGTCAGTATTTCGGTCAGTCTTTGACCAGCAGGCAGGTGACGGAACTGGCTAAGGATATAGAGATAGGTTATCGCACCGAAGCCAAAGACATGCGTCAGTTGCAAAAGGTCAGTGAAAAACTGACACACACAGCACTGGATATCCGGGTTAGTCTGGGAGAAACCGGACAGCGGGGTAACTGGCGCGATATGGTTGCCCAGCCGCGGGTTAAAGCCGCTGTGGAACGACTGGAAGAGAGCCTTGAGTTTGCGGATGAAGTTCTGAAAATCGCGCTGGGACGGAGTCAGTTGCTGGATAGTGCATTTGAACGGACCACGCTGATTAAAGCCCGGTTAAAGCGGGTATGTGATGTCTCTGTCCCCGGTTATTCTTACTGGTTTGATACCACGCAGCGTCATTTCGGTTTGCATATTACACCATTGTCTGTGGCTGAAAAATTTCGTGAGCAGATGGCAATGAAGTCGGGTGCATGGATTTTTACTTCCGCCACGCTGGCGGTGAATGATGATTTCAGTCATTTCAGTCATCGTCTGGGGCTGGAACCTCAGAAGCAATTTTCCCTGCCCAGTCCGTTCGACTATCTGGCTCAGGCTCGTTTATGTGTGCCCCGGTATTTGCCTGAACCCAATTCTCCGGGCATGGCTGATAAACTGGTGGAAATGCTGACGCCTGTGATCCGGCAAAATCAGGGGCGTTGTTTTTTCCTCTGTACTTCCCATCATATGATGCGTGAACTGGGTGAGCGCTTCCGGGATGTACTTGAACTGCCGGTGTTACTTCAGGGAGAAACCAGCAAACGGAAAACACTGGCTGAGTTTATGTCACTGGGCAATGCTTTGTTGGTCGCAACCGGCGCTTTCTGGGAAGGGATTGACGTTAGAGGCGATGCGCTAAGCTGTGTTATTATCGACAAATTACCCTTTACTGCACCGGATGACCCGCTGCTGAAAGCCCGGATTGAAGATTGCCGCCTGCAAGGGGGAGACCCGTTTGAGCAGGTTCAGTTACCGGAAGCCGTGATTACCCTCAAACAGGGGGTGGGTCGCCTGATCCGGGATACGCAGGACAAAGGGGCGCTGATTATCTGTGATAACCGGCTTGTAACCCGTGACTATGGCAGCGTATTTCTTGCCAGTTTACCGCCGATTCCGAGAACCAGAGACCTGAGTCGGGTGCAGCAGTTTTTGCAGCAGATCACTGCTGAAGCGCACCCTGAAAATGACGTTGGTTCAGAAGTGGAAGACATGGGTTCAGAAGTGGAAGACATGGGTTCAGACGTTGAAGACGTTGAAGACGTTGAAATGGTGATTGAAAATCAGGATGAGCCTGAACTGAAAACCCTGAATTGAAAACAATGTCTGATCATTCCTGACAGCAAATAAATTTGAGAGTGAAATTAGAGAGTTAAATGAGCGTAAAAATTCTTGCGATTGATACGTCAACAGAACATTGTTCTGTGGCGCTGGTGGTTCATAGCCAATGGTTTGTTCGCCGGGAAGTGTCACCCAGAGGGCATGCACAAAAGATCTTACCGATGGTTGATGAAGTGCTGAAAGAGTCAGGCATGACACTGAACGAACTTGACGCACTGGCATTCGGCCGCGGACCGGGTAGTTTTACCGGTGTCCGGATTGGTGTCGGGATTACACAGGGGCTGGCGTTTGGGGCGGCTTTGCCTGTGATTCCGGTTTCAACGCTCGAAGCAATGGCACAGGGTGCATACCGGCAGGCCGGGGCGACACTGGTTGCAGCCGCAATTGATGCCCGGATGAGTGAAGTTTACTGGGGGCGTTATCGCCGTCAGGAAGATGGTGGCTGGCAGGCACTTGAATCCGAGTGTGTGATTGCGCCAGAAATCCTGGTCTCACAGATGAATTCAGAGCCGGAATCATGGTATGGTGCCGGAACCGGCTGGCAGGCATATCAGGGTGAGTTGTCCGGTCTGCCGTTCAGGGTTGATCCCGGTGACGTGCTTTATCCTGATGCAGAAGATATTGCTTTTCTGGCCACACTGGCATGGCAACGGGGCGAAACGGTGAAAGCAGAGGAAGCCAGTCCGGTTTATCTGCGGGATCAGGTGGCCTGGAAAAAACTGCCGGGTCGCACATAAGCGACTATTCTCAGAACAGGGCTATTCTCAACAGACAAAGTCAACAGACTAAAGGAGTGATATGGTTTCGATTCAGGGATTACCGCCACCGGGTATTTCGGGGACAGGAAAATCATCGAAAACATCGAAGGCGGGCAAGAAGCAGGGTGCCGGAAAACCAAAGTCTGCGGTTGATAGTGCCCGCCAACCGACACCGGTTGCCCACGCTGTTTCTCATTCTTTAGAAGCAATTAAAAATGCAGAAAGTTATCAGAATAATCTGCAGTATGACTTGCCGGAAGGCCGTGCCAGAAAAGCACTGGAAGAATATTTTGATGTCATGAATCAGACCCGCCGGGAAGAACTGGCACAGATGATGGGTGTGGATATTTACATCTGAGCCCGGCGCTGAACCAGCACCGCTGTAGTTTATTCGTGATGTTACGGTCATCTTGTTGTAATATTCTCTTTTTCCACCCGTTTCTGATGATCACGGGTGGTATGATCTGTTCTGATGAGCTGGCACTTAAATGTAACATCATGCTAACGCAAAAAACCTACCCTATTTATGGGAATCAACTGGCCGCAATTGAATCCGGCTCTCCTTCCGAAACAGGTATTTCAGTCGTTTTTTTACATGGCTGGCTGGATAATGCTGCCAGTTTTAGTCCGTTATTATCCCGTCTGGAGACAGAGACACCCGGTGTTCATTTTTGTGCGCTTGATTTGCCCGGACATGGCTTTTCCGGTCATAAATCCACCGGGAATTATTACACGTTCCATGATTACATAGATGATGTTCATCAAGTTTTGGAAGACATCCCGGCGAAAACTGTGATTTTAGCCGGTCATTCTCTTGGTGGATTAATTGCGAGTTGCTATAGTGCCGCTTTTCCGGAAAAGATAAGTGATATAATACTCATTGAGGCGCTTGGGCCACTGGCTGAGTCGCCGGATAACGGGGTCGAACGATTAAGAACCGGCATACTCAGCCGGGAGCGGATTCGCAGGAAAACCGTGAATAAAGGGTTCAGGAGTTTTCAGCAGGCGCTGACACTCAGAGCCCACCGTTCCGGCGTGGCGGAAAAGCATATCCGTCCCCTTGTTGAACGGGGACTGGTGCAGCGTGATGATCGTTGGTACTGGCGTGCTGACCCCATGTTATCCGCAGACTCGTTGTACCGGATGGCAGAATCTCATGCAACGGCGATTCTCAAAGCGATTCAATGTCCGGCGACCCTGATTCGCGGGACAGAAGGTTATGCGTCTCTGATATTACCTGAACGGATGAGTTTGATGGCCGATCTCACCATGCATACTTTATCCGGTGGACATCACTGCCATCTCGAGCAGCCGGAACAGATAGCTGAGATCATTGATGGTGTGATTAGAAAACGACAAAGACTCTCCGGTTTATATTAAGTCCGGACGAGGTGTCAGGGAATGACCCGGCCATGACAATGGCAGCTCCGGCCGGAATGCCGGTTGTCGATAGAAAGAATAAATAGTAGCGGCCATTTGCACCGCAGGTGACCGCATATATGAGGAGTATCTTAAGTGGATCAGCCCTGGCTGGCGCGTCGTCCAAACGATGTGCCTAATACGATTCATCCTGATGAATATTCATCTCTGATTGAGATGTTTGAGAATTCGGTCAGAAAGTTTGCTGACCAACCTGCATTTGTCAACATGGGCACGGTCATGACATTCCGTAAACTGGAAGAAAGAAGCCGTGCATTTGCTGCTTATCTGCAAAATGAACTGCACCTGAAAAAAGGGGATCGGGTTGCACTGATGATGCCCAATTTACTGCAATATCCGGTGGCATTATTTGGTGTTCTGCGGGCCGGGTTAGTTGTTGTTAATGTGAATCCGCTCTACAAACCCAGAGAGCTGGAACACCAGCTGAAAGATGCCGGTGCCGAAACCATTGTCATTGTGTCCAATTTTGCCAGCTCGTTGCAGAAAGTACTGAAAAACACGCCGGTGAAAAACATCGTCATTACCAGTCTGGGTCAGATGTTACCGCGGGCGAAGGGAACGCTGGTTGATTTCGTTGTGAAATATATCAAGCGTCTGGTTCCCTGCTACAATATTCCCGGAGCGGTTTCGATGCGTCAGGCTATTCGCCGTGGACGTCGTCTTCAGTACGTGAAACCGCGGGTTGAAGGAGATGATATTGCTTTTCTGCAATATACGGGCGGAACAACCGGTGTCGCAAAAGGGGCGGTACTGTCTCACAGCAATGTGGTTGCAAATGTGATGCAGGCGAAAGCTGCTTACAATAGTCTGTTCTCCGAAGGGCGTGATTTGGTTGTGACGGCACTGCCGCTTTATCATGTGTTTGCACTGAGTATGAATTGTTTGCTGTTTATTGAAATGGGGGGGCAGAATCTCCTGATTACGAACCCGCGTGATATCTCAGGATTTATTAAAGAGTTACAACGTTATCCATTTACTGCAATTACCGGTGTGAATACATTGTTTAATGCATTATTAAATCATGAGGCATTCCGTCAGATTGATTTTTCTCATATGCGACTTTCTGTGGCCGGCGGAACTTCCGTTCAGCGCGCCGTTGCAGAAAAATGGAAACAGGTCACCGGTAAACATTTACTTGAAGGTTATGGCCTGACAGAATGTTCACCGCTGGTGGCCGGTAATCCGTATGATGAAACAGAGTATACCGGCGCGATCGGTATTCCGGTCCCGTCAACCGATGTACGAATCGTCAATGATGACGGTGAAGTGTTGCCGTTTGATCAGGTCGGTGAACTTCAGGTTCGCGGTCCGCAGGTGATGCAGGAGTACTGGCAGAATGAGCAGGCCACCCGCGAAGTCCTGACTGAAGACGGTTGGCTTTCAACCGGGGATGTGGTCCGGTGCGATGAGCAGGGCATGTTCTATATTGTTGATCGCAAAAAAGATATGATTCTGGTTTCCGGATTTAATGTTTATCCCAATGAGATTGAAGATGTGGTTTCTATGCATGATAAGGTGCTGGAAGTGGCCGCTATCGGCGAGCCGCATCATGTCTCAGGGGAAATCGTCAAAGTTGTGGTTGTAAAACGTGATTTATCTTTGACGAAAGAAGAAATTATCGCGCACTGTCGTGAATATCTGACCGGCTATAAAATTCCGAAACTGGTCGAGTTCCGGGATGAGCTACCGAAAACAAATGTCGGTAAAATTTTGCGCCGGGCACTGAAAGAACAAAATATGACGCTGGAAGCACAACAAACGATGGAACAGGCTTAAAGGTCTGATGGACTCTGAAAGTGCCGGCGCTCATGTCGGCATTTTTATTTGTCCGGGGCAGGCCCTGAGTATAAAAAACAAAATAAGCAGGTTATTAGTGGAATATCAAATAATTACTGGTTCTGAAGAACTGGCAGAAGTATGCAGACAAGCCATGGCGCATCCGGTTGTAATGCTGGACACTGAGTTTGTCAGAATCAGAACGTTTCATGCAAAGCTGGGACTGATTCAGTTGTATGATGGTGAAACGCTGTCACTGATTGACCCCACGACCATAGAAGATATGTCGCCGTTTGTCAGTCTGCTCAAAGCACCAGCGGTTTTGAAAGTCTTACATGCATGTGGCGAAGATCTGGAAGTGTTTTACCATGAATTCAATTGTGTTCCGGAACCCATGCTGGATACACAGATTATGGCGGCCTTTCTTGGATATGGCTTATCAACGGGATTTGCCGCGCTGGTCAGTGATATTGTCGGACTTGAACTGGATAAAAGTGAATCGCGCACAGACTGGATGGCGAGGCCTCTGTCATCCAGACAGCTTGACTACGCTGCTGCTGATGTATTTTATCTCATGCCGGTGTATCAGCATTTATCTGAGCGTCTGGAAACAACCTCATGGAAAGATGCTGCGTATGAAGAGTCACAACTTCAGTCTCAGAAGAGGGTTGTCGCACCAGACGTTGAGAAAGCATATCTGAGCGTGAAAGGTGCCTGGCAGCTCAGACCCAGACAACTTGCGGTTTTAAAGCTGATTGCCTCATGGCGGCTTGAAGAAGCGATGAAGCGGGATCTGGCGTTAAACTTTGTTATAAAAGAAGCAGAACTGCTGACGATTGCCCGGTTAGGGTTGAACGGATCGAAGCGTATGCTGGCAGAAGGGATTCATCCGAAGCTGGTCAAACGTCACGGCAACCACCTTTGTCAGCTGGTCAGAAAAGCCCAGGCGCTTGAAGCAGAACATTATCCGGAACCCATCGTGCCTGTTTCCGATTATCCGGGTTACAAGCAGCTGTTTAAAACGTTGAAAACACAGGTCACTTCGGTTGCTGAAGCGCATAATCTGGCCAATGAATTTGTGGCATCGCGCAAACAGCTGAATGATTTGATTAGCTGGATATGGAAGCATCAGGAAGCTGAATGTAAAACTCCGGATCTGATGCAGGGCTGGAGAAAGCCGTTGTTGGGAGAGACGCTGTATCAGATGATTAAAGCATAAACAGCCGGCTTTCAATAAAAAAACGCCGTGATTATTACGGCGTTTTTTCTAATCAAGTCACTGATTATGTAAAGATATTACTGTTGTGATGATATCGCATCGTCAGCGGTTTTCTTTACCGGCTTTGCTTATCAACCACGGCGATGATCACTCTTTCTCATCATCAGGCAGTTTGACATTCAGTTCCAGAACGGCCAGTTCGTCATCTTTCTGCTCAAAAGATAACTCAACCATGTCCGGGTTCACGTCGACATATTTGGCAATGACCTTCAGAATATCTTCTTTCAGCTGTGGCAGATAGTTCGGAGCCGGGTCGTCATGACTGCGACGCTCGGCAACAATAATTTGTAACCGTTCTTTTGCCATGCTGGCCGATGTTTGTTTTTTGGGGCGGAAAAACTCAAGTAATGACATGATTGTTTAGCCCCCGAATAGTCGCTGAAATATACCGCGCTTCGGCTCTGTCAGAAAACGGAATTCAACCGCATTACCCAGCAGGCGATCAACGGTATCCAGATATGCCTGACCTGCATCTGACTGCTCGTCGAAAATCACCGGAATCCCTTTGTTGGAAGCATTCAGCACCGCCTGGCTTTCAGGAATCACGCCCATCAGCGGAATGTGCAGAATATCTTCAACATCATGAATACTCAGCATTTCTCCCTGATTTACCCGCGCAGGATGATAGCGGGTCAGTAACAGATGCTGTTTGATCGGCTCCAGTCCTTGCTCTGCACGTAGTGATTTCGAGTCGAGAATTCCTAAAATCCGGTCTGAGTCTCTGACCGATGAAACTTCCGGGTTCGTGGTGATAATGGCTTCATCTGCAAAATAAAGTGCCATCAGTGCACCTTGCTCGATACCTGCCGGGGAGTCACAAATAATAAAGTCAAACTCCATATCATTCAGTTCATCAAGAACACGTTTCACCCCGTCATGGGTCAGCGCATCTTTATCCCTGGTTTGTGACGCGGGAAGGATAAATAAGTTTTCAGTGCGTTTGTCTTTAATCATGGCTTGATTCAGCGTGGCTTCACCCTGAATCACATTGACGAAATCGTAAACAACCCGACGTTCACATCCCATAATCAGATCCAGATTGCGCAACCCGATATCAAAATCGATCACCACAGTCTTATTCCCTTTCAGGGCTAATCCCGACGCAATTGCTGCACTTGAAGTTGTTTTTCCTACGCCGCCTTTCCCGGACGTCACAACAATAATACGTGCCATTGGTTTTGCTTTCCTTTAATTATCTGTTTGTTAAATTGTTAGCTTGTCAACGTGAAGTGTTTCATCGTTATAGCTGAGGATAACTTTTTGCTGCCAGAACTCTTCGGCGATCTGATCACTGAGCCAGTAATTACCAGCGATTGAGACCAGTTCTGCCTGCAAGTTATTACATATAATCTTAGCTTCTTTTTGTCCGCTTGCACCGGCAATTGCACGACCTTTCAGGTTACCGTGAATATGTATCGAGCCATCAGCAATCACTTCAGCACCAGGGCTGACATGATTGAGGATGACTAAATCTGCATCTTTCGCATAAATTTGCTGACCTGAACGGATCGGATGACTGACCACTTTTGCCGGTTGCATTTCTGCCGGAGCCTGAGCAGGGGACTTACTGGCGGTCATCACCGCGAAACCGGCCGCGGTTGCCTGATTTTGTGTGCGTTTATCTTTTGTACCGGTAATGCCGACCGGAACCATTCCGACTTCATGGATACAGTGTTTTAACTCACTGAAATCGATATCTTCCTTCACCTGAGAGATATTAATCACCACCGGAGCAGACGCAAAAAAAGCCGGTGCCTGAGTTATTTTTTCTTTCAGCAGGTTCAGGGTTTTTGAAATATCGTTATCGGTCAGATGTAGTACTGACAAAGTAAAACTGCTACCTTTTAAGTCAGGTAATAATGACATAAATAAGCCGGACCTCAGTCTTTAAGTATTTTAGAAAGGTACTTCTGAAATAAAGCGTTTCTGATGAAGTACAGAAAGCTTCACATTGCTCAGGTTCGTCATGTTATATTCACTGACTTAACTCGGCAAGTTATCTTATCCACACATTGACGTTTTTATTGTTAATTTTATGTTCAGTAAAGGTCATTGATATGCGTGTGATTGATAAAATGATAAATCCGGTCAACTGAAATCTTGAAGAAAAAGGCAAATCATGCTGTGCTCTGTTTATAAAAGTATTCGTAAAGATGGTGCGTATTTGTACGTGATGAAGAAAGGGGATTTTTCTCAGGTTCCTGAACAGTTGATGACTATGTTCGGCACGCCTTCGCTCATGATGACAATCAATCTGGAAGGGAGAAAACTAGCGAATGTGGATGTCAATAAGGTGAAAGCATCGCTGGAGTCCGATGGCTTTTTTCTTCAGCTGCCGCCACCGCCGGAAAATGTACTGGAAACGTATAAAGCGATGAAAGCCGCGCAGATTCAGTCGCACACAGAGTAGGGAGATAAGATGAAGAGGTTATGGTTAGCCGGATTAGGGATGATGCTGAGCCTCACGGCCAGTGCCCGGACAGTTTCATTTGAAGCGTATATTGATGCATTTAAACAGCAGGCCGAACAGGCCGGTATCTCACATGAGACTGTAGAAGCCGCATTTCGTGATGTGACATACAGACACCGTACCGTTGTGGCCGATAAAAACCAGCCTGAAAAGAAGCTGACGCTGGATGAATATATTCCGCGGGCGGTACCGGACTGGAAAGTGAAAAAGGCTAAGAAACTCTACCGCCAACATTATGCTGCACTGCAGCAGGTCAGTCGTGAGTATGGTGTGCAGCCACAGTATATTGTGGCGTTATGGGGGGTGGAGAGTAACTTTGGTGCCCTGACTGGTCGTCATTATGTGATGAGTGCGCTGGCGACTCTGGCCTATGATGGCCGCAGAGAAGCTTTCTTCCGTAAGGAAATGATGGCTGCCCTGAAAATCATTGAAGATGACCATATTGACCCGCACGACATGAAAGGCTCATGGGCCGGGGCAATGGGACAGTGCCAGTTTATGCCCAGTTCTTTCCTGACATTTGCAGTCGACGGCAATCATGACGGTAAGATTGATATCTGGAAAACCAAGGCGGATGTATTTGCTTCGACCGCTAATTATCTGCACCGTTCCGGGTGGGATAATCAATACCGCTGGGGACGGCAGGTGCATTTGCCACGTGGATTTGATATGTCTTTGGAAGGTCGCCATCAGGGTAAGGCGAAAACACTCAGGGAGTGGCGACGCCTGGGGGTGACCCGTTACAACGGTCAGCCACTGCCTGCACCGGCGAAGGATATTAAAGCGTGGCTGGTTGCACCGGATGATGAAAAAGGCCGGGCATATCTGATTTACAATAATTACAATGTGCTGATGAAGTGGAATCGCTCGCACTATTTTGCGCTGGCAGTCAGTCATTTGGCGGACCGGATTGTCAGCCGTTAATCTGTTCATGATTGCTCTTTCTCAAAAGCTCGTCAGATTTGACGGGCTTTTTTATGTCTCAGGTCATCCCATCATGTTGGTATCAGACCAATCTGGAAAATAAACTGATCATCTGGATGTGTCTGGTGGAGCAAACATACAAGGGCATGGATGCCCTTGTTGAAGCGCCTTTCTTATCAATAAAAAGGGGATGGCTTGAGCGGTTTGCGGAACCAGATATATCCAGATCAGAAAGTTACTTAGAATGGTATCAGACTTTCATCGACAGATTGAATAGGACTTTTATTGAATAATAATGCGAATATATTGTTTATATATTATATTTATAACTGATACTGAATGGGGTTTTGTAAAGCAAGGTAAAGGCGAAAGTAAAGAAAAGTAAGGTCGGTTTTTTTTATGCGGTCATCATGCGATATTGTTTTGGCAGACATGTTGTTTATATTGTTGTTTATATTGACACCATCTCGTTGCGCACTGGAATAGTGGTTCGTTAAAAGCCTCATCTGATAACGAATTCATATGCCAGATTAGTCAGAACCGGATAGTCCTCCTCCTGGAATTGATGGCAATGGCTATACTTGAATTGTTGTTGGATTCTGAATCCTCACACAATATTCAGGATCCATTAGCAATGAAGCCACATTTTTATGTGGTCGGTTATTACCTTTTTTTTATTTTAACACCACCACCGTTTTTCTGTGAGACGGTGGTTTTTTTTGTCTGAAATTTGAGTATACCGGTTTGGTCAACTGTCAGGGATGATTGATGATTGTGATGGCGGGGAAGGTTGATACTATTTTGCCGGCTGAAAGCCGGCAAGACAGGACGAAAGACTTGTGAAGGTGTACAGAAAAACTAAAGATCAGTTTTTATGGTGATATTGCTCACAGGCCAGCATCGTATTTTCAATCAATGTTGCAACCGTCATTGGCCCGACACCGCCGGGAACTGGTGTGATATAGCTTGCCCTCTCGCTGGCAATATCATATTCAATATCCCCTGAGAGTTTACCGTTGTCTAGCCGGTTGATACCAACATCAATGACAATTGACCCTGCTTTGATCCATTCTCCCGGAATGAAGTTCGGTTTACCGACGGCAACAACCAGAATATCAGCCTGACGGACATAGCTCTCCAGATCACGGGTAAACCGGTGGCAGGTGGTGGTGGTACAACCTTGCAGCAACAGTTCCATTGTCATCGGGCGGCCAACAATATTCGATGCGCCGACAACAACCGCATGCTTGCCCCGTAGTTCGATGTTATATCTTTCCATCAGGGTAATAATCCCTTTAGGCGTGCAGGAGCGAAGCTTTGGAATACGTTGTGCCAGTCGTCCGACATTATAAGGGTGGAAACCATCCACATCTTTTTCAGGGAGAATCCGTTCAAGCACCTGAGTTGCATCCAGCCCGGCGGGGAGAGGCAACTGAACCAGAATGCCATCGATCTCCTGATCAGCATTGAGCTGATCAACCAGATTCAGCAGATCTTGCTGAGATGTATTTAATGGCAGGTCAAATGATTTGGAAACAAAACCGACTTCATCACAGGCGCGTCGTTTACTGCCAACGTAGACCTGAGATGCCGGGTCATCACCGACCAGGATTACAGCGAGGCCGGGTGCGCGTAACCCTGCTTCTGTCCGGGCTTTCACACGGGCAGCAACCTCAGAGCGAACAGTTTGGGAAATCAGTTTTCCATCAATAATCTGTGCAGTCATAAGTATCCATCATTATTTTTATCAGGAAGAAACATTCTCGGGTTTATACCCAAACCACTGAAACCTGCATTTTGGCGGTTATTGGGGTTCTATTCTTGGGTAGAAACGCGCGCATTGTCGCAGATCTTTAGCATAACATCCACAGGCAAACGTTTGCCTGTGTATTTTTTTCGCACATCATATCAGAAATGCTAGATTTTTAGTCACTTAGATAGTTTATCAGAATAAATTCGTTGATTTACGTTTTTTAACTCGTATAATTCTCTCCCGTAACGCGCCCTTAGCTCAGCTGGATAGAGCACCTGCCTTCTAAGCAGGTGGTCACAGGTTCGAATCCTGTAGGGTGCGCCACTTATTCTGAGGCCTCAGCATCATTTGGTGCTGGGGCTTTTTTGTTTGCGGAACCAGATATATCCGATCAGAAAATAACTTGGAATGGTTTGATGCCGGAGGGGTTGATCTTTGGTGCCTGGTTGTTGCTGCGGGAGTTACCGCAGCCGAAGGTATTATCTGAACACCGTTATTCTTGGTTACAGGTGATGTGTTCAGCGACCCGTAACGTGATGAAAGTGCATTCAGAGTGAATACAATATCCACCAAAGATCAACACATTTAATCTAACATATTCTGGCCGCTCACTAAGTTTTGTTCGTGTAAAAGAACGTAAAGTAACGTCAATGCAACCCTCATCATCATTTTCACTCCTCAACGATTTCACTCTGCAAACTCTGCCATCGACTGTGCCGCGTTTCTGATCGACTGTTTAAACTGATGTAGTGATGGCTGGTGGCGGATATTGGTCGGATAAGAGAAACTGTACGGATAATAAATGGCTGGCTCAAATGGGCGGGTTTCGACGCCATTCCCGGCCCAGACCCGGGCCGCAAAGGGCTCCAGCACACCCACGGCTAAACCGGAGGCAACCATGGCATATCCGGTGTGCGAGGTATCAATATACAGCCGTTTCATCAACTGCGATTCTACCGCATCCAGCGCATGTTCTAATTTACTCCAGTAATTCAGATAAGAGTCCTGCACGGTCAGGACTGACTCACCGGCTAAATCCGGTGCGGTAATCACCGTTTTTTCCAGTAATGGATGACCGGCTCTGGCTGCAAAGACAAACCGCGCATGGCCGATAAATTCCTGTTCAATCCCGCTGAGTTGAGGAAGCTGGAGCCCAATGGCCAGATCCACGGCGCTGGTCTGCAAGCGCATCACGATCTCAGACATACTGTCCGTGTGCATGACCACCCGCTCATCCGGATAAAAGTGACCATGTTCTTTGAGTGCGATGGGCAGCAATGTGCTGGCGATTGCTGAAGTGGCTGAGATACAGAGTTCTTTGGGATTCCTGTCGCGAATTTGCATTGCAACGGATTCCAGTTTCTCAAGGCCGAGAAAGCTCTCTTCCACAGAACGAAAAAATTCCCCGGCTTCCGGCGTCGGGAACAGACGTCCCTTTTTACGTTCAAATAAACTGAATCCAAGCGAATCTTCCAGATCGCTGATGAGCCGGCTCACCGCTGGCTGGGTGACATGCATTTCTGCCGCAGCCGCTGAAGTTGTGCCCCGTAACATAATATGGCGGAAGGCTTCTAACTGACGAAATTTCATCTCAAAAGATTCCCCTGATCATGCAGTGAATGATGGTTTTGCATCGCTGAATCATACCTCTTGAAGTGACTTATATGTATAACATTTGTTAATGAACTATGCGTTAATATAAGTTGATCGCATAAGGGTTAGTTTGCAATATGTCTTTATCATGTGACAGGGAAGTGACCACACCGGGATGGTCTGATGTCATCAGTTGACTGTAAAACAAGGATGCAGCCGTGGCAGACAGAATGAAAACGCCTATTCTCACCGTCAATAATCTCTCGGTCGCTTTTGGCGGAACGCGTGTGATTGAGCACCTCAGTTTCTCTGTGATGCCGGGTCGCACGCTGGCGATTGTCGGCGAATCCGGTTCAGGTAAATCGGTCACGTCTCAGTCGATCATGCGTTTGGCAGATATCAATGGTGCCCGTTATACCTCGGGAGATATTGTGTATAACGGCACAGGGCGTGATGTCGACTTATTGGCCTTGAGCCAGAAGGAGATGCGTGGTTTTCGCGGTAAAGAAATTGCCATGATTTTTCAGGAACCGATGACATCGCTGAACCCGGTTTTTACGATTGGCGATCAGCTGTGTGAATCGTTGTTTCTCCATGAAAAGCTCTCCAAATCACAGGCTCTGGCGGAAAGTCAGCGTTTACTGGAACTGGTCCGGCTGCCGGATGCCCGTGACATGCTTTCCCGCTATCCGCATCAGCTCTCCGGCGGAATGCGGCAGCGGGTGATGATTGCGATGGCGCTGGCCTGCAAGCCCAAAATTCTGATTGCCGACGAGCCAACCACGGCACTGGATGTCACCATTCAGGCGCAAATCCTGTCGATTATCAAAGAATTACAAACTTCACTGAATATGGCGGTGGTC
Source organism: Vibrio aerogenes (assembly GCF_024346755.1). Taxonomy (NCBI): domain Bacteria; kingdom Pseudomonadati; phylum Pseudomonadota; class Gammaproteobacteria; order Vibrionales; family Vibrionaceae; genus Vibrio; species Vibrio aerogenes. The sequence goes on along the minus strand of NZ_AP024861.1, from coordinate 2,330,713 downwards.
TTTATCACTCATGATATGGGGGTTGTTGCCGAAATCGCAGATGATGTGGTGGTGATGTGGCAGGGCAGGAAAGTCGAACAGGGGAAAGTTGCTGATGTATTCCGGCAGCCGCAGCATGCTTACACACAGACACTGTTGTCAGCTGTTCCCCGGCTGGGTTGCATGCAGGGGCGGCGCAATCCTTACCGTTTCCCGGTGACCGTGATGCACAATGGCCGTCCGGTCGTGACCGGTCAGGAAGCTGAGCAAAATACGGCACGCTATGATGATGCGCCGCTATTGCGGGTTGAAAACCTGGTGACACGCTTTGATACCCGGAAAAATTTCTGGGGCAGGGCGACGCACCGCGTCCACGCCGTGGAGCAGGTTAGTTTTGATATTTATCCGGGAGAAACGGTCGCTCTGGTGGGAGAATCCGGTTCCGGCAAGTCGACCATTGGCCGTACGATTCAGCAATTGCAAAAAGCCACCAGCGGTTCCATCTGTTTTCATGGCCGTTCTCTGAGCAATATGTCTGAAGCAGAGCTTCGGGCACTGAAGCGCGATATTCAATATATCTTTCAGGATCCGTTTGCCTCCCTTGATCCGCGAAAAACCGTGGGTTTCTCCATTGCCGAACCGATTCGTACCCACAAGCTGCTGGCCACCGAAGCTGAAATTGAACAACGCGTCAGCGAATTACTGGAGCGGGTTGGGCTACAGGCCGGACACGCAATGCGTTATCCCCATGAATTTTCCGGAGGCCAGCGTCAGCGGATCTGCATCGCCAGAGCACTGGCTTCTGAGCCCAAACTGATTATTGCTGATGAAGCTTTGTCTGCGCTGGATGTCACCATTCAGGCGCAGATCATCAACTTGTTTATGGAATTACAACAGGAATATGGGATTGCCTGCCTGTTTATCAGCCACGATATGGCTGTTGTGGAAAAAATGAGCCATCGCGTTGTGGTGTTATACCTCGGACAAATTGCTGAAATGGGTTTCCGGTCTCAGGTTTTCGATACACCGCAACATGCTTATACCAAACGCCTGCTGAGTGCCGTCCCGGTTGCTGATCCGGGCTGTCAGCGGCAGCGTGAATTACTCAGTGGTGATATTCCCAGCCCGGTCCGCCCGGTTGGTGAGCCGCCGCAGGCGCTGACTTATGACGAAGTGAGCCCCGGACATCTGGTGGCAAGGCAGTCTGAATAAATCAGAATCAACCAACAGCCCCTATGGATGGGAGACGCAAATATGGAGAGTCGTTCAATGATCAGAATCAAACCCACACATGTCCTGCAATCGCTGGTGCTTGCCGCCGGGCTCAGTTGTTCCACATGGAGTATGGCTGCCGGTACACTGACTGTGTCGTCACCGCAGGATCCCGGTAGCTGGGACCCGATTGATACGTTTCTGGTGAACTGGGCATCGGTGTCGACCAACATTTACGATGCTTTAATCTACCGCGGACCTGATCTCAGGTTGCAGCCGGGTCTGGCGACCTCATGGGAAGAACTTGATCAGGGGAAACGGATTCGTTTTCAATTGCGTCATCATGTGACATTTCATAATGGCGAACCTTTCAATGCGCAGGCCGTCAAATTTACCTTTGATCGTCTGTTGGGTGAAGAAGGGAAAAAAGGACCACAACGTTCGAACTATTCGGCGATCGACCATGTTGCCGTGGTCGATGATGATACCGTCGACTTCTTCCTCACAAAGACCGACCCGGTATTGTTGACCAAACTGGCCGGTTACGGTGCGATGATCGTACCGCCCAAATACATTCAGGAAAAGGGAGATGCCTATTTCAATACCCATCCTGTCGGTACCGGTCCGTTTCAGTTTGTTGATTATCAGCCTAAAGTCGGCATCCGGCTGAAAGCTTATCCGGGATTTTGGGGTGAAAAAGCAAAACTTTCTGAGCTGAACTATCGCTTTATTCCGGAACCATCAACCGCGGTTGCGGAGCTTCAGGCTGGCCGGGTCGATCTGGTGATCCCGCCGACGATTCCGATTGCGATGATTCCGGCTATTCAGGCGAATCCAAAGCTGGATATTGTGACGACGAAAGGGCCCGCTGTCTATGCGCTGCGGTTTAACACCCGATCGGGTATTACCAAAGATGTCAGGGTCAGAAAAGCCATGATTTACGGGGTTGATCGTCAGGCGATTATTGACTCGATTTTAGGCGGACAGGCATCTGCTATTGCCAGTTTTCAAAGTGCTGTTTCGTTTGGAAATGATCCGGCGATGAAACCCCTGCCTTATGACCCGGCAAAAGCGAAGCAGCTGCTGAAAGCCGCTGGTGTCAGGCCGGGCACAAAAGTTCAGATCGATATTCGTGGCAATAATGCCACCTTTAACGAAGTCGCTCAGGCGGTTGCCAGCTATCTGCAAATGATCGGTCTGAACGCGACGATTAAGCCGTATGAAACAAATGTGTTGCTCAATGACATTATTCCGTCCGGGAAGACCGGTGCGATGTTCCAGCAATCCTGGGGGGGCTGGACGTTTGATTATGACAATACCGCATACTTTATGTATCACACCGGTGAGAAATGGAACCCTTATGACAGCGATCCGAAAATGGATCAATTGCTTGAATCAGAGCGTTCCATCACCGATCAAACGAAACGCAAAGCAATTTTGCAGTCTGTGGCCCGTTATGCTGCCGACCGTGCGCTGGAAATGCCGCTGTACAACATCAATGAAATCTTTGGTCTTTCAAAACGGGTGAAACATTTTACGCCTGTTCCGGACAGCCGTCTGCGCTTAAATAAAGTGACGGTTGAATAGTCGTCCCTGATGGCGACCGCGACAATTTTCGGGGAAAGGAGATTTCATGCTTAATTTTTTACTGAAGCGGCTGTTTCAGGCTGTCTTTGTTTTTTTCGCTATCACTCTGGTGGTGGCTTATGCCATCCGGTTAACCGGCGATCCGGCATTGATGCTCACACAGGGAGCAGGCAGTGTGACGGAAGCGGATCTGGCTTTAATCCGGGAATCGCTGGGGCTGAACCGGCCGTTTCTGGTGCAGTATGCAGATTTTCTCCACGGTGTTCTGACCGGCAATTTTGGCCTCAGTTTTATGGGTGGTACGCCGGTTTCTCAGCTGATTGGTCAGGCTCTGCCTGCTACGCTGCTGCTGGCGGTGATTGTGATGATTGTATCCTCGCTGATCTCCATTCCTCTGGGGATTCAGGCGGCGGTCAGCCGGGGAAAATGGGTTGATCAGCTGATTCGTGTGACGTCGTTAATCGGGCTCTCTTTTCCCAATTTCTGGCTGGCACTCATGTTAGTACTGTGCTTCTCCATCTGGTTACAGTGGCTTCCCCCAAGCGGCATGAGTGATCCGGCCAGCTTTATTCTGCCGGCGGTGACCATGGCGGTGATTCTGACTGCCACCAATGTGCGTCTGGTCCGTTCCTCCATGCTGGAAACCCTTCAGGCACAATATGTCATGGTGGCGCGGGCGAAGGGGCTGAGTGAAACGAAAGTACTGTACAAACATGCGCTGCGTAATTGTGCGGTGCCGCTGATCACCTACTTTGGTTTGCAATTTGGTGGCTTGCTGGGCGGCATTGTGGTGATTGAGCGGGTGTTTAACTGGCCGGGCCTTGGCACGCTCGCTTTTGATGCTGTCAGCAGCCGGGATTACCCGGTTTTGCAGGCGGTGATTACCGTATTATCGATGCTGATTGTCGGCATCAATCTGCTGGTTGATATTGCCTATGGCCTGATTGATCCGCGTATCCGGACGGAGTAACAACGATGACAACACCTTCTTCACTGCGATTGCGTTATATGAATCCTGAATTTGTGATTGGCCTGTTGTTCACCGGTGGCATGGTGCTGCTGGTGCTGCTGTCCGATGTCATTTTTCAGGGAGCGGCAGACAAAATTAATCTGACTGCGCGACTGATAGCGCCATTGACGGATATGGCTCATCCGCTGGGCACCGATCCGCTGGGCAGGGATGTGTTTGCCCGTGTGGTCTCCGGTGGCGCAGTCTCTTTACAGGTTGGCATACTTTCTGTGCTCGGTGCGGTGATTTTCGGTGTGGTGATGGGACTGGTTTCCGGCTATTTTCGCGGATTCTGGGATATGTTTGTCATGCGTTTTGCGGATGTGCAGCTTGCCATGCCATTCATCCTGCTGGCGATTACCTTTATTGCGATTGTTGGCGGCGGACTGACGAACATGATCATGTTACTGATTGTGTCCCAGTGGGTGCAGTATGCCCGGCTGGTCCGCAGTTCGGTGCTGGCGCTGAGGGATCGGGAATTTATTCAGTCTGCCCATGCGATTGGTGTCAGTCATCTCCGGATTATTTTCAGCCATCTGCTGCCGAACTTAATGGGCCCGGTGATTGTACTGATGACGCTCAATGTGGCGAATAATATTTTGCTGGAAAGCAGCCTGACTTTTTTAGGGCTGGGCGTCGACCCGCTGACGCCCAGCTGGGGCGGGATGCTGGCTGACGGGCGAACCTATATTCAGACGGCCTGGTGGGTGAGCCTGTTTCCCGGTATGGCGATTTTGCTGACCGTTCTGGGGCTGAACCTGTTGGGTGACTGGCTGCGGGACATGCTTGACCCAACGGGGAGAACCAGCCGATGAAGCATTTATTGTCTCAAACCATTCCATCGACCGCCGGGATGATGATAAAGCACCTACCGGCCGTTTATGATCACCGCCACCATATTCAGTTATGGCTTTTTGCAGACAGGAAAACCCGGTGTCAGGTGGAAACGGCATTGCTCGCACAGGGAATTCAGGCTGAAGTGTTCAGTGCCTGTAAACCCCTGCTGGACTTTTTTCTTCGTCATGAACTGATTATTCGTCATGAGCTGATGCTTCGCCATGAACCTGTTTCCCGTGATGAACCTGTTTCCAGCCATGAACCTGTTTCCTGTTATAAACCAGGCAACCAAAGCGGTCCCAAAGTTTACCGGCTGAAAAATGAGACCGGCCAGATTGTTGAATTGAGTTCCTCTGACATTCAGCAGATTGAAGTGATTTATCCGCAGAGCCCGTGTGCATCGCCACGACGGTTTTTACTGGAAGCTTACCCGCTGTCAGCCATGGATGAACGGCTCTGTTTTACCGCAGCATCCACGACCGTTACAGCGCAGGTCATGGCAGCGCCGCATCATCTCTGGTATCAGGTCAGATTTCATTTAACCGGCGGTGAGAGTGAAATTATTCCGGTATTTGCACCCAATTACCGCCACCGTTCCATCACCGGCGCCCGACAGCTCAGCCCGACCGGCTGGATTAAGGTTTTCGCTGAAGATGGGCAGTCTCTGCGGGATGAACGGATAATCACCGATTACGAGCAGGCGTATCAGGCAGTAATGGGTGCTGTCTCATCCGCCGGGTGGCCGGATCAGGGCCCCTGCTTTGAGCGGTTATTGATCAGTATACAGGTTCCGGTTGCGGATGAAGCTGTGGGTTACGCAGAGGAACGGCTTAGTCTGAAAGAGGCATTGCATGAAGATCTGTACCTCTCGCTTCAGGCATGGTTTAAGCACCGGGAAGGAAAATCTGAGTCTGCACGTAATAGTCAGCCGGGACAGATTGTGCCGGATATTACCCATTCAGTCACCGGGAACTATTATCTGGAAGTGGCAACGGGTTCTTATGCGGTCGCAGACTGGGATCAAACCACTCAGGTTTTATCAGCAGCTGAACGACCATTGACCCTGTTTCAGGTCACACAGGAGCTGGCATCATTTGCCGGTCAGCCACTGCAGGCAGAAACCCGTACCGGCCGGAAGGTTTGTGCCCGGTACATTCAGGGCTCTGATCAGCCGGTGTTGATCAGCGGGGGACAGCATGCCAATGAAACGTCTGGTGTGGTCGGTGCACTGCGGGCTGCCCACGTGCTGGCGGCGAAGCCGGATGCCCATTTTGTGATTTCACCACTGGAAAACCCTGATGGTTATGCGCTCCATCAGCGCTTGATTCAGGACAATCCACACCACATGCATCATGCCGCGAGATATACAGCGCTTGGTGATGACCTCGAATACCGGACCAAAGCGCCGTGGTATGAAAAAGCGATTCGCCGGCAGGCGCTGGCAGTCAGTCAGGCGCAGCTGCATATCAATTTACATGGTTACCCGTCCCATGAATGGATCCGCCCGCTATCAGGTTATGTTCCGCAGGGATTTGACATGTGGACGATTCCGAAAGGGTTCTTTTTAATCATTCGCCATCAGGATTCACCACAATGGGCTGCGTATGCAGAGCGCTTTATTCAGGCGCTGACCCTGAAGCTCAACGACTATCCCGCTGTGATGGCAATCAACCAGCGTCAGATCACGTTATATGAGCAGCATGCCGGAGAGCATGGCTTCCGGATGGTCAATCAATATCCCTGCCTGATTTCTGCGGTCAGTGACCCGGATGTACCGCTACAGCTGATCACCGAATATCCGGATGAGACGATTTATGACAGCGAATTTATTGCTGCCCATGAGATTCAGATGGCGACAGTGCTGGCGGCTTATGAGGTGCATCAGTCGCTTTTTGTGTGGAAGTGATGAGCGATGTTTGCTTCGGAGTGGTGTGATACCACCCCGAAGCGCCCACCTCAACCCCGTATCCTGTTATCTTTGTCTATACTTCCCTCATTACGCAACAAATCGGTTAGGGATGATATGAGATTACAGACAAAGCTATTAGTCAGCTCCATCGCGCTTTCTGTCACGTGTGTGGTTGCCAGTTGTTTAACGCTGGGATGGCTGACTACCACTGAAGCAAAACAGCTGCTGCTGGCTAATGTTGAAAATCAACTGGTTGCCAGCCGGAATCAAACCGCCAAGCAGGTGGAAAATTATTTTCTTACCATTCGTGGCCAGATAAACAGTGCCTCAAAGAATCTGATGTATATTCAGGCCATGAAAGATTTTACGCAGGCTTTTTTCGAAAGACCTGTGCCTTCGGTGCCGCGTTCATCCCTCGGGCAATATTATCAGCAGGATTTCGCTCAGGAATACAGCAAACACAATGCCGGTAAAGCGCCTCCGGTCACGGAAATGCTGTCTGGCTTATCGGCGCGGACCAATGCATTTCAGCAGACGTTTATTGCTGACAACCCGGCCGCGCTTGGAGAAAAAGATAATCTGGTCAGCCTGAATGAGTCATCCGCTTATGCCCGCATGCACAGCAAATATCATCCGGCGATTCGCCAGTATCTGAATGACTTTGGCTTTTATGACATCTTTCTGGTTGAACCAAAGCAGGGGCATATTGTGTATTCGGTCTTTAAAGAACTCGATTTCGCAACATCACTGACAGATGGCCCTTATGCCAATACGGGGATCGGTCAGGTCTTTCAGCGTGTGATGCAAAGCCGTCAGATAGAAATGGGAGATTTTTCACCTTATTTGCCGTCTTACGACAATCAGGCGGCATTTATCGGCGCCCCCCTGACTGAAAACGGCCAGTTACTGGGGGTACTGATTTATCAGATGCCCATCGACAAACTGGATAAAATTATGACCCATGACAAAGACTGGGCCAATCAGGGGCTGGGCCGGACCGGAGAAACTTATCTGGTTGGTGACGATGGCTTGATGCGTTCCGATGCCCGGATGTTTGTCGAAGATGAGACGCACTATATTGACATCATGCGGCAGAACGGTCTTCCGGAGAGCGTATTAACACAAATACAGGCTCACCACACGACCATTGGCCTGCAACCGGTGAAGACACAGGTAAGCCGCGCGGCGTTAAATAATCAGGACGGTTTTATGCAGTCGAAAGGTTACCAGATGAAAGATGTGTTTTCGTCTTACAGGCCGCTGAATATTCTGGGATTGCACTGGGCCATTATCAGCGAAATTGAGACGGAGGAAGCGTTAATCCTGGCGCAACGGCTGGAAAGTAAAACCATGACGACGTTATGGCAGATTACAGTTCTTGCCGTTCTGGCCAGTATCCTGATTGGCTGGGTGCTTGCCCGGTCGGTTACCCGTCCGGTTACCTATATGCTGGATACGATTCAACAACTCTCATCCGGCAACGGTGATCTGACCATCCGCCTGAAAGAAAGAGGCAATGATGAATTAACAGTACTGGCAAAAGGCATCAACTATTTTGTTAATTATTTAGATGGCACCTTTGCCAACCTGCTGGGTTCGATTTTCCGGATGAAGCCGTTATCGGACGATGTCAGAGACATCAACCATCAGCTGGATCATCATGCGCAGGAAACACAACGTCAGTCGCATCTGGTGCGTGAGCAACTCGAGCGCTCTGTGGCAACCAGCCAGTCAGTGGAAGATGTGCTGAGCGAGATTAAAATTTCAGCGGAAGAATCGGCAAGAGAGCTGGGGACCGGCCGGACCACGGTGAAAACCACGGTGGATCGGATTCAGTCACTGGCCGGGGAAATTGAAGCGGTATCGGGTGCGATTGGTAAACTGAAACATGATACTGACGAAATTGTTCGTGTCGTCGATGTCATTAACGGCATCGCTGAACAGACCAATTTGCTCGCTTTGAATGCATCCATTGAAGCCGCAAGAGCCGGGGATATGGGACGTGGTTTTGCCGTCGTCGCGGATGAAGTGCGCCAGCTTGCCGCACGTACCCATGATTCCACCGAAGATGTGACCTCAATTGTGCAGACGATCAGCCAGAGTACGTCTCATGTGGTCGAGATTATGGAGAAAAGTCTGGTGACGACGAAGGCCTGTACCGGTGATGTGATGAAAACAGAAGAAAGCTGGAAAGATATCGAACAGGTCATGCATGCGATTGGCAAGAACGTGCAACAAATTGATTCGGTGATCCGGGAGCAGATCGCCCAGCTCGATGGTGTTTCCGACAATTTCCGTCATATGGATCAAAGCTTTGAAGCCACCAGTGAATCGATCAAACTCAATGGTGTGATTAGCCAGGACATTACTATGCTCGGAGATAAACTTCACGACCTGACCAAGACCTTTACCGTGTCGCAGAAGGAATTTTTGACTGGCAGAAGAGAATCGGTCCGGACGGATAAAGGTTAACACTTTATTAACAATATTGTGCCAATTGTTTCTTACATTTGGCATATGAATTAATTTTGTTACATCGATCCCTATTTTGAATGTGTTCTGATAGGTTAGGCGTTCTGATAACCGATAAAAACACATCGACAGGGAGATCCTATGAAATTAAATCACATCAGTCTGGCGGTGATACTGGCTTTGCTGAGTTCACCATCATCAGCCTCGCCGGCACCGCAGAAAATGAAAGCAGCAGAAAATGACAAAGTCTGGATTTCGATTGGGACTGATGCAAAAGAGACATTACTGAAATCACTCAGCCAGCCGGTGAAAACACAATCTGCCGTGGACAATCCGCTGGTTTGGGTCGGACAGGTTGATACACAGGATTTGGCTGAATTATCTCATAACATGCACGAAGATCATCACCGGTGTGGCGGGTATATGGTGCATGACTCGGAGCAAAGCGCTGTGGCGGCCAGCAGGATGGCACTGACCAGCAGCTCATTCAGCGGTGTTGAACTGAGTCAGCAGGCCACGGTTAAACCGTTATTACCCATGGTGAGTGCCGATCAGATTACCGATACGATTCGCAGCTTATCAGGCTTCACCAACCGGTTTTATACCACCACATCCGGCAAACAAGCCTCTGACTGGATTATGAATGACTGGAAATCGCTGACTTCCGGCTGGAAAGCCGCGTCTGTTACTCAGTTCAGTCACTCAGGCTATGATCAGAAATCGGTCATTCTGACCGTGGAAGGGTCTGAAAAACCAGATGAAATCATTGTGATTGGGGGGCATCTGGATTCCACGGTCGGATCCCGGACCAATGAGCAGAGTGTTGCGCCCGGAGCCGACGATGATGCGTCGGGTATTGCCAGCGTGACAGAAATTATCCGGGTGTTGTCAGAAAACAACTTTCAACCCAGGCGAACTATTGCATTTATGGCCTATGCTGCTGAAGAAGTGGGCTTGAGAGGGTCGCAGGATATTGCCAGTCAATATCAGTCAGACGGGAAAAATGTACTGTCTGTGATGCAGCTGGATATGACCAACTATCATGGTTCGGATGAAGATATCGTCTTTATGTCCGACTATACGGACAGCAACCTGAATACATTCATGACGACCTTACTGGATGAATATCTGCCGGATTTGAAGTATGGCTTTGATCAGTGTGGTTACGGTTGTTCGGATCATGCTTCATGGCATCAGTCAGGGTATGCAGCAACGATGCCGTTTGAGGCGAAATTTAATCAGGATAACCCAAGAATTCACACCTCAAATGACACGTTGTCAAATTCAGACCAAGAGGGAAAACACGCGCAGAAATTCGCCCGGCTCGGGCTCGCTTATATCATTGAGATGGCGAATTCAGCCGTAAAAGCGGATCAAACGCCGGTGTTGAAAGTAGGCACACCGTTGACCGGCCTGAGTGGCAGTTCATCGGGGATGAGCTGGTATAATCTGGAGCTGCCATCATCCGGCTCCGTCACCATTTCGATTTCCGGTGGCTCTGGTGATGCAGACCTGTATGTTAAATATGGCAGCAAAGCCAGTACCAGTAACTATGATTGCCGTCCTTATCGCAGCGGGAACAATGAAACCTGTACTATCAGTCAGGCAGAAGCCGGGACTTACTCCATCATGCTGCGGGGTTACTCGTCTTACGCTGGCGTGACATTAAAGGCGACAAACTGAGCGGCAGAGCCCCGGGATGGGGTCATGCGTGTCTCGGTTTGATATCTGCCTGAGTGGCCCATGATGAGAAACAGGCATTCAGAACAGCCTCTGACATCATGTGTCTTTTAGTTCAAGAGAAGGAGCGTTCGCGCTCCTTTTTCAGGTAATTGCCTTCAGGTGATTGCCTTCAGGTGATTGCCGCTGGTTTTTTACGATGCCTTTCAACCGGGTTCCCGGACAGACGATGTTTCTAAAATACAGCTTAATCACGGAGCGCATTCAATCAGAGCGCTTTGTAACGATTGCACCATAATGATCGATCTGTGCACCAAAAGTTTCACGATCAGCGCTTTTCCCTGAGTAAGGTGATAGTAAGAAAGATAGATAACTCATATTTTTCAATGAGTTATTTTTATTTTTATCTTTGGCACATTCGTTGCAGATAGTTATATCAGTGTTTCATGCGTTTCATTGTTTTATATTTCATTGCTGATAAGGAGATACAGATGAAATTATTTGCTGCAATTACAGGGATGCTGATGTCTGTCAGTCTGCTGACAGGTATTTCTGCTGCGCAGGCCGACCAACTCGACTCGGTACAAAAAAGCGGTGTGCTTAAAGTGGCGGTGCCACAGGACTTCCCGCCATTTGGTTCAGTTGGTACTGATCTCAAACCTCACGGATATGATATCGACATGGCCGCTTATCTGGCGAAAAAACTGAATGTGAAACTGAAGCTGGTGCCGGTAACCAGTGCTAACCGGATTCCATATCTGCAAACCGGTAAAGTGGATTTGGTGATCTCCAGTATGGGGAAAAACCCACAGCGTGAAAAAGTCGTCGACTTCACGCAGGCATACGCACCTTTCTATTTAGGCGTATTTGGCTCGGCGGGTGAGCAAGTGACCAAAGCTGCGGACCTGAGCGGTAAAACGGTCGGTGTGACCCGTGGTTCGGTTGAAGATCTGGAGCTGAGCAAACTGGCTCCTTCAGATACCACAATCAAACGTTTTGAAGATAATAACGCAACCTTGTCATCATTTTTGTCCGGACAGGTGAGCCTGATTGCAACCGGTAATCTGGTGGTGACTGAAATCGCGACCCGTTATCCGGGCAAAGCACCACAAACCAAGTTTATGCTGAAAAACTCACCTTGCTACGTTGGGGTGATGAAAGGAGAAAAAGCGCTGCTGGAGAAAGTGAACGCTTTGATCACCGAAGCGAAAAAAGACGGTGTGCTGGAAGGTTTTTCCCAGAAATGGCTGAAAGCACCTTTCCCGGCTGATTTAGGCGCATAAGCGGAAGGATGAACGATGAGTTATCAGCTGGACTTTAGCGGATTAACCCCTTACCTGCCACAGTTTGTGGCAGGGCTGGAAACCACCATTGGATTGACTGTGATTTCAACGGTCAGCGGCCTGCTACTCGGCACGCTTTGTGCCGCAGCAAAAACCAGCCGGGTGCAATGGCTGCGTTTTCTCTGTACCTGTTACGTGGAGGTGATTCGGAATACTCCGTTTATCGTACAGCTGTTTTTTATCTTTTTCGGTCTGCCGGCCATCGGGCTCAAGCTGACGGCATGGCAGGCCGGGCTGCTGGCAATGGTCATCAATCTGGGGGCTTATTCTGCCGAGATTATCCGCGCCGGGATTGATGCCACGCCCAAAGGCCAGTGGGAAGCCGGTAAAACGCTCGGCCTGACCCGGTTGCAGATTTTTACCCGGATTGTGTTGCCACCGGCTTATCAGCGGGTGTATCCGGCGATTGTCAGTCAGTGCATCATTGTGATGCTTGGTTCGGCCGTTGTCTCACAGATTTCTGTGGAAGATCTGACCTTTGCCGCGAACTTTGTGCAGTCAAGAAGCTTTCTGAGCTTTGAATCTTACATGCTGACCGCTGTGATTTATCTGCTGTTAGCGATTGTCATGCGTCAGGTCTTTGCACTGGTCAAACGTATGATATTTAAAAATCCCTCGCTTTAGGAGCGCCGATTATGATGCAATTTACGGACTGGGATATTGTGACCAGTTTACTGATGGCCGCACGCTGGACACTGGCGTTGTCACTGATCGCATTTATCGGTGGCGGTTTGCTGGGGTTGGTGCTGACCCTGCTGCGCAGTACCCGCAATCCGGCGTTCACTTTCATCATTCAATGCTATGTTGAACTGTTTCAGGGCACGCCGCTGCTGATGCAACTGTTTCTGGCCTTTTTCGGGTTGTCGCTGATGGGCATTGAAGTCAGTGCCTGGACGGCTGCCGGATTATCTCTGACGTTATTCAGCAGTGCATTTTTTCACGATATCTGGCGGGGTTGTATTGAATCACTGCCCAAAGGACAGTGGGAAGCCTGCCGGACACTCGGGCTGACTTACCTGCAAACCATGCGTTATGTCATTGCCCCGCAAGCTGCGAGAACGGCGATTGCGCCAACTGTTGGCTTCTCCGTTCAGATCGTCAAAGGGACGGCTTTAGCCTCAATTATTGGTTTTGTGGAGTTAACCAAGGCCGGAACCATGCTCAATAACGCCACATTTCAGCCCTTTAAAGTCTTCGCTCTGGTGGCGGTGATCTATTTTGCTATCTGTTTTCCGCTTTCTGCATTCGCCCGTTATCTGGAGGCCCGCAATCATGTCAGTCGTTAGTGTTGAAAAAGTCCATAAATTTTATGGCGAAAATCATGTATTAAAAGGGGTTGATCTGAAAATCAATCAGGGTGAAGTGGTCTCGATTATTGGCCGCAGCGGGTCCGGTAAAAGTACCTTGTTGCGTTGTATGAACGGGCTGGAAGATTATCAGGACGGCGTGATTATTGTTGATAATCAGGCGGTTGAAAATGACGACTATAAATTACGCCTGCTCAGCCGCAGCGTGGGGATGGTGTTTCAGAGTTTTAACTTATTTCCGCATATGACGGTCGGTGAAAATATTATGCTGGCACCGGAGCTGGTGCTGAAACAGAGCCGGGAAGCTTGTGAAACGCAGGCCAAAGCGCTGCTGGAAAAAGTCGGGCTGGGAGATAAGTTTGATGCATATCCGGCCAATTTATCGGGCGGACAGCAACAGCGGGTTGCGATTGCCCGGTCACTGGCGATGAACCCGAAGGTTCTGCTGTGTGATGAAATCACTTCCGCACTTGACCCGGAGCTGGTCGGGGAGGTGTTGAAAGTGCTGGAGCAGCTCAAAGCAGAAGGGATGACTCTGATTCTGGTTACCCATGAAATGAACTTTGCCCGTGATGTCGGTGATCGCGTGGTGTTTATGAATCAGGGCAAAGTCTGGGAAACCGGCGTCAGCGAAGACGTGTTTGCTGCGCCGCAAACACCTGAGCTGCAAAGTTTTCTTTCGGCGGTACGTTAAGCCTGGCTTTCGTCTGGATTGATACCAACCGTATTGAATACCTGATTAGAAAACAAATGGAATTGGTAACGGAGTTCTGATGACAAATCATCATTCATTAAGTGAACGAATCACTCAACATTATTCCCGTTTGACGGAAAGCAGCCGCCGGGTGGCCGATTTTCTCCAGTTTAACCCGGAAAAAATACTGATGCTTTCAACGGCTGAAATTGCAGAAGCCTGTGCCGTTTCCAAGACCAGCGTCAGCCGTTTCATCCGGCAAATGGGGTATGATGATCATCCAGCCCTGCGCAGAGAGCTGATGCAGGAAAGAGAGCAAGGCGTGCCGGTTTTGACTTCTGGTGTGGATGATCCGGGTATCCAGCATGAGATACAGGCACTGGAACAACTGTCAGCACAACTGGCGGCGATGGAGATATCTGAGCTGATTGAGCAAATGGTTCGTGCCAGACGGGTCAAAGTGATTGGTTACCGCAACAGCTATCCGCTGGCGATGCACTTTCGCCAGCAACTGATGCAGTGCAGAACAGATGTTGATTTACTGCCACTGCCGGGGCAGACCATCGGAGAAGATCTGGTTTCTGTCACGGAAGATGACTTCGTGGTGCTGTTTGGTATTCGCCGCCGGATCAGCCATTTTGAGCAGCTGATTGCGCAGCTGCAGGGCAAACCGTGTCTGCTCATTACCGATCAGTCCGGGCAAAAGTACGCAGACCGGGTGACACATGTTATCTTCTGCCATATGAATAATCAGGCGCCTCTGGACAGCTATGCCGTACCAATGAGCCTGATCTCTTATCTGGTCAATCAGGTCTACCGCCATGTTGGGCCGGAGGCGGCGAAACTAAGCCGGAATATTGCCCGGAGTTATTCGGAACTGGACGAACTGGAGTCTTCATAAATTCCCGGACGAGACGGGTGTATCACAGCAGGAAATAAATAATACAATGAATATATTGGCAAAAATAAAAAAAGAATGGTTTCTGGCGGGGATGGTCGCTGCAATTTTGCTGGCCACAGTCACTTCTGATATTGGCCGGACCGGAGGCGTCATTTATCTCGATAAACTCACCGGTATCGGGGTTGCGATTGTCTTTTTCCTTCATGGATTAGGTCTCTCTCCCAAAGCGATTAAAGCCGGTGTAACCAACTGGCGTTTACATATTTACATCCAGATGGCGACCTTTGTGGTTTATCCGCTGATCTGGGTCATTTTCGGCAAAGCGTTTTTGAGTGCAATGCCCTCTGCACTGGCGTTTGGCTTCTGTTATCTGCTGGTGCTGCCAAGCACGATTTCTTCTTCTGTTGCGATGACGAGTGTCGGCAAAGGCAACGTGCCCGGAGCGATCTTTAATGCGTCGTTGTCGAGTATTCTCGGGGTGTTCATCACGCCGTTCCTGATTCAGTTTTTTATGGGCTTTGCCGGGGTTCATCTGGACTTACTTGCATCCGTGATTTCGATTTCCAAACTGCTGCTGTTGCCGATGATTGCCGGTCAGTTACTGCGGCCATATCTGGTGAAATTCACCGAACGACACAAAAAAGTCGTCAATAAAGTGGATAAAATTGTCATTCTGCTGATTGTGTACAACGCATTCTGCGACTCAGTGGAAAAAGGCATCTGGCATGAATTTTCGGTGAGCCTGCTGGCGCTGTCGGTCGGGGTTTGTATTGTCACGCTGCTTCTGATGGTGCACCTGATTCAGTGGGGGGCCCGTCGATTACCTTTTGATTTACCCGACGAAGTTGCCGCCGTGTTCTGTGGTACGAAAAAAACGCTGGCAGCCGGAATTCCGATGGCTAAAGTTATCTTTGGGGCTGACCCTTCGCTGGGAATGATATTGCTGCCGATTATGCTGTATCACCCGCTGCAGATTTTTTATTGTGCGATTTTAGCGAACCGCTATGCGCGGCAGAGTGAAATATCTGAGGGTGCATCAGCGGATACGTCCGTAAGGGGATAGTGATGAAAAGAGATAGCCGGATATATTGCCATCAGGGACCCGATTATCTGCCCTCAATGCAGGGCGGTGAGTTGTCCGGTACCGGGTTTGTCTTCAAAGATCTGTTTGATGTTGCCGGTTATACCACCGGTGCCGGGAATCCGCAGTGGCTGGCGACACACCCGCAGGCAGACGCAACATCTCCGCTGATTTCTGCTCTGCTTCGCCATGGCGCTGAGTGCGTCGGGCGGGTGCAGACCGATGAACTGGCTTACAGCCTGAACGGGCAGAATGTTCACTACGGAACGCCGGTCAACCCGGCAGCACCCGATTGTCTGCCCGGTGGTTCATCCAGCGGCTGCGCTGTCGCTGTGGCGGCCGGAGACTGCGACTTTGCCATCGGGACAGACACCGGCGGCTCGGTACGGGTACCGGCGAGTTATTGTGGGTTGTTCGGGTTGCGGCCTGCGCTGGGCAGCCTGAATCTGAACGCTTGCTTTGAACTGGCAAAAAGTTTTGATACAGCGGGCATTCTCAGCCGTGATCTGTCGCTATTACGTCAGGTATGGCAAGTGTTATCTGCCACAACATTGCCATTAGCTGAGAAGCAAAAGAGTGGTGACACTGTCACTTGTTCGGCGCTTTATCTGGACAATCAATGTGCTGAATATCTGAGCGAACCACGGTTTCAGCGCTTGCAACAGTGGTGTCGTGCGGCCGGAGTTTCACTGGTGCATGGGGATTTTCTGACCGCACAGGGCTGGACGCTGAGTGAACTCAGTCTGCTGTTTCGCACCATACAGGGACACGAAATTATTCAGAAACACGACCCCTGGCTGACCCGGCATGGCGCAAGCCTGGATCCGGCTATCTGGGAGCGGGTGATATGGGCCCGTTCCGTGACACAGGAACAACTCGGTTTTGCATTGCAAAAGCAGGCGATTTTCAAACTTCAGCTGACCGATCATCTGAAACAGGTCAATGCATTGTGGGTATTACCGACCACACCTTCCGGGCCACCGGCATTAACCATGCCTGTGGATGAATTAGCGGTGTATCGCAGTCAGCTGATGGGGCTGACCAGCCTTGCCGGACTCAGTGGTATGCCTCAGCTGCATTTACCGATGCATGATTTACCTGAAGGACCGTGTGGAATGTCTTTACTGGGACAGGCGGGTCAGGAAGAAGATTTAATCGCAACCGGAGTCAAACTGACTGCTGAAGAAGCACAGCGCCAGGGAGAGGTCTCATGAGTTATCAGACAGCATTCACCGCACCCCATCATTTGGCGGCCCAAACCGGACAACAGATCCTTGATTCGGGCGGAACGGCCTGTGAAGCGATGGTGGCTGCGGCGGCGATGATTGCGGTGCAATATCCGCATATGAACGGTCTTGGCGGCGACAGCTTCTGGCTGATTGCCAAACCTGGCCAGCCTCCGGTGGCGATTGATGGCTGTGGCGCGGCGGCACTGGCAATCGATGTCGATGCGTATCGCGCCGGTGGTGATGCGCTGCCTGAGTCTGGCGGCAGTGCTGCAATTACTATGGCGGGGACAGTCTCTGCGTGGCAAAAAGCACTGGCGATCAATCCCGGCCGGAAGACACTGGGGGAGTTATTGTCTCCGGCGGCTGTTGCGGCAGCGCAGGGCATTGAAGTGACACAAAGTCTGGCGGCGGCCAGTGAGAAAACCCGGCCCCGTTTTCGCGGACTGGATGCATTCGCACACACTTTTTTACCTTCGGGTCATCTGCTTCAGCCCGGTGATACTGTGGTGAACCCGGCGCTGGCCAAAACGCTCAACACGCTGGCAGAGCAAGGGCTGGATGATTTTTACCGCGGTGGACTGGCACAACGTATGGCGCAGGATCTGGCAGCGGCTGGCAGCCCGATCACACTGGCGGATTTTCATCATCATCAGGCCCGTGTGATGCAGCCACTGACGGTACAGACGTCCAAAGGTCAATTATATAATCTGGGCGCTCCGACGCAGGGGATCGCATCGCTGCTGATTCTGGCAATTTATGATCGTCTGGCAGCGCAGGCCAAAACGGAAACCGACCACGTTCATC
This sequence comes from Vibrio aerogenes, assembly GCF_024346755.1. Taxonomy (NCBI): domain Bacteria; kingdom Pseudomonadati; phylum Pseudomonadota; class Gammaproteobacteria; order Vibrionales; family Vibrionaceae; genus Vibrio; species Vibrio aerogenes. The sequence continues at coordinate 2,312,669 of NZ_AP024861.1, read as the reverse complement.
TGCTGGTGGAAGCCACCAAGCAGGCATTTATCATTCGTGATCGTGAAGCGGGTGATGAAAGCTGCCTGACCCGACCGCTGCAACACTGGCTGGATGATAGCGTGGTTGAACAATGTACTGATCAGGTTTCCCTGACCCGCGCGCTGCCATGGCCGCATCAGGCACAGCCCGGCGATACCGTCTGGATGGGGGCGACAGATAAAGATGGCACTATGGTGAGCTTTATTCAAAGTGTGTACTGGGAATTCGGGTCCGGTGTGCTGCTGCCGGAAACCGGGATCGTGTGGAACAACCGCGCCAAAAGCTTTTCACTTTCCGCTGCACATCACAATGTTCTGGCTCCGGGTAAAAAGCCATTTCATACCCTGAATCCGGCCTATGCTGAGCTGGCTGACGGACGGCGGATGGTTTATGGCACTATGGGCGGAGAAGGACAGCCGCAGACGCAGTCCTGCCTGTTCAGCCGCTATTTATATCAGAATTATCCGCTCCGGGATGCCGTGGCAGCCCCCCGCTGGCTGCTGGGCAGAACCTGGGGCGATGACACACATCATCTGCGTCTCGAGCAGGCGTTGTATGACCAGTGTGCTGACGCACTCAAACAACGGGGCCACGATGTGATTGCTGTGGCCGATCGCAATGAACTCATGGGACACGCCGGTGCCATTGTACTGGATGCGCAGGGCGCGGTGACAGCAACCAGTGACCCGCGCAGTGACGGGACCAGCTTTTCCGGTTCTGAGGATACCGGAGTCAGTTTAAACGGAGAGAACCAATGACCAGTCAGGCTAAGCTTATTAAGACCGGGTTAATTAAAACTGGGTTAGTTGAAAATCAGTCAGTTGAAACCCAGCTATTTGAAACACTGAACCCACCACAACGGATGTTGATGGGACCGGGACCGATTAATGCGTATCCACGTGTGCATCAGGCGATTTCCCAGTCACTGATTGGTCAGTACGATCCGGTGATGACCGGGTATATGAATCAGGTGCAGTCGCTGTATCGGGGCGTGTTTGAGACGCGAAATCAGCAGACAATGCTGATCGATGGTACGGCCCGATCAGGGATTGAAGCGGTACTGGTTTCGGTGCTCAAGCCCGGTGACAAAGTACTGATCCCCGTTATTGGTCGCTTCGGGCACTTGCTGTGTGAAATTGCCCGGCGGGTCGGCGCGGAAGTCAGAACTATTGATATCCCATGGGGGGAAGTTTGTCCGCCGGAAAAAGTAGCCGCTGAGATGAAAGCCTTTCAGCCTAAACTGCTGGCGACGGTGCAGGGCGATACATCCACCACCATGAACCAGCCACTGGCTGAACTGGGTGAGATTTGTCATCAGCATGGTGTGTTGTTTTACTGTGATGCAACGGCCTCGGTAGCAGGGAATGAATTGAAGACAGACGCATGGCATTTAGATGCGGTTTCTGTCGGATTACAGAAGTGTCTGGGCGGGCCTTCCGGTTCAGCACCGATCACGCTCAGCGACCAGTGTGCAGAGGTGATCAACCGTCGTAAACATGTGGAAGCCGGGATTCGTGCCGATCACCATACGCAGGGCGAAGACACGATGATTCAGTCGAACTACTTTGATCTGGCGATGGTGATGGATTATTGGGGGCCGGAGCGTCTGAACCATCATACCGAGGCGACCAGCATGTTATACGCGGCGCGCGAATGTGCCCGGATTTTCCTTGAAGAAGGTGCAGCGCAGGTGATCGCCCGCCACAAACAGGCTGGTGGTGCGATGGCAGCCGGATTACAGGCAATGGGTCTGAAACTGTTTGGTAATCAGGCATACCGGATGAATAATGTGGTTGGGGTCTATATTCCGGAGACAGTCGATGGCGACACGGTTCGCCTTGAACTGCTAAAACGTTTCGGTATTGAGATCGGCACTTCGTTCGGGCCGTTGCACGGTAAAATCTGGCGGATTGGCACCATGGGTTACAACGCCCGTCAGGAATGTGTATTAGCGACCTTAGCCGCGCTGGAAGCGATGCTGATCAAGCATAAAGCCCGGATTGAACCGGGCGTCGCGGTAGCCGCTGCGATGGACTATTTTGGCTAAGTTTTGGCTAAGCAGGAAGGAACGCCAATGATAACAACACAAAGCCGGGTGACGATGAAGAACCGGGCGACACGCCTGATGGAACAGGCTGATATTCTGGCGGGTTACAGTGAAAGTCAGACTGAACTGACCCGTGCTTATTTAACCCCGCAGCACCGGGCTGCGCATGATCAACTGGCAAAATGGATGCAGAGCGCCGGGCTGGATACATGGGAAGACAGTGCAGGAAATCAGTGGGGAAGAAAACCGGCTGCCGATCCACACGCGCCGGTGTTAATTCTTGGCTCTCACAGTGATACCGTGATCAATGCCGGAAAGTATGATGGTAATCTGGGAGTATTGCTGGCGATTGAAACGCTGGCCTTGCTGCGTGAACAGGTATTTCCGTTTCACATTGATGTGGTTGCTTTTGCTGATGAAGAAGGCACCCGGTTTGATACCACGCTGATTGGTTCAGCGGCTGTTGCGGGTTGTTTTCAGTCCGGATGGTTGGATGTGAAAGATGCCGATGGGGTGACCATGGCACAGGCAATGCGGGAGTTTGGTCTTGATCCGGACAAAGCCGGCTCAGATGCCCGTAAGCCGGAAGATACACTGGCCTATCTGGAAGTACATATCGAGCAGGGACCAGTGCTGGAAGCGGAAAATCTGCCGGTCGGTGTGGTCACCGGTATTGCCGGAGCAAAGCGGTTTCAGTGTCAGGTTCGGGGGGAAGCCGGACATGCAGGCACGGTTCCGGTCTCTTATCGCCATGATGCCTTGTGTGGTGCGGCGGAAATGATCAGCTGCATTGAAGCATTTGCCCGTGAGCATGAGATCGTTGCCACAGTGGGAAAATGCGATGTGCTGCCGGGGGCGGTCAATGTGATTCCCGATGATGTGCGCTTCACCATTGATATCCGCAGCTTGTCTCAGTCGCAGCTGGAGCAGTGTACACAGCAGCTTTTCTCCCGGCTTGAGAACATTGCCCATCAGCGTCAGCTGGAGCTGGACTATGAAAATCTCTATCAGGCACCGGCAGTCCTCTGTGATGAAACCCTTCAGCAGCAGTGGGCCTCTGCGGTCGAGACGGTCACCCGCAAGCCGCCCCGGTTTCTGCCCAGCGGTGCCGGGCATGATGCGCTGGCAATGGCAGAACTGACCAGTGTCGGGATGCTGTTTGTGCGCTGTGAAAAAGGTATCAGCCATCATCCGGCAGAGCAGGTCACCGCTGAAGATGTTGAGGTTGCACTTGCGTGTTTGGCTGAAATGGTTACCGGGTTTGATGCCGGTCATTGAGACCGGCTATTTTCTGATGTGCCGGAATGAGCTGAAGCAAGTTCATTCCGGGCACGGGTCGTTACAGTCTTGTTTGTGATTTCGACAACTGATGCAGCAGCGTTGCGGCTTCAATAAAGCTCATTTGGGTCGGGTCAAAGTTGTCACACCCCAGTTCTTTCATCATGGCAAGTAACTCATCGCCACCACCGGCGTAACCCATACTCCAGTGGGGAAAAATGCGCTTTTCTGTTTCCTGTACGCCGGTAATCACCACAGAGTGGTGGCGTTTGTCTGCGGCGATGGTCAGGAACAGCGCCGTCACTTCAGCGGCGTCACCTTCCAGTATTTGCAAAAAGTAATGATTGTCGTAGCAGAGCATGCCACAAATATCATGCTGCTGATTATTCGTCCGGGCCTGTTCCAGAATATGTTTCAGTTCGCTCTGCGACATGTCGTCGGAGGTTTGGCTGTAGTAAACCAGTCTGATTGTTGCCATTGTTTTATCCATTTTCCTTTTTGGGCTGTAGTTTTTAATGTAGACGAGTGATTGGGGAATAGACAAATTCCTTGTTTCCGGGGGGCTTCTGTCTAATCTCTATTTCTTCTCGTGACCATGCTCCTGCGTGGTCATGCATACGAGGCTTAAAACCAGTGATTTGTTGAAACTTTTCCCGGAAGATTCCGGCTTTCGTGGCGGGTTTGGTGCGCGGGTTAGTTTTGTGGGTTCAAGCGGCATTTGGTGCACGCGCCCCAGTCACTTTTCACGGAGGAAAAGTAACCAAAACTCCTTTTTCTTTGGCTCTTGCGGGCGTTGGTCAGGAACGATTTTTACACACATCCTGTGCTGAAAAATCTAAAAATTCTTCCCTGAAATTATATGATAATTATATAACTACATGATTTTAAATGATTTAATCAATATTTCACTTCAAATTAAACCAAAATTAGACACACATTGCTACACGCAATTATTTTGAATAATCATGAACTTACATGAACACCAAAAACATGTCTGATTTAAGATTCACCTGATTTTCAGGCTTCCGATACCGCTTGATTGCATGTCAGATTCCATATCGAAACCACTTGGATTGTAAATGATTAGAAATCCGGATTTGAAATATTGCATTTGATATGGCTTGTTTTCAGGTTTCAGATACCACTTGATTGTATCAGCTCCCACATTAAAACTGCTTCTCTGTAAGTTATTGATTGTCGGGATTGTAAGCACAGACATATAGCAAAAAGAAATATTAAAAATATGCATCTGAGTTAATTAAAAGTATGATATAAAGTGCATTTCATTATGCATCTTGATTAAAGGGAATCAACATGGCTCATTTAGCCTATCTGACACTCAAAGGAGAAACACAAGGTTTAATTTCCGGTGGCTGCAATACCAAAGATTCAATGGGAAACCGCTATCAGGAAACACATACCGATCAAATCACTGTACTGGCTTGTCAGTATTCACTGTCAAAACTGCCACATCAACACGGTATCAATCACGATGGGATTCAAATTACGAAACTAAAAGATAAATCATCCCCATTGTTAGCAACCGCTTTTGCAAAACAGGAGCACTTAGAAGGAACAATCGACTTTTACCGGACGAACGAGCAAGGCCATTATCAAAAATTCTATTCGATCGCGTTTCAGCAAGCGGTGATTTCCGGTGTCAGTGATGTCACACCCCATGTGATTCACAGCCCCGTTGAGGAAATGCACGAAATGATTACTTTCAGCTATAAAGGCGTGCAGTGGGAGCATTTTCCATGTGGAACGCTGGCTTATGATGGCTGGAGTGATGCAAACAGCATTGCAGCCATCCTTACCGAAACGGCACCGCCACTCACCAGCGCGGAACGATATGCAAAACAGATTCAGGAAAATATGCAGGCTGAAAAAGCCGCCGAAAAACAGGCAGAAAAAGAAAAACAAAGTAAGCAGCAGCGTAAACAATCTGATGCGAAGGAAGAAGAAGACTGGAAGCCTGTACCCGGCAGTTATCCGATTTTGATCTATGAGACTCAAAACCAGATGGACGACTTTAACGCACCAGACATGATTCATGGTGATGAATCCAAAGAAACTATTGAAGGTTACGGATTCATGAAACCGTTTAAACAGTCTCAATACACCTCTCATAGAGAAGGGTATACGATGTACGGTGAAGATCAGTTCTCATTACCAGCAGCAGAACATTTTAAGCGAATGCGATCGCTGGCTAACCTATTTTCACCGCAATGGATGAATATCGATCAGCGCATTGGTAGCCAAACGTCTGGTATTTTTTCTGAAATGGTCGACAAATTTGAACAGAATGAAGGTGGAGAATATGCCAATACCTCGCTCGATAATGCACTGAAAAACCATGAAACGACAAAAAATTTCCATCAGGTATTAATGAACTGTCTTGGTGAGCATGTAAAAAACGGCACATTGGACAGTGATATTGTTCAGATTTCAAGTCAGTATATGCAATCAAGTAAAGGTACGAAACTTCCTCAATTTGATTCTTTATTGGATGGAACAGTGTTAACGGTTCACGGAATCTGGTCTATGCAGGTTTACGCAACAAAATTAGAATATAAAGGCAATCAAATCAGGGGGAAATTCCAGTATAAGATTCAGGATCACTTTGGGTTAGATCCAAAAGATATTAATCATCAAGGCCTGAGTTTATCCAGTAAACCATTTGAACTACTGGATGGTTTTCGTTCATGGTATTTGTTACAGCATTATAAAGATTATAATTATCAAACATTTATTACTAAAATAGGATTTACTCTATGAGGAGTGCCGCAAAAAACTTGATTTTGATACTTCCTCTTATCTGGTTTGTATACGTATGGTGTCATTTTATATTTGGCATTGATTTAGGTTTAATCGTTGATGTTGCAGATAATCCAGATAATACGCCAGCAAACTCATCTGGAGGAATAATACCTATTGGTCTTGCTTTGTTCATGCTGTTTTTAGGAACTCCGGTTTCATTTCTGGCTGGCTCAATTTACACAGGTTATAAGAAACACTGGCGATGGTTTGGAGCTTATGCCATTTTGGGAGGGATACCTGTCTGTGTGTATTTTTTCGGTGTTACCGGAGCAAATTTAGGTATTTTGTAATGATGCTGAACATAGGCATTGGTTGTAAAAAATAGTATTACAACATCCTTGCTGATAGTAACGGCGAATTAGGATTGTTATTCATACTGTTCCTTTTGCTTGTCAATGCACTTGTGACCATTATTGGCTGTGTTTTTACCTACCGGAAAAAATATTGGTGGTGGCTTGGGACACATCTCATATTAGGCGGCTTCCGGGAAAAACCTCAACAAATCACTGGCTTTAAGCCCCATATGCATGACCACGCAGGAGCATGGTCACGAGGAAAAAACAGCGATTAAAAAGAAGAGAAACACCCAGCTAAGGAAAAAATTCAGGGAAGAATTTTTAGATTTTTCAGCACAGGATGTGCATAAAAATCGTTCCTGACCAACGCCCGGAGAGCCAAAGAAAAAGGAGTTTTGGTTACTTTTCCTCCGTGAAAAGTGACTGGGGCGCGTGCACCAAATGCCGCTTGAACCCACAAAACTAACCCGCGCACCAAACCTACCACGAAAGCCGGAATCTTCCGGGAAAAGTCTCAACAAATCACCGGTTTTAAGCCCCGTATGCATGACCACGCAGGAGCATGGTCACGAGGAAAAAACAGCGATTAAACAGAAGAGTAACACTCAGCTAAGGAAAAAATTCAGGGAAGAATTTTTAGATTTTTCAGCACAGGATGTGCATAAAAATCGTTCCTGACCAACGCCTGGAAGAGCCAAAGAAAAAGGAGTTTTGGTTACTTTTCCTCCGTGAAAAGTAACTGGGGCGCGTGCACCAAATGCCGCTTGAACCTACAAAACTAACCCGCGCACCAAACCCGCCACGAAAGCCGGAATCTTCCGGGAAAAGTCTCAACAATCACCGGTTTTAAGCCCCGTAAGCATGACCACGCAGGAGCAGGGTCACGAGAATAAGTCTACCGGACAGCAATCTCACAGAAGCCAGAGAAAAAACCTTCATAGCGAATGATTTCCCGCTTGTTATAATAAACAATCGTTTTAGTATGAAGCGCAAAATTCATAAGTTAAAAAGAGAGGAAAGACAATGGAATGGTATATCGCTGTTATCAGGCAGTATGCAGTATTTACAGGAAGAGCAAGACGAAAAGAGTATTGGATGTTTTTTTTGTTCAATTTGATTTTCTCTCTGATTGCCGGAGTTCTGGATGGTTTTTTCGGCACGGTTGCTATCGGGACTGTTTATGGTGTGGCGGTTTTAGTACCGGGGATCGCAGTGACGGTGCGTCGCTTACATGATACCGGCCGTTCAGGTTGGTGGGCGCTCATTGCACTGATTCCTTTCATTGGTACGCTTGTGTTGATTGTTTTGACGATTTTTGAAGGTGATAAAGGCAGTAATGAATATGGCCCGGACCCGAAAGCGTCCGATGCAGCATATAATCCGTCATAAAACGGGCTGGCGATGTGTCAGGTGGAAGACCCGTTCGGTAATTTGATTGGTTTGCGCGGCCCGCAATAAACCCAAAGGGAGCGATGGCTCCCTGTATGTTCATGCAAAATCTTCCGGCCGCATAAACGCATATTCCGGTAATGCCTTGCGTCCGGCTTTTTCTGCGGTACGTCTGGATTTAGAGGTTTTTGTGCAGATAATTGCTTCTGCAATGCTGTTTAAACAGGGATTTAAGCGCTAATAACTGAGGTGACAGTGGTTTGTCTCTGCGGCTAATTAAAATCAATTCAAATGGCAATCTCTCGGAGATTGGTACAATGTTTACCTCGTTGGAGTAGCGGTTTGCCGTAAATCGGTCAACAACTCCGACACCACCTCCAGATAAGACCATGTCAGCGATGACCGAATAAGTTTTGATTAAGATAGAGTTCGCCGGTTGTAAATTAAGCGTGTCTATTGCTTTGTGTAAAACACGACCAAGGGGATCATTTTTCTGCATCATCAGAAAGTTATGCTCACATAACCAGGAAAGACTAACTTGTTTTGGTGCTGACATATCTTTGGGAAGGATAGCAACCATATTTTCCTGAAATAGTGGCTCGGTAAGTAGAGCTTTGTCAACTTGCTGCCCGAATACCAAAGCAATATCTAGTTCATTATTCAGCACGGCTTGTTGAAGTGCTGCAAAATGTTCGGTGACCAGGTCAACGTTTAATGTGGGATTTTGTTTTCTGTATTTTACTAAGGTCGGCGCAATGATCATTTGTGAGCAGGCATGTGCTGCACCAATTCGGAGCGTTTGCGCTTTTTTAGTGTGCATGCTGCGTGTCAGTTCGTCGATAATTTTCAGGTGCTGTGTCAATTGTTCTACTTCGGGTAGTAATAATTGCCCTTCTTTAGTCGCAATAAGGCCTTTGCTACTTCTTTCAAAGAGATTAAAACCTAACTGTTGTTCCGTGTGGTTTAGTACCCGGCTGACGTTTGGCTGGGAGACATTCAATATGCGTGCTGCACCACTAATAGTACCTGCCTCAACAATGGCTTGAAAGACTTCTATTTGTCTCAATCTCATGGGTAATCCTTCTCTCAAATTCATTCCTAAGTGACGTTCCTGAAACATGGTCAATATTATTATTCGCGTTAGCCAGCGCAGATTATATGGACTGTTATTTTAGATATGTCTGAATTGAGGGGAGTGTTTACCTCGCTAGTACCAGATGTTTAAGCAATATACAGATAAGCAATATACGGACCATGATGAGCCCTTCTGTCATTGGCAGGTCGAAATACGAATCAAACTTAGAGCACGCTCTAGGCTGAGGTATAACTTAAGGTTATGGGTGTAGCACAAATAAGTATTCGTTAGCAGCGATTAATTCGTGAAATAGTAGTTGCCTGAATAGGAATAGCTAGAGATACGGATATGCAAATACCGCAACCTTACCTTCTTTTTCTCGGCGATGTATCGGATCCACTCGCGGCCAAAACCGCCCGTGGTATTCATGCCTGGCGCCCGCAGGCCAGTGTAGGACAAATGAGTCTGTCCGGCTGTACCGTCTCACTTGGACTGCCAGAACTCACCCCATCAGAGGCAAAACAGAAAGGTGCACAGACGTTTGTTCTGGGTATTGCAAATGCTGGTGGATATATTCCAGAGGATTGGAAAGAAATTGTCATTGAAGCCATTAGATGCGGCTTAAATGTCGCAAGTGGGTTACATCAAAAACTTACTGATTTCCCTGAGTTAGTTGAATTGGCAGAACAGTACCAGGTGAAATTATTCGATGTTCGTTATCACCAGCCAAAGTTATCTGTTGGTTCAGGTTTGCCAAGATCCGGGAAGCGTGTACTTACCGTTGGAACTGATTGTGCGGTAGGGAAAATGTATACATCGCTTGCTCTGGAATCAGCGATGCAGAATTTAGATATGAATGCTCAGTTCCGTGCCACGGGTCAAACCGGACTTTTAATCGCTGGAGAAGGTATTCCAATTGATGCGGTTGTTTCTGACTTTATTTCTGGTGCTGCTGAATGGGTTTCACCTGAGAATGATGCGCACCATTGGGATATCATCGAAGGTCAGGGCTCGTTGTTTCACCCTTCATATGCAGGTGTTAGTTTAGGATTACTACACGGCTCCCAACCAGATTGGTTGGTCATGTGCCATGAAATGGGTCGTCCACATACCCGTCATCTGCCTCATCATCCACTTGTCGAAATCAATGACTGCGTTTATCTGAATTTGTATAACGCCCGACTGACAAACCCTAATGTTAAGCTTGCTGGTATCTCGGTGAATACTTCTGGATATTCCGAAGAAGAAGCAAAGGAATATTTGGCTAATTTGAGTGAAGAATTCCAGGTTCCTGCTGTGGATTCAGTCCGTTTTGGCATCGATTCGATAGCCGTGTTTTTAAAAGAAAATGCAGCATAAAGGATGGGTATGAGAAACCTCGAAATTGATGTTGTTGAGCTCCCCTTATCACGTCCGTTTACTATATCCAGAGGCACGCGTACTGCGGTCACAGTGGTGCGTGTAAATGTGGAAGAAAATGGCTTTATTGGCTTAGGAGAGTGTACGCCAACCCCTCGTTATGGTGAATCGCCTGAGAGTGTTGTCGCACAACTTGAAGATATAAGGGGAAGCTTTGAGTCAGGTCTTACGCGAGAAGAGCTACAGGCTCTGATGCCAGCGGGAGCTGCCAGGAATGTACTGGATTGCGCGTTATGGCGATTAGAAGCTGCTTCTACACAAAAAAACTTATGGTCAATGAGCGGTGTCAGCCAACCGGAAAGTGTGATTACAGCAGAAACCATTAGTTTAGGTTCTGTAGATGCGATGAAATCCAGTGCGAAAAAAGCCGTTAAAAAAGGTGCGATTCTGCTCAAGATAAAATTGAATGCTGAGCAGATAGTGGAAAAAGTGGCTGCTATACGCTCTGTTGCGCCAGAGACTATTTTAATCATAGATGCTAATGAAGCCTGGGCTGGGTGTGACCTTCCGGTTTTGTTCAAAGCTCTCACTTCATATGACATTACGATGATTGAACAACCGTTACCCGCTGGTGATGATTCAATCCTGGCAGACTTTGAACATGTCATTCCAGTTTGTGCTGATGAAAGTTGTCACGTGAATCAAGATATCGACAGCTTATCCTCGCGTTATGAGTTTATTAATATCAAGCTCGACAAATGTGGTGGCCTCACTGAGGCACTCAAAATGGTAGAACAGGCTAAGGCAAAAGGCATGCGTCTGATGGTAGGTTGCATGTTAGGTTCATCTTTAGCGATGGATGCTGCGTTACCAATCGCAGCACAATGCGAATTAATCGACCTTGACGGGCCTATCTGGCTGGCTGGCGACAGTGTTCCTTATCTGGAGTACCGAGAAGGACGTATTTGGACTTAATCAGGAGAGTGTCACGGATGATGAATCACCATAGTAAACCTTTACTATCTATACGGGATCTGAATGTTAGCTTCCGAAGTCACGAAGGTATAAACCGCGCTTTACGTGATGTATCTTTTTCCGTTGAACGAGGAGAGATTGTCGCTGTCGTTGGGGAAAGTGGCTCTGGTAAGTCAGTCACTTCACTTTCCATCATGGGACTATTAAGCGGAAGTGCTGTGGTTGAAAAAGGCAGTATTCTGTTTCAGTCCGGCGAATTTTCTAAAGATCTTCTGTCATTAACAGATGAAGAGCAGCGTCAGATTCGTGGAAAAGAGATCTCAATGATTTTCCAGGAGCCAATGACATCACTGAATCCAGTGTTGAGAATTAGTGATCAGTTGACAGAAGCTCTTCTCGATCATCAATTATGCAGTAAAAAAGAAGCTTACAGCAAAGCCTGTGAGTTGCTACAACAAGTCCATATTGCAGATGTTGACAGGGTCATGAGTAGTTACCCAGACGCACTTTCTGGCGGGATGCGACAACGAGTGATGATTGCATTAGCATTGACCTGTGATCCGGAAATGCTGATAGCTGACGAACCGACTACAGCATTGGATGTGACCATTCAATCCCGAATTCTTCGGATTCTGCGTGATCTACAGGCACAGCGTAATATGTCGGTCATGTTTATCACCCATGACATGGGGGTTGTGGCTGAAATCGCGGATAAAGTTGTTGTTATGTTCCGGGGTGAGGTTGTAGAAGCGGGTCCGGTTCGTGACATTTTTCAAGCACCTTCCCATCCTTATACGAAAGCACTTCTTGCTGCCGTTCCTAAACTAGGGGATATGACCGATTATTATTGGCCGAAACCTTTTGATTTGGTGGGGCAATCGAGAGAGCTTGAGCATAGCGAACATAAAACCGCTAATTATGAAAGCAATCCTTTACTGGATGTCCGGGGGCTAAAGGTGTACTACCCGGTCCGTAGCGGAATTTTGTCCCGTGTTTGTCATGAAGTTCACGCGGTGGAACAGATCGATTTTAATGTCTGGCCTGGTGAAACACTTGCTATTGTGGGTGAAAGTGGTTGTGGTAAATCAACGACAGGTCGCTCTCTTCTGCGTTTGATAGAAAGTGAATCTGAAAGTATTCATTTTCAGGGGAAGGAAATTTCGCTGTTTAATGAAAAAGCCTTTAAACCAATTCGACGTGAAATCCAAATGGTCTTTCAGGACCCATATGCCTCATTAAATCCACGTTTAACGGTCGGATTTTCTATCGCGGAACCATTACTGATTCATGGCTTAGCTAAAAACCTGGAGGAAGCAACGCCCGTTGTGGAAGAGCTTCTGACGAGTGTTGGTTTATTACCGGAACATGCGCGACGTTATCCACATGAATTTTCTGGTGGTCAACGTCAGCGCATTGCCATTGCCCGGGCAATGGCCCTGAAGCCTAAAGTGATTATTGCCGATGAAGCCGTTTCTGCACTCGATGTATCAGTACAAGCTCAGGTGATTAACCTAATGATGGATCTGCAAAAGAAAACTGGCGTCGCCTGGATATTCATTTCACATGATATGGCGGTCGTTGAACGAATCGCCAACCGGGTTGCTGTGATGTATTTAGGACAGATTGTTGAGTTAGGAAGCCGCCAGTCTGTATTTAACAACCCGCAACACCCTTATACCAAGCGCTTACTGGAGTCTGTGCCAATTGCTGATCCAAGTCAGCGTAAAGAGCGGGTATTTGACGACTCAGAGCTCCCTCCATCACCCATGAAACCTGTTGGTATTGAAGTAAACAGAGCAACATTCCGTAAAGTGACCTCGCAACACTGGGTCGCGGAACAATTATAGTAACAAAATTTGCAAAGTTACTACTTACTCGATTAAGGATAATCAGGAGAAACACATGAAACCACTATCACAAAGAACAACAGTTGCTCTTGCGCTGGCTTTGAGCTTTTCAGCAGGCGTAATGGCAGATGATCTTAAGATTTCTATGTATGCTGATATTACAGGTCTGGACCCTCATGATACGTCCGACAACGTCAGCTACTCTGTACAAAGTGGTATTTTTGAGCGCTTATTTCAGTTTGATGCCAGTATGAAGCTGGTGCCTCAGTTAGCAACCAAATACACCAGTAATGATGATGCTACAGAGTTCACTATTACTTTACGTGATGGGGTGAAGTTCCAGGATGGAACACCATTTGATGCTGAGGCGGTGAAAGCGAACCTCACTCGTTTGGCAGACCAAACTAAAGGACTGAAACGAAATAGTCTTTATAAAATGATTGAGTCTGTAGATGTTGTCGATAGTAAAACGGTTAAAATTTCTCTGAATCAGTCTTTTGGTGCCTTTGTCAATACTCTGGCTCACCCTTCTGCTGTGATGTGGAGCCCTAAAGTACTTGCTGCATATCCACAAGAAGCTGAACTTCGTTTGCATCCGGTGGGTACTGGTCCATTTGTGTTCGAAGAATGGCATCCTGGTAAAGATGTAAAACTGGTTAAGAACGACTCTTATTGGCAAAAAGGTTGGCCTAAAGTAGACAGTGTAACTTTCTTCCCTGCACCTGAAGACTCAACGCGGGTAGCGTCACTTAAATCAGGTCAGGTGGATGCAATTTATCCACTTCCTGCGGACTTAGTAAATACAGTCAAAAGTGATGACAAGTTAGCTATTCAACGTGACCCTAGTATTTACCTGATGTATATGGCTATCAATACGCAGCATAAAGCGCTGGGAGATGTACGTGTCCGCCAGGCGCTTAACTATGCGTTAGATCGTCACTTGTGGTTAAAAGTGAACGCTGCGGGCATGGGGGTTCCTGCACATTCAGCAATGGCGCCTAAAGTACAGTTCTATCAACAGCAAACTTCTCCGGATTACTCCTATAACCCTGAAATAGCGAAGAAATTGTTGAAAGAAGCGGGTTATGAGCATGGGCTGAAGTTGAAACTCTGGACATCTAACTCTACTCCTCGCGTTCGTACTGCTCAGTTTGTGAAGCAACAATTAGCTCAGGTTGGGATTAAGGTGACTGTTGTTCCGATGGACTCAGGTACACGAAATGCGAAATTGTGGAGTGTTCAGGATCCTAAGAAAGCTGAATTTGACTTGTATTACGGTGGTTGGTCACCTTCAACAGGTGATGCAGACTGGGCACTACGTCCTCTGTTTGCCAGCGAATCCTGGACTCCGACGGCTTATAACGTCTCGTACTACAGCAACGAAGGTGTTGATAATGCAATTATGGGTGGCTTAAAAACCGCAGATCCGGAACAGCGTGCTAAAGCTTACGCGACTGCTCAACAATTGATTTGGAAGGATGCACCAATTGTATTCTTGGGTACTCCGGACAATTTAGTGGGCAAAAAGAAGAAACTGGCGGGTGTTTCGATGCTGGCTGATGGTTCTTTACTGTTTAATCAAGCGAAGTTTAACTAAGCGCAGTTTAACTAAACAAGAGAGGAGAGCACCGTGTTATCGTATGTTGTTCGTCGATTGTTAGAAATGATCCCGGTACTGCTGGTGGTCTCCTTACTGGTGTTTGCATTTATCAAACTACTACCGGGAGATCCGGCACGCGTATATGCGGGAGAAGATGCTCCTATCGAAGCAATCCAGGCTGCAAGAGTGCAGCTTGGACTCGATAAGCCATTACCCCAGCAGTATTTTCATTGGTTGAATGGGTTAGCTCATGGAGACATGGGGATTACTTATCGTACTCGTCAACCTGTCACAGAAGTTATTGCTAAAAGCTTTATGCCGACTTTGTGGCTGGCATTAGCTGGCTTCGCCTGGTCTGTTGTTTTAGGCCTGTTAGTTGGGGTTGTTTCTGCATTAAAAAGAGGTAAGTGGCAAGACTGGACTTTAATGAGCCTGGCTATTGGTGGGATATCTGTCCCCCCATTTTGGCTGGGCTTATTACTTATCCAGTTTGTTGCTATGCCATTTGGTATTTTTTCCGTCAGCGGGTTCAACCAGCCAAGCGATATCATTTTACCTGCTTTTACATTAGGCGCTTCAGTGGCAGCGGTTATGGCGCGTTTTACTCGCTCGGCTTTTTTAGAAGTCGCTCAGGAAGATTATGTGCGTACTGCTCACTCAAAGGGATTACGTGCCCGATTAGTGACATGGAAGCATATTATGCGAAATGCCCTCATTCCGGTTATTACTATGCTTGGGTTACAGTTCGGATTTCTGTTAGGAGGCTCTATTGTTGTTGAACGAGTATTTAGCTGGCCTGGTTTGGGATGGCTATTGATTGAATCTATTCAAACTCAGGATCAGCCTGTTATTCAGGGACTAGTGATGTTGTTTGTTCTGGAATTTATAGTGATCAACTTACTGGTCGATCTCTTGTATGCGGTTGTGAACCCGGCTATTCGGTTACGTTAGGAGAAAGATATGGAAGTGACATTAGAAGTAAGCAGTCAGGGTCCAATTCGCTCTCCGTGGCGTGATTTCTGGCAGCGTTTTAGACGCAACCCAATGGCGTTGGTGTCAGGTATTTTTGTACTGGCTTTGGTCCTTGTAGCGATTTTTGCTCCGTGGTTATCGCCTTATGATCCTATGATATCTGACTGGATGGCACTTTCTGCTGCTCCGAGTTGGCAACATCTTATGGGAACTGATGATCTGGGGCGTGATATTTTAAGCCGGATTATTTACGGTGCGCGAATATCCATGTATGTCGGTGTTGTATCGGTAACTCTGGGCATGGTCGTTGGTATCGTATCAGGACTTATCGCCGGATATTACGGCGGCAAAGCTGACATGTTTATCATGCGTGGTGCGGACGTTCTGTTTGCATTTCCGGGGATGCTACTGGCAATTGCTGTGGTGGCGATTCTTGGTACAGGCCTGAATAACGTTATTATTGCTGTTGCTGTTTTCAGTGTACCGGTGTTTGCCCGGATAGTGCGTGCGTCCACCCTGTCTATTAAACAAACGCCTTATATAGACGCTGTAAAATGTGTGGGTGCGGCGGATAAATTAATCTTATTCCGTCATGTTCTCCCGGGTACGTTGTCCAGTGTAATTGTCTATTTCACCATGCGGATAGGGACGAGTATATTGACTGCGGCTAGTTTGAGCTTTATTGGTCTTGGCCCTGAACCTGATGTTCCTGAGTGGGGTAATATTCTGGCAATGGGACGCAATATGATGATGGCAGGGGTTTGGCATGTGAGTGTTTTTCCTGGCCTGGCAATTTTCCTGGCAGTATTAGCGTTTAATTTACTCGGTGATGCATTGCGCGATACCTTAGACCCGAAGCTTAAATCTTAGAAAAATACATGAATAGTTTACAACAAAGAATACAGTTAGTTATCAATCGTTGGAAAGAAGAGGGGACGATTGGGTACCGTTTCTTCCCTTCCGGAAACAATAATAGTATTAGTGATGTCGGCGGTGTAACCGTCGGCCATTCCACCTTAGATTCTGGTGAATGTCAGACTGGTGTGACAGTCATTCAACCGGTACAGGATAATATTTACCAGAGTCCGGTTCCCTGTGGTTGTGCTGTATTAAATGGTTTTGCTAAACCAGTCGGACTGGTTCAGATTGAAGAGCTGGGTGTACTGGAAACCCCAATAGTACTGACGAACACTTTGTGTGTTGGCAGGGCATTCAGTGGCACTGTCCAATATATGATTGAGCAGAACCCGGATATTGGTCGTTCATTACCTACGGTAAACCCTTTGGTTCTTGAGTGTAATGATGGATATCTGAATGATATTCAGGCGCTGGCGGTTAGCGAAAATCTGGTTATTGATACATTACGTAATACTGGCGTTAAGTTTGAAAGAGGAAGTGTTGGTGCCGGACGTGGCATGAGTTGCTTTGCACTCAAAGGTGGCATAGGCACCAGCTCTTGTTATGTCTCTGAGCTCAATGCGACTGTGGGTGTGTTGGTGCTCGCTAATTTTGGTGCGTTAAGTGCATTACGTCTCGAAGGCCTGCCATTTGGCGATATTATTGAAACTCACCTGAAGACAGATTCAGAGCAAGAAGATAAAGGTTCCATCATTATTTTAATGGCGACCGATGCGTCTTTAGATGGGCGTCAATTGAAGCGGATAGCTAAGCGTGCGGGAGCAGGTTTGGGAAGATTAGGTAGCTATTGGGGGCATGGTTCTGGAGATATTGCAGTCGCATTTTCGACCTCCGGAGAAGATAAGAAGCTTCGTGATAGTGAGTTAGAACTTTTGTTACGGGCTGCGGCTGAAGGAACCGAAACTGCAGTACTGGACGCATTGCTGCAGGCGACGCAGGTGACAGGATTTCAGGATCACACTCGTTATGCTTTATCTGACATTCTTCAAGACCTCTATGAACATAACGGTGTTAACTAAACAGGGAAATTATGAATATTTTTATCTCAGCTGATATAGAAGGTATTGCCGGAGTCGTTTCACCTCAGCAATGCCGTGCCGGTAATACCGAATATGAATCAGCCAGAGCTCTGATGGAGCAGGAAGTTAACGCAGCTATAGCCGGCGCTTTTGAAGGTGGAGCAACTAAAGTTGTTGTGGCGGATAGCCATGGTTCGATGACGAATCTACGGTCAGCCAACATCGATCCACGAGCGGAATTGGTTCAGAGTAAACCCCGTCCTTTTTCTATGGTGGAAGGGATAGATAATGAACCATTTGGCGGGCTGTTTTGTATTGGTTATCACAGTGCCGCCGGAGAAAAAGGCGTGCTGGCTCATACTATAAATGGCGCAGGATTCTACCGGGTCGTCGTCAATGGAAAACCGATGGCAGAGCTTGATTTATACAATGCGTCGGCGTCGGAGAATAATACACCTTTGCTGTTGGTTTCCGGAGACGATCAGTTTCAGCAATGGGTTGAAACACGTTATCCGGGCGTTAGCTATTGCTGCGTTAAACGTGCGGTATCAACAACTGCAGCTCAGTCATTAAGCCCGAAAGACGCTCAGGAAAAAATTCGTGTAGCAGCGAGCAATGCAGTGAAAAATCTCACCAAAACAGATAATTGCCTGATTCAGCCTCCATATATTCTTGAACTTAGTGCTGTAAAACCGGTTATGGCAGATGTGTTTGCCTTGATTCCCGGTGTTGAGCAATTGGATGCCCGCACAGTAACGTATACGGCGAATGACATGAAGTCGCTGATCAGTCTTTTGTGTGCATTCTCTTATCTTGCTACGACTCAAATGTAACAAATATAAATTTGGGAGCTGTCCTTATGAGGTTAACAGCTCCTTTATATCCAAAGGAAGTGTGTTGTATGCCAAATGAATATGCCATCGTGATTCATGGTGGGGCTGGTGCAATGTCTAAAGGAAAGCTAACTCCGGCTCAGGAATCAGAAATTAAATCAGTATTAAAAAGCATCGTTGAAGAAGGGTTAGCAGCTCTGAAGGCTGAGGCTGATGCGCTTGATGTTGTCCAAAAAGCGGTAAATCGTCTTGAAGACAGTATATGGTTTAATGCAGGAAAAGGTGCAGTATTCAATCATCAGGGCAATCATGAACTTGATGCATCTATTATGTGCGGTAAAAATCTGGAAGCCGGAGCGGTTTCGGGTATTCGTTTTAGTCCTAACCCAATCGATGTTGCCCGTGAGGTAATGATGAATTCACCTCATGTGTATTTAGGCGGAGAAGGTGCAGAGCAGTTTGCCCGGGTACAAGGGCTACCACAGGTTGAAAATGATTATTTTTCGACGGATTTGCGTTACCAGCAGTTACAGTCTGCGATAAAAGCACAAGCGGTTATTCTTGAACCCACAGATCATGACTACAAGTATGGGACTGTAGGTGCTGTTGCGTTTGATAAGCATGGCAATCTGGCCGCTGCAACATCAACAGGGGGCATTACAAATAAGCAGTATGGTCGTATTGGTGATTCACCAGTCATTGGTGCAGGTACCTATGCCAACAATCAAACTTGTGCAGTTTCTGCTACTGGCCATGGCGAGCATTTTTTACGTCATGTCGTTGCTCACAACATTTCATCCCGAATGATGCTGGCAAACGAGAGCCTGGAGCAGGCAACTCATCATGTTGTGTTTAAAGACTTACCAAGTACTGGTGGTAGCGGCGGTGTCATCGCTGTTGATCATAAAGGCAACATCAGTCTTCCGTTTAATACTGAAGGTATGTATCGAGGCTGGGGAGGATCAAACCAACCAGCTCAGTCGAAGATCTATGAATAATCTGCCTGAAACTAAGCAATATACCGGCCGCTCAGGGTGGTGGGCGCTCATTGCACTGATTCACTGGCCTTTTTTCAGTCATTGGGGGCGGTGTTATATCGTGGCCCGCTTGAGATTGATAACGGGCTGGCGATGTGTCAGGTGGAAGACCCGTTCGGTAATTTGATTGGTTTGCGCGGCCCGCAATAAACCCAAAGGGAGCGATGGCTCCCTGTATGTTCATGCAAAATCTTCCGGCCGCATAAACGCATATTCCAGTAATGCCTTGCGTCCGGCTTTTTCTGCGCTGCGTCTGGATGGGATGTTATCTCTGGCGATCGTGCCGATCAGTAAGTGATTTTCGGGGTGGGTTAATCTCTGACGGGAGAGCTGTCGCTGTGCTTTGGCCGCCAGATTCCTGCCCCTGAATTGCGGCAGAATAATTTCCCCGGTGATGCAATAGCCGCCAATAAATGCATAGGCATCCGGAGCGCAGATGATCAGACCCGCAGGTATGCCTTCTTCTTCAATGATCCACGCACTGGCGTGGGTGATGGCGTCTTTGAGCGCTGTACCTTCTGTGGGTTCTAATTGGCCTTTTAATTGTGGCAGTTGGCGGAATGTTTCCTGATAAGAGGTTTCAATCGCTTGCTGGCACCAGTCCAGATCAGCGGATTGCGCGGTTCTGAGACGGACGTTGTTGTCTTGTTTATTCAGGAATGGTTTATTCAGGGACGGTTCATCCGGGGTTTGGGGAATCTCACCAATATAAATCAGCTGATCGGTTACGCCCGGCAGGTTGGCTCCGGGACGACGCAGTATCCGGATTTCTTTCGCCTGAAGAGGTTGCCAGCGGTCGAAAATTTGCCGGGCTGCTTCGGCGGTGACCGGGGCCGTGGATGCAAGCAGCTCAATAAAAGGTTGGTTGATATCACCACCCAGATAACGCGGGCCGGTCAGATAGGCTTCTCCATCGGTATGTATGACTTTTTGCAGAAAGAAGGACTGGTCAAGACCTGTTTGCTCAAAAGGGAAGCGTGCCGAAAAATCAGGATCATCACAGTATGCCAGATGTTCTGATAAAAACGTTTCCAGATTATCTTTCAGTACTTGTGGTGGGTAGGGCAGAAATGAGAAAGTGTGCAGCATGTAGTCAAGCATGTGTTGATGATGTTCCTTTTATCTGTGTCTTGAATTAACGCCCTGTCCGGGGCGTTGATTACGGTGTTTATTCTGTATCAGCTCAGCCTTTCAGATACATTTTGATGTGCTGACCATGATCATTTTAATTTTTTTCATATGACAGGGCGGAAGAAACTCCGCTCGTAGCTGACGATACAATCGGTTTCTTCGGCATACTGAAAAGCCGCCTGACAGTCTTTATCGGCGAATGAATCCTGCCGGTATTGTTCGTAAGCTGCCAGAGATTCAAAGGTAAATAAAGCCAGAGCGACATTGTTTGCGCCTTCTGAAGGCAGAAAGTAGCCAAGGTGTTGGCCGCCGAATTTCTCTACCAGTGGCATCCACATCTTTGCATAGGCTTCAAACTCAGCCATTTTCTTTGGATCAATGATGTATTTTACATAGCATGTGACCATGACAATCTCCTTATTGTTATTTTGAATTTCAGATGTTAACAGATTTTTCTTTACAGGGTGATGTTCATCACAGAACCTGCTAACATAGCGCTCGTTTTGCGGAGTTGGCCTGAAGTTGTTTTTTTATGGCTGGCTTTTTTATGTTTTAAACCAATCTGGAATGTCCTGTGTTATCAACTGCTAATATCACAATGCAATTTGGCGATAAGCCATTATTTGAAAATATCTCTGTCAAATTCGGTCAGGGAAACCGCTACGGTTTAATCGGTGCGAATGGCTGTGGTAAGTCTACGCTGATGAAAATTCTTGGTGGGGAACTGGAACAGTCTTCGGGTACGGTTTCATACGATCCGAATGAACGGATTGCCAAATTAGGTCAGGATCAATTTGCGTTTGAAGACTATTCGGTGATTGATACGGTCATCATGGGACATAAAGAGTTATGGAAAGTAAAAGAAGAGCGTGACCGCATTTATGCGCTGCCGGAAATGTCTGATGAAGACGGCATGCGCGTTGGCGATCTGGAAACCGAATTCGCCGAGATGGATGGTTATTCCGCTGAAGCGCGTGCCGGGGAACTGTTGCTGGGTCTGGGCATTCCGGAAGCGCAGCATTTCGGCCTGATGAGTGAAATTGCGCCCGGCCTGAAACTTAGGGTGTTGCTGGCACAGGTACTGTTTGCTGAACCGGACATTATGTTTCTTGACGAACCGACCAACAACCTGGACATGCATACCATCAGCTGGCTGGAGCAAACGCTGCTGGCGCGGGACTGCACCATGATTATCATCTCGCACGACCGTCATTTCCTGAATACGGTTTGTACCCATATGGCGGATCTGGATTACGGGGAACTGCGTTTGTTTACCGGTAACTACGATGAATATATGTGTGCCGCAGAACAGGCGCGTGAGCGTTTGCTCGCAGATAATGCGAAGAAAAAGGCACAGATTGCAGAGCTGCAAACCTTTGTCAGCCGTTTCTCTGCGAACGCATCGAAGGCAAAACAGGCCACTTCCCGCCAGAAGCAGCTGGACAAAATTCAGTTGGATGAAGTGAAACCTTCCAGCCGTCAGTCGCCGTTTATCCGTTTCGATCAGGAAAAAGAACTGTTCCGTAATGCACTGGAAGTGACCGGGCTGACGCAAGGTTACGACGAGAATATCCTGTTTAAAGACGTTGATCTGATGGTGGAAGTCGGTGAGCGGATTGCGATTATCGGTGAAAACGGGATCGGTAAAACGACGCTGCTGAATACGCTTGCGGGCGTGATGACTCCCAAAGCCGGTGAGATCAAATGGTCTGAGAACAACAACATCGGCTACTATGCGCAGGACCATGCTCACGAGTTCAGTGAAGAGATGAACCTGATGGACTGGATGGGACAGTGGAAGCAGGAAGGCGATGACGAGCAGGTCGTGCGTGGCATTCTTGGCCGGATGTTATTCTCACAGAATGATATTAAGAAATCCGTCAAAGTGATTTCCGGGGGAGAGCAGGGACGAATGCTGTTTGGTAAGCTGATCATGCAAAAGCCAAATATTCTGCTGATGGATGAGCCAACCAACCACATGGATATGGAGTCGATCGAAGCCCTGAACCTGGCGCTGGAGAACTACAAAGGCACACTGCTGTTTGTTTCCCATGACCGTCAGTTCGTGTCATCCATTGCGACGCGTATCATCGAGATCACCAAACAGGGTGTGAATGATTTCCACGGCACTTATGATGAGTATCTGGCAAAGCAGGGATTAATCGGATAACTGTTTTTTCTTTCTGTTGATTGTTGAGAAACCAGCCTTCGGGCTGGTTTTTTTATGCCCGATTGATAGTTCTGATGTTGTTTGGATATTATTTTGAATTCACTCGTATATTTCCGGTTCTATCGTTTTTTGTTTAATTCATTTTCGGCATGCTGGAAAATCTGATTGAAAACTATAGCACCTAATACTACACTTTATTGGAAATATTCATGAGGATATTCAAAACCAGAGCTTTTCACAAATGGGCAATCAAAACCGGACTCAATGATCTGGCGCTATTGACGGCAGTCCATGAGATTGAATATGGTCTTGTCGATGCTGATTTGGGCGGGCATGTGATTAAAAAGCGTGTCTCGCTTGCTCAACGAGGAAAGCGTAGTGGCGCCAGAACTGTTTTGGTGTATCAAGCTCATCATCAGGCATTTTTTATCTATGGTTTTGCCAAAAATGCCCGCTCGAATATTCTTCCTGATGAGTTAAAAGCGCTAAAGCAATTAGCCATTGAGCTCCTGAACTATTCTGAACACGCTCTAGGCCTTGCTATTGAGCATGGCGCGTTAATTGAGGTTGAAGATGATGAATAAATCTATCTTAGAAACTGTGCATCATACTGCGCATGATCTACATTCAGCAGGTGTCATGAAAGACACGACGATGCGGGAATTCGATACCCTTTGCCTGCCGCTGGTTAAAACGTTTTCTGCTAAAGAAATCAAAGCAATTCGTACCCAAAACCGTGCCAGTCAAGGTGTTTTTGCTGCCTATCTGAATATCAGCAAATCCACCGTGCAGAAATGGGAACAAGGTCAGAAGAAACCGAATGGTCCATCGTTGAAATTGTTAAATCTGGTGGCGGATAAGGGATTAGGTGTACTAGCGTAACCTTTGTTCTCTTCGTTCTCCGGAGCGTGGGAACGAAAGTTAACGAGAGCCAAAACTGTGAATGACCACGCGCCTGCATTTGTCCAAAATGCGACGATTGTCGTCAGCTTCTCTTCAGATTTCATATCCAAACTCTTCTAACATCAGTTTTTCTTTTTCAGGAAAGGACAGATGAACCATGTTAGACAGACCATCAGAGAAATACCGGGCTGCCCCCGTTATCCGTTTTCCGCAGAGAACCTGGCCATCAAGGCAATTGGAGAAAGCCCCGCGCTGGTGTTCCACCGATTTACGGGATGGGAACCAGTCTTTATCGAATCCGATGAGTATTGAGAAGAAACTGAAACTTTTCAACCACATCGTTGAGTGTGGGTTCAGGGAGATTGAAGTTGCATTTCCATCAGCATCACAAACCGATTTTGATTTTGTCCGGTGTTTGATTGAGGACAGGTTGATTCCTGATGATGTGACGATTCAGGTGATTACACAGTCCAGACGCGACTTGATTGAGCGAACGATTGAGAGCCTGAAAGGTGCTTCTAAGGCGATTGTTCATTTGTACAATGCGACGGCGCCGTCATTCAGAGATCTTGTGTTTTCTCAGGACAAACAGGCGACTCTGGCGCTGGCTGTTGATGGGGCTAAACAGATCAAAACGTTATGTGAAAAGCATCCTGAAACGGTGTGGACGCTTGAGTATTCACCAGAAACGTTCAATTTTACTGAAGCAGCGTTTGCACTTGAAATCTGTGAAGCCGTCGCGTCTGTATGGCAGCCGGAGGAAACAAGGCCGCTGATTATCAATCTGCCAACCACCGTTGAATGTAACACCCCCAATGTTTTTGCTGATCAGATCGAACATTTTATTCGTCACTTTCATTCACCCGGGCACGTGACTATCAGCATTCATCCGCATAATGATCGGGGAACTGGGGTCGCCAGTGCCGAACTTGCCATGTTAGCAGGCGCAACACGGGTCGAAGGCTGCTTATTCGGTAATGGTGAGCGTACCGGGAATGTTGATTTGGTCACGCTCGCATTAAACCTTTATTCACAGGGAATTGATCCCACATTGCGTTTTCCCGATATCCGGCGCACGGTTGAACTCGTTGAACAGTGCAATGAACTCCCGGTACATCCGCGTCATCCATATGCAGGAAGGCTGGTGTTTACTGCCTTTTCCGGTTCGCATCAAGATGCGATCAAAAAAGGATTCTCTGCGTATGATGCGACGTTGAAGCAACACTGGAATATCCCTTATCTGCCAATCGATCCTATGGATTTAGGCTGTAATTATGAAGAAGTGATCCGGGTCAACAGTCAGTCAGGCAAGAGTGGTGCGGCATGGCTACTCCAGGAAAACCACGGATTGAGGCTGCCTAAAATGCTTCAGGCTGATTTAAGTCAAAAAGTGAAAGTCCATACTGATCGATCGGGGTGTGAAATTTCCCTGTCAGAATTATGGCAATTATTCAGGCAATCTTATGGTTTGGTGAAAAACCCCGTCTTGAGTTTGCAGCACTATCACAGCCAGCCAACAGCGCAGGGTCAACACATTGAAGTCCGGATGCGTCACAACGGCAAAGACATTGTATGCACCGGTGCGGGGAACGGCATGATGTCTGCCTTGCTCAGCGGGTTAACGGAACAATTTGGTCTTCACGTCAATATTATCGATTACCACGAACATACGCTGGGGTCGCAAACACGGAGTAAAGCGGCGGGTTATGTACAGCTACAGCCTGCGATGTCTAATGCTAGTGTTTTTGGTGTCGCGATTGAAGAAGATGCAACCAAAGCTTCTTTGCAGGCATTGCTGAATGCTTATGCTCATCTCGTACAGACTCACGTGACGTTTTAACTGAGATCGGATGGCATTGCCATCAGCGCATATTCACTCGGAGACAGCCCGGTCCGGCTTTTAAACATCGCGCTAAATGCGCTGGGGCTGTCATATCCAATCGCTAAT
This sequence comes from Vibrio aerogenes, assembly GCF_024346755.1. Lineage (NCBI taxonomy): Bacteria > Pseudomonadati > Pseudomonadota > Gammaproteobacteria > Vibrionales > Vibrionaceae > Vibrio > Vibrio aerogenes. The sequence goes on along the minus strand of NZ_AP024861.1, from coordinate 2,287,031 downwards.
GCGGTCTCTAAAACGCTATCTCCGCTGGCTAAAAGCTCAGAAGCGTGGAGGAGCCTTCTCTGGCGCAGCCATTCTGTAAACGTCAGGCCCAGTTCTTGCTGAAAGCGCCGGGATATGGTTCTCTCACTTTGACCTAAAAATTTGGCAGCATCAGAAGCGGTCCACGGGTGTGCAAGACGCTCAGAGACGTTTTGACAGAGCTTAACCAATGCCTCTGTTGTTGGGTTGGGCAGATAAAAATCAATCGGGTTTAATAAACGTAGTTCATCCAGTATCAGTTCGAAGATACGTTCTTCCCGTGTTCCCGCAATCCGGATATCCGGCAGCGAGACGGCCGCCACAATTAAACTGGTCAGCAACGATGAAACTTTCGCTAACACACAAGTATTAGGAAGATCGGCTCTGGCCATGGGATCAACAAAAAGCGTCCGCACCCGCACGTCGCCTGTGATTCGTAGACTGTGTGAAATGCCGGCAGGTATCCACAGCCCCTGATTCGTTGTCACAACCCACGACGCTGATGGCGTATCGACCCGAATCACACCGTTCAGCGCATGTAAGAACTGAGCGCACTGATGCGTATGAGGTGGTTCAACCTCCCCATGGGAATAATTGTGTGCATACGCAAGTATCGGGGGGCTCAGGGTTTCATCACAAAATTTCATAAATATCCGGGTAAATCCTGACACGACAGACTGAATGAAAAATGAATGTAGCGAACTTATCCGCAATTCACCAGAAGAAAGGTGGGGTTTCGCCGGGTACCGATACCATTCTAAGTCATTTGCTGATCCGGATATCTGGTTCCGCAAACCGCTCAAGCCATCCATGCCCTTGTCTATTTGCTCCACCAGACACATCCAGATGATCCGTTTATTTTCCAGATTGATATGAGTTTGTTTCATGAGTATTAAATCATGTGAGATGTGCGTTTCGGCTGACGCCCTGCGGGTGAGTTTGTCCGGGCTTGCCCCAGCGTTACTGATTTTCGACGTAGAATAACTATGTTTTCCCTCTTTCGTTATAAAGAAGGAGTGCCTTGTTTCAAGCCCGAACAAGTCTCACTGAACAGAGCATCTTCAGGTTGCTTGGGTATAGCAATAACCAGCTGAGTAAAGCGGATTATCTGCATATTGAAGAAAACCAGTTTACGGTGATTGAGCTTAGTGATTTAAGAGATCAGATTCAGGCATGTCATCACAATATCCGGCAGCAGGAAGAAGATTTGTTCAACAAGTTACAAATGGAAACCCCCGGTTTGAAAAAGCTGCCGGTGAAAGAGAAAAAGTAAATAGAGAAAGCATGCTACCTGGCCGAATGCCCGATGGCGGAGTGTGCAGTCTCAATTAATTATTAACTGCACAAATCCGTTAATGCCAAACCCGTGAACAATCTAAGATGCCTTCAAAGCAGAAAGCTCCTGACGCACGATTTCAGCCCCGGCACTCAGAGCCGCCAGTTTGGCGTTTGACACGTCACGGGGCAGAGGGGCCATGCCGCAGTTGGTGCACGGGTAGAGTTTATCTGCATCGACAAACTCAAGTGCTTTGCGCAGCGTCTGTGCCACTTCTTCCGGCGTTTCAATCGTATGGGTGGCGACGTCGATCGCGCCGACCATGACTTTTTTGCCACGCAACAGTTCAAGCAGATCGATTGGCACGCGGGAGTTGTGACACTCGAGTGAGATCAGATCGATATTTGACTGCTGTAGCTTGGGGAAAATCGCTTCATATTGGCGCCACTCTGAGCCCAGCGTTTTCTTCCAGTCGGTATTGGCTTTGATGCCGTAGCCATAGCAAATATGCACGGCCGTTTCACATTCAAGCCCTTCGATCGCTTTTTCAAGTGCGGCGATGCCCCAGTCATTCACTTCATCAAAGAACACATTAAAGGCCGGCTCATCAAACTGAATGATATCGACTCCCGCCGCTTGTAATGCTTTGGCTTCCTGATTGAGAATTTTGGCAAATTCCCACGCGAGTTTTTCCCGGCTGTGATAATGATCATCGAACAGTGTATCGACCATGGTCATCAGCCCCGGTAAGGCCCATTTGATCGGCTGCTGGGTTTGCTGGCGTAAAAAGGCTGCATCTTCTGCAAACACGGGTTTGCTCAGCGACACATCACCAACCACCACCGGAACACTCGCTTCATAACGATCCCGAATCTTCACGGTTTTACGCTGATCGAAATCCACCCCGTTAAGATGTTCAATGAAGGTCGTGACGAAGTGTTGGCGGGTTTGCTCACCGTCACTGACAATCTCAATGCCCGCTTGTTGCTGTGCCAGCAAAGACAAACGCAAGGCATCTTGTTTGCCCTGAACTAACGCCTCATCCTGTAATTTCCAGGGAGACCAAAGCGTTTCCGGTTGTGCCAGCCAGGAAGGTTTAGGCAAACTGCCTGCCGTTGAAGTGGGTAATAATGTTTTCATCATTCGTAATGCCGTTAATCTTTGTCAGGTGAATTCAGGTTCGTTAGCTCATAAAACGGAGCATTTAAAATCATTTCGTTAAAAAACAAGCCATGAAAAAAGAGTTCATTAAAGAGCCGTTGATTCAGTAATCGTGTTTTGCAAAACGGTACTTTAAAAAATGGTACTTTAAAAAAATAAGCCTTAAAAAGCATAGCCAGCAGCCCATTGCTCGAGAATATTCTGATAAGGTTTGATGAAATATTCTTCCGTGAATTTCCCTTGTTCAATCGCCAGGCGGCTGCGTTCTTCACGGTCATAAACCACCCGGGTGAGTGAATGATCGCTGTTTTTCAGATTGGGTTGATAACACTGCCCGGCGGTTGCATTGGCATTGTATATTTCCGGGCGGTAAATCTTCTGGAATGTTTCCATCGTACTGATGGTACTGATAAGCTCCAGATCGGTGTAATCACGCAGCAAATCGCCGACAAAATAAAAGGCGAAAGGTGCCGCACTGTTAGGTGGCATAAAGTAGCGAACCTGCAAGCCCATTTTTTTGAAATACTGCTCCGTCAGCGATGATTCATTCGGCTCATATTCATCGCCTAAAACCGGGTGCTGATTACCCGTGCGATGATAGACTTTGTTGTCTGATACGCTGAGACAAATCACCGGCTGTTTGGCAAAATGTGATTTGTAAGCCGCTGAATTGATGAAATGATGGAAGAGTTTGCCATGCAGTTCGCCAAAACTTGCCGGCACAGTGAATTGGGCCTGATCTTTGTTATGGTCGGGCAATAAAACGCTGAAATCATAGTCGCGTACATAGGAAGAGAAGTTGTTGCCGACAATGCCTTCGATGCGCTGATTCGTGTGGTGATCAACGATGTGGGTTTGCAGGATTTCAATCGCCGGGAATGTTTTCTGACGCTCTTCAACCCCCAGATCCATCTCCACGGAGATAATTTCAAGCTCGACGGCGTAGCGGTCGCCATTCGGGTTATCCCAGTGCGCTAAGGCATTAAAACGATTATTGATCATGGTTAACGCGTTGCGCAGGTTGTCCCGGCGGTAATCGCCACGCGCCAGATTCGCAAAGTTAGTCGTGATCCGTGTATTGTCCGATGGGCGGTAATGTTCATCGAAACGGATGCTTTTAATCGTGAATGTAAAATCGTTATTTGTCGTCATGTTTATTTCATCTTCTTCGATAAGCGTGAATTTAAGCCTTGGGCGTTGTTAGTTTTCTAATCTGTTTTGCTGATTTATGTTGTTTTTATTGATTCTAATCAAAATGCCGAAGTAAAAATCAGCATCGATATTGATTTGTATCAATGGTGCCTGACTATTTTTATACTTGGTGGGTGATTAAATTAACAATGGTATTCACTCACGTTTAACATGAAGAAAATTCATGATTGAATTTGTCGCTGGTATTTTTCTGCGGGTTATTTGAGTGAAGCTGTATAATGCGCTGTTTATTTCATCGGCTTATTCTCGTTCCCATGCTCCGCGTGGGAATGCATACCGGACTTCACAACATCTCCTGAGTTGAATTTTGACCACTTTATACTACATTTAGCATAAGCGTGTTGACAGGTTAGTTTTGGCGTTTTATTTGAGTGAGGCTGTATGATGCGCTGTTTATTTCATCATTTTATTTGGCATCGGTGATTGCGCACCAGTTCCTCTTTGCTGGCTCAAAGAGGAACCAGAAAGAGCCTTTGGGTTCTTTGGTGCTGGCCGGGACGGTTGTATTCGCATCCTGCTCAGACAACCTCAAAATTCGTCGTGAATTTTGCCCTGGGGGTGAGGATTTCTTGGGGTTTGTATGGTGCCTGTCCCCGGAAGATTTCTTAATGGACTCGTTCCCATGCTCCGCGTGGGAATGCATACCGGACTTCACAACACTTCCTGAGTTGAATTTTGACCACTTTATACTACGTTTAGCATAAGTCTATTGACGGGTTAGTTTTGGCGTTTTATTTGAGTGAGGCTTTATGATGCGCTGTTTAGTTCGCCGTTTTATTTGGCATCGGTGAACGCGCACCAGTTCCTCTTTGATGGCTCAAAGAGGAACCAGAAAGAGCCTTTGGGTTCTTTGGTGTTGACCGGGACGGTTGTATTCGCATCCGGCTCAGACAACCTCAAAATTCGTCGTGAATTTTGCCCTGGGGTAGGGAATTTCTTGGGGTTTATATGGTGCCTGTCCCCGGAAGATTTTGTGAGTGATTAAGCTTTTGTAAAGAAAAGTGAAGGTGGTAGCTTACAGAGTTATCGCCTTAGAAATTTTCATTGAAGGTGCTGAATCTGCGATTTGTGTTTTTCATTCTCAGCTTTGAACATGATGGAAACTGGCACGAGCTTCCCATCCTCTTTCACCCATATCAAATTGGTAAATTGATACACCTTCCCTTTCACTGTGAGGGTAAATGCTTGATGATTATCAGGCGTTACCTGAATTTCTGGCGTATCTGTTACCAAAAATGGTTCAGGTAAATCATCGCCTTGTGACATTACATAAAAGAAATAGCTGAATCCTGCGGTTGCATTACCTGTGTTATTTCTGTAGCCGACAACGGAGAGTGTTTCTGAAATTGGCTTGTTGAAGACCTGCTTATCCAGATTAACTTCAGGCTGAAGAAGGTAATGCCCAGCCAGAGTAAGAAGAACGCCAAGTAATATCAGGCTAATAGCCTTTGTTTTTTGCATATTCAATCCCTAAAGAGATGTAATATTGATCATGAGGGTCATCCCCATATGGTTCACCTCCCCAACAGCTTCCCCAGTTATCAAGTGATGTTCCTGCTTTCATTTGAGCACACCCTGCTGCCCTGAGTAATATGGGTTCGGGAATACCACCAGCATAACCTACGGCACCGTAATGGAAATTTCCGAAGTTTTCAAATGAACCTACTTGTTTAAAATCCCATGGGCCTTTGTTCCTGACTTGCTCATAAAACCAATAATAATCCCCTGGACCAACAATACGTCCAAATTTTGATCGTATCATCTTCATATTTTCATCAACTGAAACACCTTCAGGTGCAGTTGGATAGATGGGCATAACCGATCTTTCCCTCTCTGAAAATCAATAGGGATTTATTATTATAAAATCAATCATCAGTACCAAACGGTTTGTTTAATATGAGAGCTAATTCAATCCCAAAGTTGATGTGCATCCATAATCCAGATTATTTTATCTGGGTTGATTATGAATAAAAAAACAGCTTTAAGTATTCGTGAAATAGCTTTGCGCTCGTTCCCATGCTCCGCGTGGGAATGCATACCGGACTTTACAACATTTCCTGAGTTGAATTTTGACCACTTTATACTACGTTTAGTATAAGTATGTTGACGGGTTAGTTTTGGCGTTTTATTTAAGTGAGGCTGTATGATGCGCTGTTTCGTTCGCCGTTTTATTTGGCATCGGTGAACGCGCACCAGTTCCTCTTTGCTGGCTCAAAGAGGAACCAGAAAGAGCCTTTGGGTTCTTTAGTGCTGGCCGGGACGGTTGTATTCGCATCCTGCTCAGACAACCTCAAAATTCGTCGTGAATTTTGCCCTGGGGTTAGGGTTTCTTGGGAGTTGTATTATGCCAGCACATTGAAATTGAGTTACACCGCCAGCAAAGTGCTGAAGAACAACAGTTATGCTTTAGGGAACTAACATGAAAAACAACAAGATGAAAATTATAATTAATGTCGTTTTGTTAGTTATTTTGTTTCTGCCGATAGGTTTATATATTTTCAAGTTTGGTTTTGGAATTTGGAGCGAACATAAATACTGGTCAGAAATGGGAAGTGCTTTCGGTGGCATTTATTCACCAATTATTGCTTTGTTGGCATTTGTTGTGCTGGCATTTCAGGTGAAATCGCAGCAAAAAATAGATAAATACCACTATGATCAGTCCTTTATTCTAGGTTGCAAAAAAGATTTTGATTTCTACATATTAGAATTAGATCGGTTTCTTGAACAAAATGCTAATGAAAATCAAAAAGTTAGAGATGTCCTTCATTCTGAAGTTGAATGTATTGATGAAAAAGATCTTCTAAATGAAGATATTATCAAGAAATTAAAAATACTCTCTGATGAATATCCGAAATTAGTATCGATATGGTGTGCTATGAATCCAATATTGGCAGGTCTGAATGTTCATAAACGATTCCCATACAACCATGCCTACACTGGGTGCTTACTGAAAGCAGCAAGTATTCTTTCGCCAAAAACCTGTATTGCTCTTGATAAGATGTACTTTTCAACTTCTTCTGGGAAGTTTGCTGATGTATTGTTTTTCTGGGATAAGGTAAAAGCATATAAAAGTCATTGAATTAATAGGGATGATGGTCTTCACCCTCAGTACACATTCCCACGCAGGAGCGTGGGAACGAGAGGTAAATTTACTGCTGCAATCGCACCAAACAAACCCGTTCAACCAGCTCCTTCAGCTTCTCCACCTCACCAGCCAGATAACGAAGCTCTTCCTCTGTAATCTCATAATGCATCGAATACCGCGCATCAATATAAGCCCGCTGTAAGCGGCGAAAACTCCGCCGGTGAAATTTATCATCCATCGGAAAAATATCTGCAAAGTCAGGATCTTGCTCGGCACAATAATGTTTCAATTTCTCGACATTGTGGGTTTTAGGACGGTAGTTGGTGAGAGTTAGTAATAAACAGGTATAGAAGCGTTCCGTTGCCTGATGCAGATTGAAAGCTGCTTCATTGAACCATTTTCTGTCAGATAGGGATTGTTCGAAGAAATAGATAAACCGTTGTGCACTTTCAAACCAATAGTCAAAATGCCCCTGTGCAATCTCAAGCCGCTCTGCATCCGTCAAATCTCCCGGCTCAGCCAGTGCCTTCTTATTCGCATCGAACAGCAAAATCCCTTGCTCACGGATATCTTTAAAAAAATAGTGGCCTTTCTGAAGCTGTTCATTAACTTCATTTAAGGTATGCACAATTAACCCCAGCGGAGCGCTTTTGACTTTGCGCTCGATCTGCTCTTCCGCTTTGCGCCAGACAATATCCTCATCGACCAGCGCATCTTTGTTCACGATCACCAGAACATCGTAATCGGAGACATAACCATTGGGAATATCACTGACCCAGCCGCCTTTGGCATGGCTGCCAAACAGAATGATTTTATGAATCTGAAACCCGGATTTACTCCCTTGCTTCCCGACGAGATATTCATCCAGCGTATTGCGGAGAATGGCTGAAATCTGCGCCAGCTCATGCTGCTTTCTTTCGGGAAGGTGGTCGAGTGATGTCTTCATGCTGGTTGAATCAAATCTGCTGGTCAATCATCCCCATAGTGTGGCGGGGCGGGCGGAAAAAGTCTATGAGTTTCATACGTGTTTGTGGTTTTCTGCGGGGATGTTCTCTCGTACCAATTACCACGCAAAAAGCGTGGTAATTGACAGCAGAAGGTGGAGAGTCCCGGAATAATTACCTGACAATCAGGCTTTTTCCAAACCCGCATCAAATACTGGCTGCGACTGGAAATGAGATGCAACGAAATATAACACCGCGCCGGAGAAGGCCCCTGTAAACCAGCCGTAGTTATAAACCCAGGGCATCACATTCAGTGAGAGCGTCATCGAGGTAAAGATGACCGGCACAAAGAATGCGATAAAACCAGCACGGTTTACCGCAGGATATGCATTTTCCAGATAAAGGGCGGGTACATTCAGGGACTGCTTCTTCACAAAGAAATAATCGACAATCATGATACCGGCGATTGGTCCCAGTAAACATGAATAGCCAAGTAACCAATTGGAAATAAACGCTTCAACACTCACATCTGACTGAATCCAGCCCATTTTCTTCAGCAGTTCCCAGCTCATCAGCAGCAGGCCAATCACCCCGGTGAGCAGAACGCCTTTGGTATGATTGATGTATTTGGGCGCGACATTCTGGAAATCATTGGTAGGGGAGACGACATTGGCCGCAGTGTTGGTTGATAAGGTTGCAATCACAATGAAAATCATCGCAACCGAAACTAAAAACGGACTTTGGATTTGCCCGATCAGAGTGATGGGATCTGAAATCGTTTTACCGAACATCGTTGTTGACGCTGCGGTTAACACCACGCCAAGGGCGGCGAACAAAAACATGGTGATGGGAAGCCCGATAATCTGCCCGACGACCTGATCCTTCTGTGATTTTGCATAACGGCTGAAGTCAGGAATATTGAGTGACAACGTGGCCCAAAAGCCAACCATCGCTGTCAGCCCGGAAAAGAAGTATTTGGCGATGCCATCCCCAATCGGGCGGTTCGCCGGGGTTGCCAGTAATTCAGTGTAAGAGACTTTGTCACTCGCCCACACTAACAGACCCAGCCCGACGACTAACAGTAATGGTGCAGACAGCGTTTCCAGCCACCTGATTGATTCTGAACCTTTCAGCACCACGCCAATATTCAGCAGCCAGAAAATGAAGAAACCAAACACTTCTCCCTGACCGCCTAAGCTTGCCCAGGATGTTGATATTTCAGACAGAAATAAGTGAATGGCTAACCCGCCAAACATAGTCTGAATGCCAAACCAGCCGCATGCCACGAACCCCCGGATTAAACAGGGAACATTCGACCCCTTAATCCCGAAGGATGAACGCAGGATGATCGGAAACGGTAAGCCGTACTTCGTGCCCGAAAATGCATTCAGTGTGAGTGGGATTAAAACAACAAGATTGGCAATGAGAATGGTGAACAGCGCTTCGGTGACCGACAGTCCAAAGTAAGCGGTGAGCACCCCTCCCAGCGTATAAGTTGGCACACAGATGGACATACCGACCCACAGCGCGGCGATGTTCCATTTTCCCCAGGTTCGCTCTGCCACTTTTGTCGGGGCAAGATCGTCGTTGTAGTAGGGGCTTTCAGTCAGATCCTGACCGATTTCGAGTTCATAAAAATTTCCAATCTGTTTGAGTTGACTGGATCTATCATCCTTCACTGTCTCAGACATATGACATTCCTTGTTTATGCAATGGTAAATGACATTGGGTTGATTGATCTACTTTAAGGGAGGATGAATGTTGGATAAATTAACATTTATCCAACTAAACATTACAATTAGTGCAACAATTGTAATGAGGTCAGATTTGACTGAATCATCTATCTGAGATCTGATTCCTGAAGAGGTGACAGGAATGTCAAAATAAAGGGCGCCTTCAGCGCTCTTTGACCTGAGATAAAGCTTCAATGAATTGTTGAACAACCCGTGTCGGTTTGGGGGATTTTCGGTGGATCGCGGTAAACTCACAATCATAACTGAATTTTGCATTCTCCAGCTTTTGGAATCGTCCGTCAGGCTCCATGCGCCGGACAAAGTGTTCCGGCAAAAAACCGATATACTGACCGGAAAGGATTAACGTAGCAATGCCTTCCTGATTACTTGCCGCTGCGTTTTTGATCAGTCCGAGTGCGTTTCCATGTTCCATGTTGGGACTGCTGAACGTCAGTCCCGCATAGCGTTGTGCCATAATTTTTTGTGTGCTCACCGAACCGCTGGTGTCAAAGAGAGGATGTCCTTCTCCACAATACAGGTTCATTTTTTCTCCGAATAACGGAATATATCTTAAACTCGCCGAGCGGCGAACCGGGGAAATGATACCAATATGATAACGCCCGTCTATCACGCCTTTTTCAATTTCATTGACCGGCACAACATGGATTTCAATTGAGATGTCCGGGAATTTTTTTATATAACTATCAATCGCTTCATTGACCCTGCATGCCGGGTTGGTCACGGTCATATCGAACATGGCAATGACCAGCTGGCCTTTGATGCTTTGATGAAGATCGTTCACATCTTGCCGGAAATCTTCCATTGAAATGAGCAAACGCACAGCGGAAGCGTAAATGTGTTCTCCTTCACTGGTCAGAGAAAAACCCGCTCTGCCCCGGTGACAAAGTACGATACCCAGCCGGGCTTCGAGACTCTTTAAATGACGGCTGATTGTCGAGCGACTGATGTTCAGTTCCATCTCCGCAGCACTCACACCACCACTTTCAACAACAGCGATAAACACCCGCAGCAACCTGATATCCATATCGGACAACTGTCCAAGTAAAGCTTTCATTGTTTCATAAACCGTCATGTTTAGTTAGATAAATGTTAATTTATCAAACAATGAGAAATGCTTACAGTGGATATTCAATTAATAACCATGACGAATTGAAGGTTTATCTCCTCCACCCGCCCTGAGCAAAGTGCTCAGGTTATCAAGGTAGTTAAGCCATATCCAAGAAGGCGATACACAATGAATGGAAGCGAAATAAAAGCAACTCAAAAAAAATATAGTTTACAGTCCTGGAGTGCTCAGAAAGGAAGCGATCCGATTCCGGTTGCAAAGGCGGAAGGCATTTATTTTTGGGACTATGATGGAAATCGCTATACCGATATGTCTTCTCAGCTGGTGAATCTGAATCTGGGGTTTGCGAATCCCGTGATTAATCAGGCGATTAAAGATCAGGTCGATCAATACTGTTTTCTCTCACCTTCGCTGGGATCAGAGCCGCGGGCTGCGCTTGCCGAAAAAATTATCAATCTGATGCCTGATAACATGGGCAAAGTATTTTTCACCAATGCGGGTGCCGATGCGAATGAAAATGCAGTCAAAATCGCCCGGATGTTTTCAGGCAAATTTAAGGTCTTCAGCCGCTATCGCAGTTATCACGGCTCCTCTTTTGGTGCGGGGAATTTAACCGGGGAGCCACGCCGTTATGCACTGGAACCGGGTGCGCCTGGATTTATCAAATTTTTCGATCCTTATATGTATCGGGAATCCATTGATTTTGAGTCAGAAACACAGGCGACAGCCTATTATCTGGCTAAGTTAAGAGAGCAGATCCTTTATGAAGGCCCAAACAATATTGCGGCGATTGTGATGGAAACAATCACCGGCTCGAATGGGGTGATTATCCCGCCGGAAGGTTACCTGCCGGGGGTTCGTGCGCTCTGTGATGAATTTGGCATTCTGATGATCTGTGATGAAGTGATGACCGGGTGGGGAAGAACCGGAAAGATGTTCGCTTTTGAACATTTTAAGGTGAAGCCGGACATCGTCACCTTTGCCAAAGGTGTGACCTGCGGTTATGTCCCGCTGGGTGGCGTGGCTGTCAGTCAGGAGATTGCGGATTATTTCGATGAAAATGTGCTTTCCTGCGGTCTGACTTACAGTGGTCATCCGCTTGGCTGTGCAGCGGGTCTGGCAACCGTGAATTACTATCGGGATGCCGGGATTCTCGACCATGTCAGCCAGATCGGCCTGTCGCTTGGTGAAATTCTTGAATCGCTTAAAACAAAACACCCTTGCGTGGGGGATGTTCGCTACATCGGCCTGTTTGCGGCCATTGAGCTGGTCAAAGATAAAGCGACGCGTGAGCCACTGGTGCCTTATGGAAAAGACCCGCAGGGAATCATGAAGCAAATCGTGGGGATGCTGAAGGACAAAAAATTTATGACCTATTCCCATGAAAATGTACTGATTGTTGCGCCTGCATTGATCATTGATGATGAACAGCTTTCTGAAGAAATGCTCAAGATGGATGAAATTTTGCATCAGGTCGATGTACTCATCTGATTCACATCCGGAAAAAACTGAAACGGATACTTTGCCTGTCCGTTTTATTTTTTCCGGATCGGTTTCTGTTGAGTACAGTTCAACTGTTTTAAAAAACAAAGAGCATGAACAATAATAACCATAAGAAATAAAAGGACTTTTTACCCGGGCAACCAGAATGATGCATCTTCAGATCGCCTGGGTATACCGTCGAACGACAGGGAGCATAAATATATGGCAGATTTAAAAACAGAATTCAGTGGCATTCAAAGCCCGAATCCGTTTTGGCTGGCGTCTGCACCACCAACAAACACCGGTGCACAAATAATGAGAGCCTTTGAGGCCGGATGGGGGGGCGCTGTCTGGAAAGCGGTCGGAAATCCGGTGAAAAATCTACATAGCCGCTATGCCGCTTTAAAAGCAGGTAAAGGCAAGATTATCGGTTTAAATAATATTGAGCTTATTTCTGACCGCGGGTTAAGTATTAACCTCAAAGAAATGGCTGAAGTGAAAAGAAAATACCCCGAACATGCGCTCATTGCCTCGATTATGGCCGGAAACAGAGACGAATGGGTTGAACTGATTCACCGCATAGAAGATACCGGTGTGGATGGTTTTGAGCTGAATTTCAGTTGTCCTCATGGCATGTGTGAAAGAGGGATGGGTTCTGCGATTGGGCAGGAGCCGGAAGTTGCAGCAGAGATCATGCAATGGGTGAGAGATACAACCCATTTACCTGTCCTGATGAAACTCACGCCAAATGTCGCCGATATTCGTGATCAGGGGAAAGTTGCGGTGGATGGCCGGGCAGATGGGGTGGCTTTAATCAATACCATTAAGTCGATTATTGGTGTCGATCTGGATGATTTTATTCCGTATCCCAAAGGCCGGAATGGCGCAACCAATGGTGGCTACTGCGGCACCGCGGTTAAACCTATCGCGCTGCATATGCTGGCTTCTCTTGGCCGGACCGACTGGTTTAATTTACCGATCTCCGGAATCGGCGGGATTGGCAACTGGAAGGATTGTGCCGAATTTATTGCACTCGGCAGCACGACTGTTCAGGTGTGTACTGCCGTCATGCACCATGGTTTCGGGATTGTTGAAGGTATGATCACCGGCTTGTCCCAATATCTGGATTCGAAAGGCATGCAGAGTGTCAGTGAGCTGCGTGGCAGGGCATTGTCACATTATAAAGACTGGGCCGAGCTGGATATGAACTATAAGGTCGTCGCCTCAATCAATGAAAGCCGGTGTACCGGCTGTGGCAAGTGTTATACCGCCTGTAATGATGGTGCTTATCAGTCCATCGGATTAACAGATAAAAAATCCCGAACAGGCGACCCGATTCCGGCGATTAATACCGATACATGTAAAGGCTGTAATTTGTGTTCTCTGGTGTGCCCGCGTGACTGTATTTCAATGAAAGATGTTTCCACAACGAATGTAGTGAAAAGCTGGCAGGAGATGGTCAGTCAGGGTGAGTTTGCTGTAGCTGATGGCATTTTATAAAGGGAATTAAAAGGATAAAAAGATGTATAAATGTAGCTTAGAAAGAATGACCGATAAAATATCCACGTTTAGTCAGTTTGGCGATGCCGGACATGGTGGCATCACCCGCTATACCCTGTCGCCAGAGGATGTGCTGGCAAGAAACGAATTTATTAAACGCATGGAAGCGATTGGCGCGACGATTGAAATCGATGATGTAGCGAATGTATACGCCACGCTGCCGGGTTCCGATCCCGAAGCGAAGCGCATCGTCATGGGCTCGCACTCAGACTCGGTTAAAAATGGCGGCAACTACGATGGCATTTTAGGCGTGATGTCTGCAATGGAAGTGTTAGAGACAGTGGCTGAACAAAACATTCCGCATAAACATCCGCTCACGGCGATGATTTGGACCAATGAAGAAGGTTCGCTTTATCCGCCGGCAATGATGGTCTCCGGTATCGTTTGTTATGACTATTTACCCGAAGATGTGAAAGGTAAGTTTCAATACGACGACATGATGCAGTCAAAAAGTGTGCTCGATAAGCAGACAACCTTCGGTCAGGCGCTGGAAGCCTCTGGTTTTAAAGGCGATGCTGCAAACAGACTCTCACCGGACACCTATAAATGCATGTTTGAAATTCATATTGAACAAGGGCCGATACTGGAAGATGCCGGTAATGATATTGGGGTGGTTGACTGTGTCTTAGGGATGTTCAACTACCGCCTGAGATTTTACGGACAAACGGTGCATGCCGGGACTTTCCCGATGCCGAAACGTCGTGATGCTTTATATGCGGCTTCACAGGCGTTGTGTTATTTACATGATGAAATCGACGAACTGGGTTATTCAGATTTGGTGTATACAACCGGCGAAATCGAATGCCATCCCAATGTTCATACCTGCGTGCCGGATGAAGTCGATTTTTGTATCGATGTACGCCATGAAAGTGCAGAGGTGTTAGGGCAGGTATTAGCCATTGTGAAATCCTGTGCGGAAAAGTCGTGGGCAGGGTGCAGCTGTCAGGTGGATAAAATGTGGAACCGGGACACGGTGTACTGGAATGATACTTTAGTGAGCTTTGTGAAAGCTGCGGCTGAAGAAACGGGTGTGTCTCATCAGGTGCTCCATTCGGGGGCCGGACATGATGCCCAGTTTGTCGCCTATATGCTGCCCTCAACCATGATTTTTGTTCAGTCAAAAGATGGCTTATCGCACTGCGAACTGGAGTACTCTTCACCTGAGCATTGTACTTCCGGTGCGACAGTTTTGTTAAATGCCGTCTTAAAAGCCGATGCAGAGTAGAGTAAGGAAATCATATGGACTTGATTATTAAAAACGGCACAGTGGTTAACGCTGGCGAGACAGTCAAAGCTGATGTGGGGATTGCCGGCGGTAAAATTGTCGCGATTGGGATGAGCCTTGAGGCTGAGGGCGCAACCGTGGTTGATGCCGCGGATAAACTGGTGTTACCGGGCGCAATTGATGTACATACCCATCTGGCGATGCCATTTGGCGGAACGACTTCAGCCGACAGTTATCTGGCAGGTACCCGTGCGGCGGCCTGTGGCGGTGTAACCACGGTTTTTGATTACCCGATGCAGCGTAAAGGCATGACCATCAAAGAGGTGATCGATTCTAAAAAAGCGATTTGTGAACAGGAAGCCTGTGTTGACTACGCGTATCACTGCATTATTACCGATTTAAATGACGGGGCGATCTTAGAGGAGATGGGTTCGGCGGTTGAATCGGGAATTACCAGTTTTAAATGTTTCTTTGTGTATAAAAAAGAAGGCATGATGGTTGATGACGGCACCTTCGTACAATTGCTGCTGAAAGCGAAAGAAGTGGGTGCGATGATTAATCTCCATGCCGAGAATCCCGATTTGATTGATTACAATACAGAGCGGTTTTTAGCGGAAGGAAAAACCTCTGCCTGGTATCACTATCTGAGTCGTCCGGAGTATGTTGAGGCGGAAGCGGATAAGCGGGCGGTACACTGGGCCAAACATCTCAACGCGCCGCTGTATCTGGTGCATATGGCCGATGAAGAAGGGCTTGAAGCGGCGATTGAAGCCAAAAAAGAAAACCCTGATATTTTCATTGAAACCTGCCCGCAATATCTGGAGTTTACCTGTGATGTTTATAAACGGGAAGATGGCCGGAATTTTGTCTGCTCCCCGCCGATGAAAGGTCAGGAAAGCCAGGATGCATTGTGGAAAGCAATCAAAAATGGCGATATTGATGTGGTGGCAACGGATCACTGTCCATTCCAGTCATTTGAAAAAGACTGGGGCAAAGATGATTTCACTAAAATCCCCAACGGATGTGCCGGGGTAGAAAATCTTTATCCTTATATGTTATCAGCGGCCAATGAAGGGAAAATCTCGTTTAATCAGGCGGTTGAATTGTGTTCGACCAATCCGGCCAGAATTTTTGGTTGTGCGGATAAAGGCAGTATCGCAGTGGGTAAAGATGCGGATATTGTGATTTATGATCCGCAGGCCAATTTTACAATTTCCGTCGATAACATGCATTCCGATTATGATCATACGATCTGGGAAGGCATTCAGTTAAAAGGGTATCCGGAACAAACCTATTCCCGTGGCCGTTTAGTTTACGATCATGGTGATTTTGTCGGTGAGCCGGGCTGGGGAAATTTTGTAAAGCGGGAAAAACGTACATAATAAAGAGAAAAATATGAATTACACATATCATATGCCAACGAAAGTGTTTTCCGGCAATCATTGTATTATTGAAAATAGCCATGTACTGAAATCATTCGGCAACAAAGCGATGCTGGTGACCGGGCGATCTTCAGCGAAGAAAAACGGATCGCAGGACGATGTGGTTGCAGCGCTGGAAAAGCAGGGGATTGAATACGTTGTTTTTGATCAGGTGATGGCAAATCCTACGGTTGCCTGTACGTATGAAGGTGCGGCGTTTGCAAAAGCAAATCAGGTTGATTTTATCGTGGCGATCGGTGGTGGTTCCCCCATGGATGCGGCCAAAGCGATGGCGTTACTGGCAAAGCAGGATGTTGCAGAAGCCGATCTGTTTAATGGTCAGTATTCGGAGGATGTTTTACCTGTCATCGCTGTCCCTACGACTGCCGGGACGGGTTCTGAAGTTACGCAATATTCTATCCTGACCAACGATGCTGCTGAAACGAAAACAAGTATCGTGTCAGACATTATTTTCCCGAAAGTAGCGTTTGTTGACGCCAGATATATGTTGGGCTTACCGGTCACAACCACGGTGAATACGGCTGTTGATGCGCTGTCGCATGCCATTGAAGGGATGTTAAGCATCCGTGCTTCACTTGTCTCCGACGCACTGGCAAAAGAAAGTATCCGTTTTTTTGTCAAAGCAGCCCCTTTGATGTGTGAAGCGGTTGCCCGGAACGATGCATCCGTGCTTGATGAGCGCGTGAGAAATGATTTGATGCAATGCGCTATGCTCGCCGGAATGGTAATCGCGCAAACCGGCACCACGGCGGTGCATGCCATGGGGTATTCTCTCACTTATTTTAAAGATATTGATCATGGCCGGGCGAATGGTTTGTTGCTGGCTGAATATATGGCAGTGGTGCAGGAAAGCGAGCCGCAATTAATTACAGATATTCTTTCAGCACTCGGTATGACGGAACTGGGTCAGTTCAAAGCATTATTAAATCAGCTGCTTGGGGCGGCGGAAGTGCTGACCCAGGCGGAAGTGCTGAAGTATACCGCGAAAGCTGTGACCGTAAAAAGTATCGAAGGTAATTGCAAAGTGAAGCCGTCGGAAGATGAGGTGAAATCGATGTTTATGGAGGCGTTTCATTTAAGTTAGGTGGCGGATTTTTGTTGATTATGGTGTGGTTTGATGCGCTTATTAGTTCATCGTTTTTCCTCGTTCCCATGCTCCGCGTGGGAATGCATACCGGACTTCACCACATTTCCTGAGTTGAATTTTGACCACTTTATACTACGTTTAGCATAAGTGTGTTGACTGGTTAGTTTTGGCGTTTTATTTGAGTGAGGCTGTATGATGCGCCGTTTATTTCGTCGCTTTATTTGGTATCGGTGAACGCGCACCAGTTCCTCTTTGCTGGCTCAAAGAGGAACCAGAAAGAGCCTTTGGGTTCTTTGGTGTTGGCCGGGACGGTTGTATTCGCATCCTGCTCAGACAACCTCAAAATTCGTCCTGAATTTTGCCCTTGGGGTGGGGATTTCTTGGGGGGCGTATGGTGCCTGTTCCCGGAAGGTTACCGCCGGAATATTTATGAAGCTTTCCGTGAAATCCGTTCGTGAGAGACTGTTTATTTTACGACTTGTTTACTGCCAGTTTTTAAGTAATAATTGCGCAATATAGTGCATATCATGAGGAGTAATATCAACAAAATGGCTATTTGTCGATTTGATATAGACACGTTTACGTATAACATTGAGACGTATATGGATTCAATGGGAGTTCCTACCCCAAAAACTGTGTTTGGCAGTGTAACAACAATGTCTGGTGCGCTCGCAAGCATAGAAACGTCTCTGATGACAAAAGCCGCGGATATGCCAATTGCTACGATTGCAGGAAGAGCAGCAGGGACAACTGTCGCCGGTATCACTGCGGCGGGCTACGCCGGTGTAATCATTGGTTCGGCTCTTATGGCAACAACCAGAGCGACGTCATGCAGCCGGGCAGAACTATAGAAAGCGTTCCGGGAGCTTGGTTTCCCTGCGTGGGCGGCTGATGAGGCTTTAAAACAACCAGCACTAAGGACACACTAATGCGAAGCTGGATAAAGGATCGAATTTTATTAATATTATTTTCGGTTGTTGCTGCGATTGCAGCATATATATTCTGGCATAGTCTGGGAGAGCATGCCTTTGTCATATTTCCCCTCATTGCTCTGTACGCCTACATTGTCGAGCGCCCAAAACTAAACAAAAAAGAGTGAATTACGACGCTCAAAAGCCCACTCTTCCGGGCTTTTTTACTTTTTAAGGTCAGTGTTTGTGTTCGTTCCCATGCTCCGCGTGGGAATGCATACCGGACTTCACCACATTTCCTGAGTTGAATTTTGACCACTTTATACTACGTTTAGCATAAGTATGTTGACGGGTTAGTTTTGGCGTTTTATTTAAATGCGGCTGTATGATGCGCTGTTTCGTTCGCCGTTTTATTTGGCATCGGTGAACGCGCACCAGTCCCTCTTTGCTGGCTCAAAGCCAAACCAGAAAGCGCCTTTGGGTGCTTTGGTGTTGGCCGGGACGGTTGTATTCGCATCCTGCTCAGACAACCTCAAAATTCGTCGTGAATTTTGCCCTGGGGTGGGGGATTTCTTGGGTGTTATATGATGCCTGTCCCCGGAAGATTTGGTATTAATGCGCTCGTTCCCATGCTCCGCGTGGGAATGCATACCGGACTTCACAACATTTCCTGAGTTGAATTTTGACCACTTTATACTACGTTTAGCATAAGTCTATTGACGGGTTAGTTTTGGCGTTTTATTTGAGTGAGGCTGTATGATGCGCTGTTTCGTTCGCCGTTTTATTTGGCATCGGTGATTGTGCACCAGTTCCTCTTTGCTGGCTCAAAGAGGAACCAGAAAGAGCCTTTGGGTGCTTTGGTGTTGGCCGGGACGGTTGTATTCGCATCCTGCTCAGACAACCTCAAAATTCGTCCTGAATTTTGCCCTGGGGGTGGGGTTTATTGGGAGTTATATGGTGCCTGTTCCCAGATTTTTGTCAGATTTTATGAAGTGTGAAAAATACTTGATTTATTTCCTCGGTAAGAACTATGGAATATTTTAGTGTAATAATTTCAGTTGCTGCGTTGGTGCTGACTTTTTTCAATTACATGAGGCTATTCAAGCTTGATGAAAAGAAAGAATATAAAGACAAGCGTTTATATTTTAAAACTTGCGTTGATGAAACAAAGGATGCTCTTGAGATAGTTATCCACCAAACACAGGAAGTTATGGCAAGGCGCAATGATTTTGACCTTTTGGACTCCCCGTATATTGGTAGTCATGGGTTCCAACAAGCCTACAATTTGTATATGATGCACCTTCGTAATATTCAACAGATTAAGAAAGAGCTGAGTGACATATATAAAGAGTTAAGTAGTTCACTTGAGCTTGGTGACAAAGAAGCTTTTGATTATTGCACTTCAATTCACAAGAGGGTAGCAGATTGCAACGTTCGGTATTTTGAAAATTATTCAAAGATAAAATCCGTTGTTGATGGCATTGAAAATATAGCAAGACATGCAAAAGAAAACTCATGACAACCAAATTAGATAAGTATCCACAAGTAATAATGTCGAGATTGGAGACTGTTTATTATTCTGTATTTCTCTGATTTAAGATTGTTTATCATCCTATATGGGAACGAGAAAATTGAGAGACAGACATTTCCAAAAGAAAATTCCAATCCAAGGGCGAAAATTCATGGACAAATTTTCAGGTTCTCTGAGCAGGATGCGAATAGAACCGGCTTGTCGGGAAATAGATATTGATGAAGTGCGATTCAGCTGCAGTATGCATTCCCACGCGGGAGCGTGGGAACGATAGGTCGCTCACCCCTGCAATCGCACCAAACAAACCCGTTCAACCAGCTCCTTCAACTTCTCCACCTCACCAGCCAGATACCGAAGCTCTTCCTCAGTAATCTCATAATGCATTGAATATCGTGCATCAATATAAGCCCGCTGTAAGCGACGAAAACTCCGCCGGTGAAATTTATCATCCATCGGAAAAATATCCGCAAAAGCCAAATCCTGATCCGCACAATACTTTTTCAGTTTTTCGAGATTATGAGTTTTAGGCAGGTAATTTGTCAGAGTAAGCAGGGTACAGGCATAAAAGCGCTCGGTAGCCTGATGAAGTTCAAAAGCGGCTTTATTGATGTAGCCTTTTGTAATTGCAAGCTCAAAGAACTCTTGAAATTCTTTTGCACTTTGGAACCAATGATTATAATGCCCCTGCGCAATCTCAAGCCGCTCTTCATCCGTCAAATCTCCCGGCTCAGCCAGTGCCTTCTTATTTGCATCGAACAGCAAAATCCCTTGCTCGCGGATATCTTTAAAAAAATAGTGGCCTTTCTGAAGCTGCTCATTGACTTCATTTAGGGTATGCACAATTAACCCCAGCGGGGCGCTTTTGACTTTGCGCTCGATCTGCTCTTCCGCTTTGCGCCAGACAATATCCTCATCGACCAGCGCATCTTTGTTCACGATCACCAGAACATCGTAATCGGAGACATAACCATTGGGAATATCACTGACCCAGCCGCCTTTGGCATGGCTGCCAAACAGAATGATTTTATGAATCTGAAACCCGGATTTACTCCCTTGCTTCCCGACGAGATATTCATCCAGCGTATTGCGGAGAATGGCTGAAATCTGCGCCAGCTCATGCTGCTTTCTTTCGGGAAGGTGGTCGAGTGATGTCTTCATGGTTGGGTGAATCAAATCTGCTGGTCAATCATCCCCATAGTGTGGCGGGGCGGGCGGAAAAAGTCTATGAGTTTCATGCAGGTTTATGGTTTTTGGTGGGAATGCATACAGGGCAGAATCACGCCAGCGGCGGTTGATATGATGCGCTAAATCGTTCACCGGTTTCATGGGCAATGTCGATAGCGCACCAGTTCATCTTTCAAAGATGAAAGACGAACCAGAAAATCTTTTTTATTTGGCTTTTGCGCGTGTTGTCCAGAACCGGCTTTTAAGCACGTCCCTGTGCTGAAAAGCCTAACCATTCATCCCTGAATGGTTTTCTTTGTTTGGTGATTTATTTAGCTTTGGTGAAGGAGAAGTGTGGCGCTTGTTTTAATGCTTTGAGTTGGAATACAGATTGGACTTCACAACATTTTCTGAGTTGAATTTTGACCACTTTATACTACGTTTAGCATATACGGTGTTGATGGATTAGTTTTGGTGGTTTTACTTGAGTGGGTTTGTGCTCATATCCTGCTCAGACAGCTTCAAAATTCGTCCGGAATTTTGCTCTGGGTGGGGACTTGTTGGCGGTGACTGTTCCTGGATGTTTTTATTATCTAAAAAAGGGGACAAAGTATGGATGATAAAATCATATATAACTGCCATAACCATTTGTTTACTCATAAACATATTCCTAATAGATATTTCCCTTTATTTCTAGTTCCAGCCGCAAGAATAAAGCCACTGCGCTGGGTATTGCGAGGGATTATGAAAGTAATCATCCCTTGGACAAAAAATGACAAAATGCATAGATATTCAGCATTTATAAAAGCTGCTTACAGAGAAACACAGGAAGATAATTTATTGAATTTGATGGGGTATTATCCCCAAAAAACAAAATTTATCATTTTACCGATGGATATGGCTTATATGGGGGCAGGGGAAGTAGAAGAAGATATAGATCAACAGCATAAGGAATTAGCCAAGCTTGCTAAATCAGAAATATATAAAGATATATTAATTCCTTTTGCCCATATAGATCCAAGAAGGCCATTGGCGTTAGATAGGCTGAAATCATTAATTGAAGAAAATGGATTTAAAGGTGTAAAAATCTATCCGACCTTAGGGTACAGGCCTGATCACCCCATTTTGATGGAATATATTTACCCGTATATGTCTGAGAATAATATTCCATTGTTAGCTCATTGTTCTCCTGGCTCCGTTAATTCAAAAAAATATAAAAAAGAAGTTGCTCATTCTTTTGCTGATCCCGATAACTATAAAGAAATTATGGAAGTCTTTCCCAAATTAAAGGTTTGTCTTGCTCATTTTGGAGGGATCTCTGAATGGAAGAGACACTTAGATGAACCGAGAGATATCAGCTATCCTACTTGGGTTAAAAAAATTGTTGATATGATACAAAGTAGAAATTATCCAAATTTATACACCGATATCTCATATACAATATTTAATTTTCAAGAAAATTCATCATACTTAAAAATTTTACTTCAAGATAAGGAAATTTTATCGCATGTATTATTTGGTTCTGATTTCTATATGGTAGAAAGTGAGAAGTATTCAGAGAAACGTCTGTCGACAGAACTTAGAGTGAAATTGGGTGAAGAATTATTTTGGACTATAGCTAGTCACAATCCACGTAAATTTTTGTATTGAAGCTGTTCATAAGCGTATATGGAGCCAATGTTAATCAGTAATATTTAATTGATTTATATTGGAGCATTTTTCGCCTTTAAAAAAACATGGTGGGGATAGCAAAGTTGATTTGCGTTGGTCTGTAGCCCTCCCTGGGACAATTTTCGGAAGTAGTAGCATGGTAGATAGCCGCGTAACAAGAGATCACAATTTGGATGTATTACAGGCTCTTGGATTTAAAAAATACTCAAATACCACTGTTTTTCATAAAGATCGGATTAGTTTACTATCTCCGGCAGTTGCAAAAAATCAATCAGGTGGTTATTGGTTTGATGTGCGTAAAGTAAATATTGAGCGGTTAACTTCAGAGGCATACTTGTGCATAAGGATTGTTCCTGATTATTTTGTCCTCGAACCCTTAAACAAAGTTTCTAAGCTAATAACCACTGAATTAATGGATAATCGCCCAAAATCTGGGGATGTCTGGGGGCTTGGGCTAACTTTCCAAGAAAATAGCATGACTGTTCAGATTTTTAACAAGTCATTCTCGAGCGTGAAGGTTAATTCCCGTCTACTTACACGGGATAAAGCCATAAAAGCTTTAGTTACATTGACATAAATCTGTATAACAAACCAGTTCATCTTTCAAAGATGAAAGACGAACCAGAAAATCTTTTTATTTGGCTTTTGTGCGTGTTGTCCAGAACCGGCTTTTAAGCACGTCCCTGTGCTGAAAAGCCTGACCATTCATCCCTGAATAGTTTTCTTGGTTTGGTGATTTATTGAGCTTTGGTGAAGGATGAGTTTTGTATGTACTAACGCCGACGCTGCTCATTTTGCTTGTTTAAGTCTTTAATACCCGGGGCATTTTTGAGCAATTTTTTCTCAAGCTCAGGAGGCAATCCGATAAACAATGTTGCACTGCTGTCCCAACACACAATTTCAAATAATGAATCACTCAACTGTTTTTCGGGTTTTCCCGACCAGAACTCAGGGTTACCATTAGCGTAAGGTTCTTCACTGGTGAAAGGTTTGGTACCTTTGGGAAAGACCGATATAACCGACCATATGAACTGATAATCAAAATCCGCCAAATTCCTGGCTAATTCTTCGCCTGTTACCCATGAAGGATCGCTCAGTGTTTCCCAACCACCATCTACATCCGAGAAATGCCAGTCGTAATCTTCCGCTTTAATTTCAAGCCAGCCCAGTACATCGACGAGGCTGGTAAACCAACGGACCTTTTTAGTTTGTATATAATTCATACTAATGTTTCTCTACTCTGTACCCATTGAGCAACCCCAGCAAACATGCCACCGCATCATCTAAATCATCATAGCGTTTCGCTTTGCCCAGCACCCGCATGCCCTGAATATGATTCAGCAGTAATCTGGCTAGCTGGTGCACGTTGGTGTCCGGTGAAATCTGCGACTGACGTTTGGCATTTTCCAGTGCGTGGGTGAAAATCTCCAGCATGTAATCAAAAATAAAGTGGCCCTTGCGCAGGACCTGATGATCTTCTCCGGCGTGCTCAACCAGTGCATTTTGGACGAAGCATCCACATGTTTTTTCCCGCTGGCGTTTCGCAAACTTTTTCAGGAAATCAGCCAGCGTGTCTAAATCCGCATCTTCTTTTGCCAGCGGCTTTGCTAAAGGGAAAGAAACGTGATTGAGATAGGTTTCCAGCGCTTCATAATAGAGTTGTTGTTTGTCTCCGTAGGTGTTGTAAAGGCTGAAGCGGTTAATGTTCAACGCCTCCACCAACTCAGAAACAGAGGTATTTGCATACCCTTTTTTCCAGAATAACTCCATTGCAATCAGTAACTTTTCCTGCCTGTCAAAATTTGCTTTACGTGCCATGTGTGCTGGTACTTCCCGATATAACTGATTCAAACCGTCATAGTTTATCAGATTATTCTTGACTGATCGTTTAGTTATTAGGTTAAATAGAATTCAGAACGATCAGTTAGTTATTGTGAAAGGGAACATGAATGAAAATTTACCAAATGAATGGATTACCGAATTGCCTGCGGGTGAGCTTTTTTCTCAAAGAAATCGGCGCTGAAGCAGAGCGGGTTGAGATCAACGTCCGGCAAGGCGATAACCTGGATCCGGACTATGTACGCAAGTGTGTGAACGGAAAAGTGCCCATGCTGGAGCTGGATGACGGCAGCACGATTTGTGAAAGTCTTGCTATCTGTCGCTATTTCGATGAAAGCGTCGGGAACGATAAAGCATTGTTTGGCACGGGAGCGAAAGAAAAAGCGCAGGTTGAAATGTGGCAGCGGATTGTGGAGTGTGAGGGATTACAAATGGTGTCGTTTGCATTTCGTCATCTCACCGCAATTTATAAAGACCGCGAAAATTGTGTGGCCGAATGGGGAGAGGAAGCTAAGCAGCGCAGTATCCGCTTTTTAGAACAGCTCAATGACCGGCTGAGTGAAAGTGAATACATTGCCGGTGACCGGTTTACGGTTGCAGATATTACCGCCTTTGTGACGTTTACTATGGCGAAAAATGCGCTGGAACTGCCAATGGAGGCTTATCCGCATTTGTTGCGCTGGCAACAAATGATTGCAGCCCGTCCGGCATTTCAGCAATAGTTGATGATTGAGAAACATGCCAGCCTGCAACGCTGGCATCATTGCCGTTTTTATCCTTGAGTGTCGGTAACTGCATGATGGGATCTGCACCGATGGCCTTGGCATAAGCCAGTGATTCGTCGATTTAAAAGTCGTATTGCTGCATCATCTGGCGGATGTGCTCAATCCGGGCCTGAGGATGCGGGTGAGAGAGCAGAAATGTAGGGAGTCTATGGTTGTCTTTATTCAGAATTTGCTGAAAAAACTCGTCTGCACCGCTTAACGTTCCATGAACCCGCCAGAGTGTTTTCAGGGCCAGCTCGTCGGCTGCGGTTTCCTGTTCCCGGCTGTAGCGGAGCAGTAACAGCTGGCTGCCGCTTCCGCTGAGTGTGGCGACCTGTGTATTGCCTGTCACCATTGACATCAGCAGTTGCACACCCAGAGTTCCCGCCAGCGTCCGGATCGGATCGCGGTGGACAATATGTGCCGCTTCATGCGCCAGCACCATATCCAGCCCGATTTGAGAGTGAACCTCATCGAGCAGGGCTGTGGTGACAAAAATCTGCGGGCCGAGAGTTGCAAAAGCATTGGCTTCATCGCTTTTCATCATATTGAGTTCAATGGAGACACCGGGGTCAAACGCTGTAGATGGCGAAGCTGTGTTCATTGCTGTGAGCAGTTGATCCAGACGGGCTTGCAGCTGTTGGCGGGAGGCCTGATATTCAGCCGGGGTAGAGATGTCCGGAGCGATCCGGGCTTCCCAGCGAACCGGAATCCATTGGGCGAAATGTGTGAACATCGTCCAGATGAGTACAGCCGTTAACAGCAGCAGGATACATAAACCTGATCCGAGAAAAATCAACTCCCGCAGCGGGTGGGCTGCGGGGTTATTAATCCCTTCCGGAATACGCGGATTTTTCTGTGGGAATGTCATTTGATCAGTGCGGTACCATAAGCAATCACTTCAATACTGCCTATGTTGTTACCGCGCCCCTTCGAGACCGATGAAGTTTCCATCTTCAGATTATAGACTGCAAAAGCATTCAGGTCGCTCGCCTGTTCCTGAACCCGGAGAATCGCTTCACGGCGGGCCCGGTCCAGCAGGCTTTCATAACTGTTCAGCCGGCCACCAAAAATCATCCGCAATCCGGCCAGAATCCTTTTAAAGTAGTCGACGGAAATCACCACACTGCCACAAACGAGTGTGGTCTCAGTCACACCGGCAGGGATTTGGCGTCCCGGAATGACCACCAAATCACGAAATATTTCTTCACGCTGAAATATGCGCTGATAATGGCGTTTTTCAAGCCAGCGTCCGGCAAAATAGCCAATGCTAATCAGGACGATAAATGTAATCAGGGAAAGAATGGCGTTCATGGCATTACTCCACGACAACAGCCGTTCCGTAAATAAAGATCTCGGAAGCTCCCTGAGCAACAGAAGACGTCGAGAAGCGAACATTAATTACCGCATTGGCGCCAATGGATTCGGCCTGTGCTTTCATTCGCGCCATCGCTTCCGCGCGGGATTCTTCCAGCAGTTCGGTATAACCTTTGAGTTCTCCGCCGGTGATATTTTTCAGGCCAGCCATTATATCGCGTCCGACATTCTTTGCCCGGACAGTACTGCCCTGAACCAGGCCCAGATGCCGGGTAATTGTTTTTCCGGGAACCACTTCCAGATTGCTGATCAACATATGAATTCCTTTGTTGTGAATGATGTGATGAATATGCTGCATCAGATAGGACGGTTGCGCAATCAGAAAATACGCAGTCAGTGACTGACAGGCATCCATGTCAGGTTATGCTACTTAAGCTGAAGTTATAAATATTTACGATAATCACTCTGATCATCCTGCTCTGTGGGCAGGCCGGTGTCTTTTCTGAGGTGCACTGAAAAGCATTCCGGCAGGGTGGAAGGTTTGGTTGAATGTGAACGTGTTTGCCATACAAAATCACGCTTTTTCAGTGAAATACGGAAGCTGATATCCCATTGAAGTACCATTTTTATCATCATTATGATTCCATTGACGTGACATAATGGCGTCAGTATGCGTATTATCAACAGGAAAGACGAACGATGAATGATTATATAAATAATAAGTAAAGCTTATGGATAAACGATTAAGATGGCTCTCAGGGCTGCGGTATTTTGAAGTGTCCGCCCGGTTGGGCAGTTACACCAAAGCAGCCCGTGAATTATGTGTGAGTCAGGCGGCTGTCAGTCAGAAAATACGCCAGTTAGAAGAGGCGCTGGATTGCAAACTCTTTGTCCGTCATAAACGTGATATGCGGCTGACGCGCAAAGGAGAAATTCTGTTTGAGCGGGTGAATGATGGCTTCGGACAGATCATCTCCGGGCTGAATACGATTCAGTCGGAGCCGGTAGAAGGCCCGCTGGAGGTGTATACAACCCCGTCATTTGCTTCCCGCTGGCTGATGCCCAAACTGTGGAAGTTTACCATGCGTTATCCGAAGATTCAGGTCCGGGTTTATTCCTGCTGTGAAATTCCCGATCAGGACTATACCCGTGTGGACGTGGCTATCTGGCAGAATCTGATTACGGAACTCGATAATCGCCGCTTTCACAAAGAGTTACTTTTTGAGGAAGCACTGATTCCTTTCTGTTCGCCTGAACTGGCAGAATCAATAAAATTCACCACACCAGAACAGTTGCTGAAATGCTGGCTCATCGAAGGGATTGATGCGCAGCATACTTCATGGCAGCACTGGTTTCAGGTCGCGGGTGTTGCAATGTCGGGTGAAGATGTGATGTGGATGGAAGTGACGACGTTTGATATGGCGCTGAATGCAGTGGCTGCCGGGCATGGGGCATGTCTGGCACCACTGAGTTTTGCAGATGATTTTATTGAGCGTGGACTGCTGGTCAAGCCATTTGATATTGCGCTGACACCCGGTTTACGGTTTGATATCTGGCATGATCCCGAATCGTCTCGTCTGGCCCGGATTGAGGTGTTCAAAAACTGGCTGAGAGAAGAGACGGACACCTGACGATTGATTCGGTCTGAACTAAAATTAAACCGACATACCATGACCGCTTTAAACACGCCCTGATGACCCGGAGGTTTTTGAGTCAGCGATGAGAGATGATCACTTCCTTATGAAATTGATGTTGTTGATGGTTTGCCTGATTTCCCTGCCCGGATACGCCAGCGTTGATCTGGTGAAAGTTGATAAATCCGAGCGGATAATGTATCTGATGAACGGGAATCAGGTGGTGAAACAGTTTCGAATTGCGCTGGGTGCGAATCCGAAAGGTCACAAACGGCAGCAGGGGGATGAAAAAACGCCCGAAGGGACGTATACACTGGACTATAAAAAAGAAGATTCGTCCTTTTACCGGGCGATGCATATCAGCTATCCGAATGAGCAGGACATCGCCAACGCCAGAAAAGCCGGGGTTTCCCCCGGTGGGTTGATCATGGTCCACGGACAAAAAAATGGTTTCGGCAGTCTGGGTCATGTGGCTCAGCGGTTTAACTGGACCGATGGCTGTATTGCGTTAACCAACCACGAAATGGACGAATTTATGGCGCTGGTCAAAGTCGGCACCCCGATCCGGATTGAATGGTGACTCCGGGGCGTGTTCTGTCCGGGCGGTCAGATAACGAAAAGAACCCGGACAGCCAGTAAAATCAATACGATTCCTGACAGGCGATCAACCATCACGGCTTTGGACCGGATACGGTCGACCACGTGTGCACTTGACAGCAACAATGTCACCAGGCTGTACCACAAACCATCCACTACCGCCGGTGTGGCAACGATAATGATCCGGCCGGTTATCTCATGACCCAGTGCGACAAACTGGCTGAACAGCGCGATAAAAAACAAGGCAATTTTCGGATTCAGCAAGGAGATCAGTGCGCCTTCACGGGCCGATTGTAACACGGAGGTTTGCTGGCCTGATTCCAGTTTAGCTGCCAGACCATTTTGAGACCGGAGTGCCCTGAAACCAAGATAAGCAAGATAGATAGCGCCGGCATAGCTGATGGCCTGAAACAACGTCGGGTGTTGCCGGAGGATAATCGCCAGACCTGACATCGTGATAAACGCATAGAAAGCAATGCCGCAGGCGTGCGCCCATGCCGCCGCCAGCCCGTTCAAACGATTGCCTGCCAAAGCATGCCGGGCGACAATAGCCAGGCTGGGACCGGGAGACATCGCGCCCAGCAAACAAATGGTGAAAAAGGGTAGCCAGTGGGTGAGGGTCATCGTATTCTCCTTAATGACAACATGAATCAACCGCAGAAATGTTTGCAGGAGTGAATGTACAGTGCCGGGGTACTTCGGTCAGGCTGTCACAGACCGTATGTCCCAGCGTCAGCAGCTGCGCATCCGGCTGAATGAGATCCGGGATCTGAATGACCTGCATACCGGCTGCGACACCGGCACGCACACCATTGGCTGAATCTTCCAGTACGAGGCAATCTGCCGGAGCGATATTCAATGCGGCGGCGGCTTTCAGATAAATTTCCGGGGCAGGTTTACTGTGTGTGACCTGATCGCCGCCGATCACCGTCTGAAAATAACCGGTCAGCCCGGTCTGGCGAAGTTTCAGTAATGCGCGTTCCCGGTGGGTCGATGTGGCGACTGCCATAGGCATGCCCAGTGCCTGAAGTTGTTGAAGGAGTTCAGAAGCGCCGGGTTTCAGCGGTACATTTCCCTGCGCGAGCAGCGCCTGATAATTTTCCTCCCGCGTTTGGGCGAATGCCGGATAATCGACCACCTGTCCCATGGCTTGCTGTAAAATCTCGTGCGTCCGGGCGAGGTTGGTGCCGATACAGGTCAGATACACTTCCGTAAAATCATTCAGACCAAACTGCCGGCAGGTCGCCTGAAAGTTTTTCAGCGCCGGCCGTTCGCTATCAAGCAGCAGGCCATCCATATCGAAGAGTACAGCACAGACAGACATTAATGATTCCTTACCTTTCAGGATTAATACGCAGTATGAACAGAGAAAGCGCTATGAACAGACAGCGCCATGAACAAAAAGCGCTATGAACAAAAAGCGCTATGAACAGAAAGCGTTATCATAACGGGTGGCGTGGCGGCTGGCGAGAGGTTTATGACCGTATCATCATACTTTCCGGTCACCCTGACGTTATTTGATGACCGTGTTTTGAATTTCCAGTGCGATATCTTTCCAGTCCTGTATTTCTTGCCGGAAATGTTTTGTCTGGGCCGGAGTCATCTGGTGGATGATTTGCAACAGATAAGTCTGACTGGTGCGCTGATTATGTTCAACCAGCCTGCGAAAGCCAGGAGGGTAATAGCTTTCTGTATTTTGTAATAAGTCATTGAGCCGGGCCTGAAAGCTTGCCGGCTTTTTTCTCTGGTCCATCAAAGACTGTGCTTCCGCTTCCAGCTTGTGCTGCCAGGTTCGCCAGGTCCGTGAATTCATATCGTTATGGTTGATCCAGACCCGGATCGTTTGATTTTGTTCTGGCGTCAGATCGCCCAGCCATGTTTCCAGACGTTCCCGGATGCGTTTTTCGGCTTTTTCCCTGAGTTCTTCGGCAGTCCCAAACAGATATTTTTTATTCAGATCATGATGGCGCTGGTGTAAAGCCGAGATAAATTGCTGGGACTGTTCTGGCGTGAACGTTTCTGAAAGGCGGGTGATTGCAGGGGCTGCCTGTTTCATCAGTGTGCGGGTAAACACCAGTGTTTGTTGCCGGAGTGATGAGAATTCACCGGATGAAATCTCAGCCGGGTTGAGTCCGGAGAGCTGATCAAGAAAGCGGATGTATTCTGCGACTGCATGATGAATCATCCAGCGCTGGATGCGGTGAACTTCTTCATCCAGTATCTCTTCCTGCGCATCCGTGAGTGAGACATAGTCATCCACATAATCACGTACGAACCAGTCGATATTGCGAAACAAAAACTGTCCGGAACACCCGGCTAAAAGCAGGCAAAGCAACACCGAAGTGACACAATACCACCGGCATTTTTCTGGCATATTTGTCTCCGGATCTGGATAAATATAATCAACTATAACCAAGGTGAAGGCCGATGCCTACATTATTTTTCCGGTTGTCCGGGTGATCAGAATTCGATACCTTACTGAAAATCAGAATAATCTGCGGGGAAAAGACATTGACAGCACTCACTATCCGGGCTTATCAATCCAGTGATGCCCCGATGTTGTGGCAACTTTTTTATCATACGGTGCGCCATATCAACATTCGGGATTATTCACCGGCCCAGACACAAGCATGGGCGCCGGAGGGATTTGATATGGCGATCTGGCAGCAGAAGATGGATGATAATCAGCCGGTTGTGGCTGAAATCAACGGGACAATTGTCGGCTATACCGATTTACAGCCGGATGGTTTGATTGACCATTTTTTCTGCCATCATCAATATCAGGGGCTGGGTGTGGGAACAGCACTGATGCAGCATGTGCTGGAGACCGGGGCAAAAGCCGGGATGACCCGGTTTTATTCCGAAGTCAGTCTGACCGCCAGACCGTTTTATGAACACATGGGGTTTTCGGTGGTTCGTGAAAACGCATGTGAGATACGCGGACAAATCCTTAACAATTTTCTGATGGAAAAAGTGGTTAGCGACAGCGCCGGTAGCGGCTGAGCGCGCTCAGATCAGGTTGCTCAGTGAAACAGGTGGAAAGCGATGTCGGCCAGCACCGGTAGCAGAAAGAACAGGTAGCCCCAGACGTAAAACGGCCGGGCTGTATTGCGGGTCGGATGGCGGATGAGTGCGCATTCCAGACGTATGATCACCAGTGTGCAAATGCCAAGTGCGGCCAGGAAAACAGAGCTGACTGCCTGATAGTGAAACAGCAGATAACCGGTGCCGGCACTGAGTAAATAAAGGGCCAGTGATGTCATCGCCAGTGTTTTCTGGTTGAACCGGTTCAGTGGTTTGAGCTGACCGGGAGGGGTGTGCGCCGTATCCAGCAGCGAGTGAGATAAATCATGGGCAAAGCTGCCGAGCCAGAAGAAAAGCGCCATCAGCAGGTGTGCCATCCCGATGTGCCCGGTGGTTAATACCCCGGCATAACAGGGAAAAATACCCAGCATCGCATTCAGCAATGCGGTATGAACCAAGGTTGGCAGCCAGGGCTTGATGAAAAAAAATAAGCTGCAAATCAGCAGGGCGGACAGTAAAAAAATCAGCATGGCAACAGGGTGGGCTGCCGCCACAGTATTCATGACGATGAGCGGCCCTGTTACCAGCCAGCGACATCGTTTCAGAATAGACACACTGAATTGATCGCGGCACAGCAGGCGCTCCGGGTGAGCGATGCGATCAATCCCCAGATCGCATAAATCATCAGACAGGCGAATCAGGAATAACATCAACACTGCTGAAAGTATGCCGGTAAACAGGACGACCGGGTGGACGGGATGTTT
This sequence comes from Vibrio aerogenes, assembly GCF_024346755.1. Classification (NCBI taxonomy): domain Bacteria; kingdom Pseudomonadati; phylum Pseudomonadota; class Gammaproteobacteria; order Vibrionales; family Vibrionaceae; genus Vibrio; species Vibrio aerogenes. Next base: position 2,254,503 of record NZ_AP024861.1, on the reverse strand, counting down.
GATGACGGGGGCCAGCAACAGAACCGAAATCAGCAGGGTGATCCCGGCAGGACTGCGTTCCCGGCTGTACAGACCTATGATTTTGAATACTTTACGCCACAAAACAGACTCCTGTTTCTCTTATCATACCCTTGTCCCTCTTATCAGACTCTCCCCCTTTTTCAGGGGGAGGGACGGACGGCCGCGTCAGGCTGGCAGTTGCTCTGCTCCGGTGGCTGAATCCGTTTCAGACACGGGAGAAACCGCCGGGTTCTTTGCTTCATTCAGATGAATTTCCCCGGTTTTTCCGTTCAGGGTGATTGGGCTGCCATCCTGAATATAACGGGTGGCGTGTTTCACGCCAACCACCGTCGGAATGCCCAGTTCCCGGCCAATAATGGCAGTATGAGACAGCAGGCTGCCCCGTTCTGAGATTAACCCCGCTGACATCGTCATTAAAAATACCCAACCCGGATCGGTTGTTTCTGAGACCATAATCCGGCCTTTCAGGTCAGAGCCCTGAGACGGGTCGGTGATAATCCGTGCGGGTGCACTGACCCGGTCTCCGGCACAGCCGACGCCTTTTAATATATCCGGATTGTCTTGTAAATTCAGCCGGATATCCGGGATTGTATTGGCATAAACGCTGCCGCGGGTAAATATTTTGTTATCCTGCGTTTTTCGCTCCTGATTTTTTACCTCATTCTTTCTCAGTGCCACTAACGGCCTGAAGTCTGAGGTGACGCCGCAACCCTGACGAAAATCTTCCAGTTCAGATAATGTCAGATAGAAAATATCCTCCGCCCGGGTGAGCATATTTTCGCTGACCAGACGGTGACCGATATGGTGGAGCAGGGTTCTGAAGAAAGAGAAATGCAGCCCCCGGTCCAGACGGGTGGCTTCGCGGTTAGCAATCGCCTGGCGTGTTTTCTTCAGTAACCATTTCAGCCAGCGTTTTTTCTTACTCTGACTGAGTGCGGCTTCCAGCTGCGGTCCGGCATCGGTCGCTGGTGCTGGCTCTGACGGTTCCTGTGCCGCTGACTCGAGCAGGATATGCAGTAAATGGAATGGATTTTCGTGGAAAGTACTGGCTTCCATAATCAGTTCTTTCGGGGACCGGTAGCCGTAGCGTTCAATATGCCCTTTCAGCGCCGCGGCAAAAGCTGTGTATCCTTCGTGAGTCAGCGCACTGGCGAGCGCCTGTGGCTGGTTCAGATGTGGCATCTGTTTCAGCCGTTTTAAACAGGACTGCAGTTGTTCATCGCGTCGAACCTGTGTGATCAGGGTATTGAGGGAATCAACAGGTTTGGTGCTCTCTACCGACTGATTGCCGAGTAACTGATTGATGAGATTATCTGCATCGGCAATACCGGCCCTGGCAAACTGCTCGCGGGTCAGCGCCATAAAGGACATGGCATAAAAATCATTGAGCAGCGGGAACGCCATCGATTCGGTAAACCGGATCACCAGCTGATGCAGTGCTGCGATGAGCGTATCAGAACCGGCATTGTCGGTATCAATGGCTTCGTAATCCCGGCGGATTTCAGCGGTAATCGCAAAATATTTGTTGATCATCTGCCGGTGGCGCAGTGCGTAATAGCCCAGTTTCAGCGGAAACATCACCGCTGTTCTCAAACGCGCTGAGCGGCTGAGCGGCATGTCATCCAGATTGTCGGTGAAGGAACCGTCGGTGCCGACCATTTGTTCAAAAAAGTGAATAAACCGTTGTTTAAAATAAGGAATGGTCAGAAATATCCGGTACCAGTTACTGATGTTGTAATACGTGCGGCCATGAATAAATCCGACCAGATGCTGTAACACGTCTTCCCGGTCTTTGATCACACTGGCCGGGATACCCAGCATCTGCATCGTGCCTTTCATGCAGTGATAATAATCATTGCGGACGATGGAAAATGTCATCGGCAGAATGATACCCGGATAGCTTTCTGCAATATTACAGTTATCAAAGACACGTTCATGTCCGGCGGGAATCGTTGTGATCGGGCGGGACTGCAGAATATAAAGTTGCCCGCTGTGATCGAACGACCATTCGATATCCTGCCAGGTGGTATAAATCCGGGCTATCTGGTCTGAAGCCTGCAGCAGGGCCAGCCGCTGCTGCTCAGAAAGCACCGCCTGTTTTTGCAGGTCCGGTTGTACTCTGGTTTCCTGCGTGCCGCCTCCGGGATGACTGCGCAGTTGCCGCTGTTTCTCTTCGATGTGCAGCTGCCATGTCCGGGTAGGTTTATCAAAGAGGTATAAATCGGTTTCTACCTTGTCGCCAACAATGCCTTCTCCCAGTCCGTAACCGGCGGCAATGGCCAGTTTTTCCAGCCCGTTTTGCGGGTCAGCCTGAAACATGACGCCTGAACTGACAGCATGCACCATCCGCTGAATTACCACGGCAACCGCATTCTCTTCATGACGGATATTGGTGCGCTGGTGAATATAAGTCAGCACGCCGGGTTCAAAAGCACTGGCCCAGCAGGCTTTGATTTTGGCCTGAATATCGGCACCACTGACATTCAGCCATGTACCGAGCTGTCCGGCAAAGGAGTTTCGGTCACCATCTTCACTGATGGCTGATGAACGGACGGAGAACTGCGTCGTCGTTTCAAAGTGATTGAGGTGTTCCTCCAGCGCCTGACACAGGGCTTCGGGGAGTTCACAAGACAAAATCAGGGCCTGTATTGCTTTGGCCGTTGCGGTGAGTGAGTCGAGCGAGCCGAACTGGCACTGGTCCAGATATTGCCGGATTTGTGGCCGGATGGCGGCGGTTGACTGACGGTATGCCTCTGCAGAGATGCAGATAAACTCAGGGACTTTGAGCCCCGCCGACTGAAGGCGGAACAGGTTGCCCGCTTTACCGCCGAGCTGTGCCTGCTTTTCAGCGGCATCATTTGGTGTATGAATAATGTAGTTTTGTTTCATGGTCGTTGAATCTGTCGATGATGTTAAATCTGTTAATTGTTATGCAGGGCAGCGATTTGTGTGCCGTATTTCACCAGTGTTTCAATGCCGCTGGTGCTGTTGGCCAGGATGTCTGCATCGACTGTCGGGCCTTCGGGGCCCCACAGCAGGACGACGGTTGAGCCGCCAAAACGAAAACAGCCTTTTTCCTGACCCCGTGAAAAGGTCGTGCCACTGAATGTTTGTTCGATGGTGCCAATCGTCAGGGCACCAATTTCTGCCATGACAATCTCCCCGAAGTGCGGTGATGTGATGGTGGTGATCGTGCGTTTATTCAGGAAACTTTGGGCGCCACTGCTTAAAGCGATCGGATGCACTGATTCCAGTGGTCCTGAGATATTTTTCTGGTGAGCCAGTGTCCCGTCACACGGAAAATGGAAACGGTGATAGTCTTTGGGAGCCAGCCGGATCACCAGGGCTGTGCCGCCATCAAGTGCCGCTGCGCTTTCCGCAGACCGGAGCAGCGCTTCCAGACTGACCTGCTGGCCCTTGAGCTGCATTTTGGCGCCTGGCCGGATGGGGTAACAGAGTACCCGGCCATCCGCCGGTGACAGCAGCGCCCGGTGCTCCGGGCACAGAGGACGGGCCTGTGGTGTCAGACGGCGGCAGAAAAATTCATCCAGCGAGTGATAGTCGCCGATGGGTTTTTCTGCTTCATCGATCGCGACACCGAAAGTATCCGCAAATTCACGGATGTGCCTGCGGCTGAGCCACAGGCGCTTTTTTATCGCGTTCAGGTGGCTGAACCAGGGATGACGAAACAGGTGTTTACGCAGGAACACACCGGATCGGGTGTGATACAGAAACATCAGTGCTTGTTCACCATAAACCCGTTCCGTTTCTTTCAGCCCGGTTTCCCGGTTGATGTACTGTATCTGCGGAATCCGGTGTGGTTTAACTGGCCCGGCCCGTGTTTCAGAAACGGAGCGCCGGTCAGAATCTGAGGGTTGATTGGGTACTGGCATACGATTTCGCCTCACATCAAAAGGGTTGTTTTCTCAGGCCAATGCTGTAGAGGGTGAGATTCACAATCAGATGCACCAGCGGGCCGAGTAAAATAATCCAGAGAAAGACGATCACCGGCACATCAAGCATGAGTGCGTATACAATCGCGCAGCCAATGGCTGAGTCCGTCTGATCAATCAGCGTAAACCAGAACGCATTTTTTGCCGCCTGCTGGCCCGGCGGAATCTTCAACCGGCGTTTGACCCATGAATTCGGCAGTTCAGGAATCACATAGCCGATGCCAAGCAAAATGCCCAGCAACACCGGATCTGTGGTGGTCAGGTCAACCAGCATCCATGGCTGGAACCAGGTGTAAAGGATGCAGATCAGGACGGTGCCGGGAATGGTGGCAAGCGGCATCACCAACATACCCCGCCAGGTTTTATTCCTGCCGAAGGCGTGTTCATTGAGCGGAATGGCCCAGGCAGAGAACCAGTTTCGTTTGACCACCATCATGTGAAAGGAACCGGAAATGATCAGCGGCAGCATGAGAATCAATGCGGATAAAATAATCTCAGCCCACATGGAAGCCTCCGTTGATACCTTGCCAAAGCCAGAATACAGTGGCCGCAAGAGCCAGCACCGGCATCAGCAGATAGACAATGCCGCCCGGTTTTTTCATGGTGAATGGTGTAATGAACAGCATGCCGGTCAGCAGCATCAAGCCATCAGCATACTGGTTTGCAGCCTGTTCAGACATCAACACGGAAGGGAAAAGACCGACACCGAAAATCAGCGCTGCAAATGTCACGGGCAGGCCCAGATACGATTTTGTGGCGGTTTGTTTGACCGGTTGCTGACCCTGCCGGGCGTTTTTTTGCGGCGGTACGTGAGATTCCTGAAGGACATTAAAATAAGCCAGACGTTGCGCAGCGGCACAAACATAGAAGACGGCAATCATCAGGGTCCAGATGTTGTGGTACATCGTGGTCATGATAATGGCCGGTGTAATGCCAAAGCTGATGACATCGACAATCGAGTCAATCTGAACCCCGAAGCGGGATTCAGTCTCTGTCCGAGGGGCGCGGCGGGCCACCATGCCGTCAAACAGGTCAAAAATACCGGCCCAGATGAGTGCAGCCAGAGCAAACTCATGATTGCCGTTAATGGCCAGTGTACAAGCGAATACGGATGCAATCAGGCCAAGCATGGTCACGCAGGCCGGGGCGTTATAAATTCCGATAATATTCATGATTGACATTCCTGCACAGAGGCTTCTTTTACGCTATTTGTTTTTGAGCCTTTTGTTTTGAAAATATGGCTTGCGGTGTCAGATGTTTGTCCGGAAGACTCTGGCTCAACCGAAATGTGCGCCTGTCCGGAGGGCAGTGAGGGTGTTTCGCGGACGGGTGGAATGACATGTCCCCGGTTACCATCAATCGTGATGATGTCTCCATCCTGAATCAGGCGGGTTGCATGCTTGACAGCCAATACTGCGGGAATGCCGTATTCCCGGCAAATGACGGCTGCATGGGATAAAATACCGCCGGTTTCTGTGACCACACCTTTGAGCATAGAGAATTTGGGTGTCCAGCCCGGATCGGTACAGCGGGTGATCAGAATGTCATCCGGTTGCAAACGGTCTGCATCATGAATATCGGTGACCACTCTTGCAACACCGGTGATCATGCCGGGACTGCCGGATACGCCGGTCATGGCCCGGCCATCCGCCGGCAGTGCTTCAGATGTGGTACTTTCTGTTTGATTGCCGCCAAACATGCCGTAGCGTTCACCCACTTCATCTGCGATTTGATAATGTGAAAAGCTCAGATAGTAAGCCCGGTTTTTACGCACGAGATGACGGGCTTCATCAGGCGGGATATCTCCCCGGACAATGGCAACCAAATCCGGCATATCAAGGAAGAAAGCATCATCCTTTTGTGCCAGCACCCCTGTTTTTAACAGGCGTTCTTCGACGGCGAGGGTAATTTTCCGGACATACAGATAGTAACGGATGGACAAGTCACGCAGTTCTTCCCGCCACCAGAGAAACTCACGCACCTGTTCAAGCTTTTTCGCCATTTTTCGCCGTTTCAGCAGTGGCGTCGCGTGCAACAGTGCTTTTTTCACGGTATTCATTCTGAGCTGTTGTTCATTATTTCTCACGCGGGGATCTTTATCGCTTCCCTGCAACAGCACGTCCTGCAGCTGCTCAATCACCATTTGCGGCACTTCTGCATATCTTGGCACCAGCATATCCAGTTCCCGCTGTGAGTGATGGCCGAATTCGCGCAGGTAAACCCGGATTAAATTCATATGATGATCGGTCTCACCATGGTGTAAGTCGGCAGCAATCTGCTGGCTGCTGTGATTGTGCCAGTAATCCCGGCTTTCCTGATCGGCCATAATCAGGTCGCGGATTTTCCATAGTCTTTCCATCGGAGCCATGTGGGAGACACCGGACAGGCCACTAATCAGCAGCGGGAACTGACTCATATCGAAACGGGTTTTCTCAACTTCGTCCTTAAATAAACCGTTGAGGTTGGTGTTGTCATAGATCAGGTCAAAATAAGTGGATTCATTGACAAAAAACTCTTTGCGGATAAATGACTGATAAAACCCGAACAGTTCATCATCCGGCATGGCTGAAAAGTTCATCGCAGCCAGTTCCTGCAGCCGCCGGTGCTGCCTCAGTGAAAATGCCGGTACTTCTTTTAATTTCCGTTTCACATTGGCCCGGATAATCATCAGGGCTTTAAGACCGGTCAGAATCGTTTTCGGCGTGTTTTTACTGACGATCCCATCGCCCTGATAGCGCGGAGAAATCCCGAGGCCTTCGTCAAACACCCGTTCGTTAAAACCCGGAATTTTAACCAGACATTTTTTAACTTCACTCAAATTCCAGTACGGACGGCCAAAGAAACTTCTCTGCCAGACACTGCCGCGGGCCGGGGAGAGGCGTAATCGTTCAAGGTAAGCGCCCATGGTTCCGTCAAGGGCATATTTATACAGTGAAGCCATATATGGCGTACAGACCGTGGAGGAAACACCACCATCCCGGTAGTCTGCTGATGTCCATTCCCCGTCAATGGCGCTATATCCGAATTGTGTCACCGGGCGGCTTTGCAGAATATAGAACTGATTCTCTGCACAGGCCCACTCAATATCGACAGGAAAACCGCTTTGCATTTGAATTTTCAAACCGAGATCCGCCAGTTGCCTGACTTCCTCCGGTGATAAAACCGCATGGGTGGCGACGGCTTCCGGCAGGGGAACAAGCCGGACAAACGGCGCTTCATTGAGCCGGATACACTGATGTTCCTTTTCAGCAATGGTCCGGCCGGACTCCTTTTCCTGATACCAGTCATACCGGTATTGATCGGGCGTGACAGCGCCCGATACCAGTGCTTCCCCAAGACCAAAAGTCGCTTCGATGAGCATTTCTGTATCCCGGCCTCTTACCGGATCAACGGTAAACAGTACGCCGCTTTTTTCTGCCGGAATTAATTGCTGCACGACCACGGCCATACCAAGTGGCACGCTGGTGTGTTGCTGTGTCATATAAGTCTGAACCCGCTGATTAAACAGCGAGCACCAGCAGGTTTTAATCGCCTGAATGATATCTTCTGGCTGTTGTATATTCAGCACCGACTCAAACAAGCCGGCAAATGAAGTTTCTGCACCATCTTCAACGGTTCCGCTGCTTCTGACAGCAAAATGCTCACCGGCATGCTGTGTGGTAAATTCAGCGATGTCATCGATGATACCTTGTGGCAGATTGCAGCCCTGAATCATGGACTGGATCTCTGTGTCACTGGCCGGTAGTGGCTGGTCTGGCTGTGCCATCCACTGAACCAGTTCATTGAGGTGGTTATAGCGGAGTGTTTCTGTAAAAGCGGTAGCCGTGAGGCAGCAGAAGGCCGGGACCGGCATCTTCATTTGATTGGACAGCTCCCACAGTGAAGCGCCTTTCCCGCCGAGGATTCTGCGCAGCAGCCCGGCATGATTCTCCGTCACACCGGGAAGCGTGCTTTCCCGGCTGACGACCATCGTAAAATCTGTAATTGCATGAGACATGTACTGGTTTCCTTATTCAGCAGGTATAGGCCGCCTGTTCCTTTGTGTGCGGCGCAGTTGTATGTTGCTGTGAATGATGTTTGTCCGGGCCGGAAATATCCTGCGCTGTCAGATACGTGCTGAACCCGTGTTTTAAAGCCAGCTGAAAAACTTCCCTGGCTTCTTCAACAGAAGAGATACCACCGATACTGTAGTTTTTGCGGGCTTGTGACATGGTGAGAATGACGGTTTCAGCCAGACATGCGAGGGTGACGCCGGTTGGCAGCTCAGCAATATTAGGGCCGCCGAAGCGTAACTCTGCCGGCAGGCGAACCAGTCCGCCGTCATAGGCCGTAATATCATTGCGGTTTTGTTTGACTTCCTGCAGCAGGTCAGACGGACGCGCCACATCACAAACAATCGTTCCCGGTGCAAGCATGTCCGGACTGATAAAGGATTCGCCATTGCTGGTGGCGGTGATAATCACATCACAGGCTGGCAGGGCATGTTCAATGTCATTGCTCAGCAGCAGCGGGAAACCGTCTTCCCGGCCATAGGTGGCAATATATTGCTGTTTTACCGCGCGGAAGATGTCCTGATATATCTCTGACGGGTAGCCTTCCGCGGGCAGCCGGGAAAGACGGGCCTCAATCATGGCTTCGGCTCCGGCATCCGCCAGTGTTTTCCATAGCGGTGTGACGGACTCACTTAATACCCCGGAAAAGAGTTTGTACAGAAACTCACCGGCAACCACTTCCTGTTTGGTTACGTTGTCCTGATTGCGCGGGTTGCCTATCAGGTACAGCTGCTGAAATTCGCTGCCAATATCGAGCAGGCACAAACGGCCGACTGACCCTGAAACGCCGACAATACCAAGCGTTTGTTGTGACATCTGTGTTGTACGCGCCCGGCAGATCGTCCGGATGCTGTCGGTGCTGGTTAAAGCGGTGAATGCGTTCCCCGTTGTGACAGGCGTACCGCAGTCTGCGACGGTGGTGCCGCTGCGGGTGATGACCGAAGTAAATGCACCCAGGCCAATCATATCGCCGCCTTTCCCCTGAGCAATGTCGACATAGGATTTGATGAGCGCTTCTTTTTTGTCTTTGGGTAAGCGCATCATATCTTTCGGGGTGAGCAGGCTGCTGATCAGCCAGCCATCAACATAACCGCCATTTGCTGAAGGGATACATGGCATGTAGTAAGCGGGTGACGCACCGCCATAGAAGGCTTTGGCTCTTCCCAGCCAATGCTGAATTTTTTCGGTTTCCTCCGGGGTGTAAGCCGGCTGACCACCGGGCATACAGTCGATGGTGTGCATATCTGTCACCGGATGGACAAAGAAGCAAAAGGTGCCAAGTTTTTCACCCTGTGGCACGATGGCCGGATTTTTATATGGTCGGGCGGGGGTATCCGGATGTTGTTCTCCGATACCGACTGCGGCCCGGATCAGTTCATAAAACCGGCCTTGTGTAATCAATTCACCGGTTTTTTCCAGTGCGTCGATCAGCTGGTCGATTTCTTTCTCTGTGATCAGATAACAAGGTTCGATACGCAACACATTATGGCTGTTCATCGTCGGCAGGGTACAGATATGATGGCGGTTGAGCAGGTAAGCTGAGACCAGAGGCACAATGATACCCTGACCGGACACCGTCGGGCACAGGTAGGACTCTTCGTCATGCCATGGATTCAGTGTCAGTCCCTGCATCAGACCAAGGCCATCACAGGTTTTGAACGCGACCGGATACTGCGACACTAACTGCTCAAGACGCTCGTGCAGATACGCACCGACACGGGCAACATGCGCGATGATTTCCGGTTCCTGCGTCAGTTTTTTCATGACCGCACAGCCTAGTGTGGCGGCCAGATGATTATTGGCAAAGGTTGACGTGTGTAACTGACCAAATTCTGCGGACCAGGCTTTTTTGTTGGCAATGCAGGCGCTGAGAGGAATCAGACCACCACTCAGGGTCTTGGCAATCAGTAAGATATCCGGGTGAACATCATCATGTTCACACGCAAACAGCTTACCCGTCCGGCCAAGGCCGGTTTGCACTTCATCCACGATCAGCAGGGTGCCATATTTTTTACACAACTGTTCACAGGTTTTCAGGTATCCGGGCGCAGGGGTGATCATACCGCCTTCGCCCTGAACCGGCTCAACAATAAATGCAGCGGCTTTGCGATGACTGAGCACTGCTTCTAATGCCTGCGGGTCATTAAACGGGACGTGCAGAAAATTGTCGGCTGGTGCATAAAACGGTTGTTGATAATGCTGATTGCCGGTGGCCAGCAAAGCGGCCATTGTCTTACCGTGAAAACTGTTTTTGGCAGAAACAATGATGTCACGCCCCGTTTTTGCTTTGGCCATTTTGATCGCACTCTCCACGGCCTCTGCACCGGTACAGCTAAGCGTGACATGCTGCATATCGCCCGGCGCTGCTTCAATCAGTGCCTGAGAAAGCCGCTGTGCGCCTTCGGAGAAAAAAGGCTGAATCATGACTCCCGGATCTTCTGCTTGTTGTGCCGTGAGTATCTGCCAGAGAAAGTCCGGATTATGACCAAAGGGGACAGCCCCGAACTGAGAAATAAAATCCAGATACTTTTCACCTGTATCTGAAATCAGCCAGAGTCCTTTGGCTCTGACTATATTTTTATTAAAATTGATAAGCTGTAATAGCTTTTGTCTTTCTATATTTAAATAATTATCCATGCCGGGAATCTCATAGTTAAATAATCTGTTAAACGAGCAGATTAAATTTTATTCTCAGAGCCTAAATAACACTTTTGTTAACCTAAGTGTTTCATCTTCTCCGGGGTTTTGATGTCGGTATATTTTGAAAGGTTTTTTAATTCATTTTGTCGGTAATATTATTATTGGTAATGTGTAAAATATTTTTAGTTAATTGTGTTATTTATGAAAAATAAACAACACGAAATATGCTGTATTTTTTGAATAATTTATCTACAGTTATTTATATTTAATAACTGATATAACTTTAACTTAAGCTATTGATGTTTCAGACTAATGGTTGAGTGCATACTAGTCTTTTTATAAGAAAATTCAACATATATATGACAATTTTTTTAAAAATTATGTTGACATTTTAAATTACAGATAAATTTATTTTTAATGGTTAATTATGCAAAATTTAATTGAATGATAAATATGAATTATGACAAGACTGATGACATATTATTGTAGTGATGTTTAATTATTTAAATTTAAATATATATAATTGATTAAATATTGGATAGGTCGGGTTTAGTGTTTGATTTATCATCTTGTATATTTATGAGAAAAATATGAAAAAATATAATTTCAAATTGATTGATGATCTAAATACCTGTTCCTGAATATGCGCCACTTTTGGTCACGAGGCAGATATACCCGGATGATCTCAAGAAGCATCTTCAGGTCGTTGAGGCATCATTCATATTGTTCTGAGATCGTGCAGGCTGAAACCGGTTAACCAGCACTGAAAATCAGTTTATCTCAACCAGAAATTTTTTGTATTATTTTATAAACGATCGGTCTATAATGTTGAAACTGAATTAAATCAAGCATAACTGACCCTCCGGAGGCGAAAAAGATGACGTTTAAGGCAATTTATATTGATAAAGCAGAAGAACAATACCAGTGCACACTGACCGGGTTACAGGACAGTGAATTGCCGGAGGGCGACGTCACAGTTAAGGTGGAATATTCCACCTTAAACTATAAAGATGGCCTGGCCATTACCGGTCAGTCACCGGTGGTGCGCCGTTTTCCTATGGTGCCCGGTATTGATTTTTCCGGTGTGGTGGAGTCCAGTCAGCATCCGGATTTTCAGCCGGGACAAAAAGTGTTGATCAATGGCTGGGGACTGGGCGAAAAATACTGGGGCGGGCTGGCGCAAAAAGCCACGGTTTCAGGCGACTGGCTGCTGCCCGTGCCTGAAGGGATGAGCGCTTACGATGTGATGGTCGTTGGCACCGCAGGATATACGGCGATGTTGTGCGTCATGGCACTGGAAAAACATGGGGTGACCCCTCAGTCCGGCCCGGTACTGGTGACTGGTGCGAATGGTGGTGTGGGCAGTTTTGCCATCGCATTTCTGGCAAAACTGGGTTATCACGTGGTCGCTTCTACCGGCCGGAAGGAAGCCGCTGAGCGACTGCATCAGTTAGGTGCACAAGCGATTATTGACCGGCAGTCGCTGTCTGAACCGGGACGACCGCTGGCCAAAGAGCAATGGGCGGCAGCGATTGATACGGCGGGCAGTCATACACTGGCGAATGTGTGTGCTTCCACAATGTATGGCGGTGTGGTTGCCGCCTGTGGTTTGGCTCAGGGCATGGATTTACCGGCATCCGTCGCCCCGTTTATTTTGCGGGGTGTGACACTGGCTGGCGTGGATAGCGTGATGTGCCCTGTGCCGGTACGTCAGGCCGCGTGGGAGAAGATTGCGCAGCTGGCTGATCGCACCGTGCTGGACAGCATTGGCATGCTGATTGGCATGAATGATGTGATTGAAACCGCGCAGCAGCTGCTGGATGGTCAGATCAAAGGCCGGGTTGTGGTGGATGTGAACCGGTAATATGCCCAGAACTCATCCAGTGGTTCGACGGACTGAAACAGTTTTGCCCGCATCACCGCGCCTTCCCAGCCGGACCAGAAGACCGAAGCCAGCCGGTCGGTGTTTGCATCTGCTGCAATTTCTCCGTGGGCTTTGGCCAGTTCAAGACACTGGCCAATGCGCATCTGCCAGTCTGAAATGATCTCCCGCAGCTGTGCCGAGAGGGCTTCAGACAGTTGTGGGACTTCCTGCATCATATTGCCAACAAGACAGCCGCGTTTGAACTGATATTGTGTCATCCCTTGTTTGGCATTTTCCACGAAGCTATCTATCCGCGCCAACGGCGTCAGCGTTTCATCAAGTAAGTGTTTATCCAGTTTATGGGCAAAATAGCTGCCGTAAGCGGTTAACACCTGCTGACCAAAATCCTCTTTGCTCTTGAAATAATGATAAAAAGAACCTTTCGGCACCTGAACATTTTTCACAATCGGATCAACCCCGGCGGCAATAAATCCGTATTCAGTGATCAGTTCCAGACCACTGCGAAGCAGTTGGGCTTTGGTGTCGGTAAATTCCCGTTCGGTTTTGGGTGGCCGTCCGCGACGGCGTTTTGGGGGATTGTCCGTAGTCACTGAGTTTTGTCACTTGTGCTGGTCGATGAAACGCTTTACTTTACCGGAACTCACCGGGGATGAAAAGAACAGGGCACCGGTCCGTGAATTTCCGGGTGAGTTTGTATGAAAGATAAATTGAGCAGAACAATGACTATAAAAAATAACGATGAATTAAAACAATGGATTGCTAAAGGCGGCCGCCCGAAATTCATTTTCTTCTGGGGACACCAAAAAGCCAAATCCGGTGTGTCCAAATCCTGTTTCAGTCAGTGGTATAGCGCGCCGTTTGAAGAAAATGGTATCCGGTTCAAAACCGCCGAACATTATATGATGTATCACAAAGCCATGTTGTTCGGCTGCCCGGACATTGGTGAACAAATCATTGCCAGCTCCCATCCGAATGAAGCCAAACAGCTGGGCCGTAAAGTCACCGGCTTTGATGAAGCGGTGTGGCACGAAAAACGGTTTGATATTGTGGTCAGCGCCAACCGGCTGAAATTCAGCCAGAACCCTGAATTGAAAGACTTCCTGCTCTCCACCGGCAAACGGATTCTGGTGGAAGCCAGCCCGGTCGATAAGATCTGGGGCATCGGTCTTGCCGCTGATCATGAACTGGCAGACATTCCGGCCAAATGGAAAGGGTTAAATCTGCTCGGCTATGCGCTGATGGTGGTCCGGGGTGAGCTGGGTGGTGAATAATCAACGCAAGAAACAGCATGGCAACCGTCATACAGGAATGAAAATATTCTGCGTCGTGGCCTTAGCCGTCCAGCTGATGCTGATCAGCAGTTCCTGTTATTTTAAGCATCAGGCCGAAGCCGAATCGAGACAAGCGTCAAAAGAGCTGTTATCCAGTCTGCCCGGCCTGCCGGCAGGTTTTGAGCGGAGCAGACACTTGCGTGATCTGGAAGATTATTTCGATTATGCAGAAATGGTGTTCTGGGTCGTGGTGGTGGTGCTGATTCAGGTCAGGAAAGTGGGAAATACCAGTCAGGCTGATCTGGCGATTTATGCACCTTTTTGGTTTAGTTTTTTGTTGAGTTTTGTGTAATTTAAAACTCAGCCAGCATCTTTGTTACATGGCAACTTGTTATCTGTCGCATCGTTAATCTTTCGCCTGAAATCTTCATTTTCCGGCTGAGCTTGCTGTAGTAGTATGAGTGCTATGGCAGTTTAGATTGGAGGAAATGGAATGTTTGATTTTCAGGCAGCACTTGATGAGCGTTTAGCGATTCTTAAAAAGAAAAAAATCAAATCCTGTCAGGGTGAAAGATTGCATGATTGTTCAAAAGAAAGTATCCGGAAGTCTTTGATCGATGCAGGTATTCTGGATAAACATGGACAAATGATCCAAAGGGTTCAACCGTAAATGCACATTTCACCCAGTATTGTGGTTGGTTTTCATGGGTGTGACAGGTGCGTGTTCGATGCCGTGCTCAAACACGGCGAATCTCTTTCCGGAAGTGAAAATGACTATGACTGGCTGGGCCATGGTATTTATTTTTGGGAGGGGAGCTATCAGAGAGCATTCGAATGGGCAGAGCAAAGTCAAAAGGTTCGGGAACCCTCGGTCATCGGCGCATTTATCCGGCTTGGAAATTGCGTTGATTTGCTTGACTCTAAAGACCTGCAAAAAGTGAAATCCGCCTATGATATTTTAAACGCTGAATGTCAGGAACTTGGTGTGGAACTCCCACAGAATAAAGTTTGTATTAATGATATTAGTTTTGTCCGGGAACTGGATTGTAAGGTGATTTTGAGGCTTCATCATTTAAAAAATCAATTGATAGCCCAAAATCTGGGGCTGTCTGATAGTTCTGGTCAGAACCGGCGTAAAGTCCAAAATCATCCTGAGTTTATTGACTCAGTCAGAGGCATGTTTCCTGAAGGGAATGAGCTTTACCAAAGCGCTGGTTTTCGCGATAAAAATCATATCCAGCTCTGTATTGTTAATCCCAACTGTATTTTAGGCTACTTTAATCCGGTTCAGAGAAATTACTGGTACAAAGCTGTGTAATCATCTTCACCCCGCCATCCTTTATATTATGTGAATCTGCATGTATACAAAAAGCTGCAAAGCCATCAGAATAACAGGCATCAAAAGAACAGCTCATCACGCACCGAAGGAACGCTATGACCGGATTTCAGCACCCCGCCGCCCATCAGGAAGCCCGCCGTTTAATCGATCACGCATTAAAAACCGCCCAGACCGAACTGGATCTGAGCGGGTTACGGCTCAGACATCTGCCGGAAGATATGAATGTGCTGGCACCGCAACTCACCCGGCTGAATTTAAGTCGGTGCCGGGTTTTGGAGACTTTGTCCGGATTAGAAAATTTTCAGCGGCTGGAGTCGCTGAATTTAAGTGGGTGTGATGGTTTAAGCAGTCTGTCGGGGCTGGGTGATTATCCGCAGTTGCAGTCGCTGGATTTAAGCTGGTGTGATGGTTTAAGTAGTCTGTCGGGTCTGGGAGATTATCCGCAGTTAGAGTCGCTGGATTTAAGTTGGTGCAGAGGTTTAAGCAGTCTGTCGGGTCTGGGCGATTATCCACAGTTAGAGTCGCTGAATTTAAGTCAGTGTGATGGTTTAAGCAGTCTGTCGGGGTTAGGGGATTATCCGCAGTTACAGTCGCTGAATTTAAACTGGTGTCATCGTTTAATGAGTCTGTCGGGTTTGGGGGCTTGTCCGCAGTTACAGTCGCTGAATTTAAGTGGGTGTGGTGGTTTAAGCAATCTGTCGGGTCTGGGAGATTATCCGCAGTTACAGTCGCTGAATCTAAGTGGGTGTGGTGGTTTAAGCAGTCTGTCGGGTTTGGGGGATTGTCCGCATTTACAGTCACTGGATTTAAGTGATTGTGATGGTTTAAGCAGTCTGTCGGGTTTGGGTGATTATCCGCAGTTACAGTCGCTGGGTTTAAGTTGGTGTCATGGTTTAACCAGTCTGTCGGGTCTGGGCGATTATCCGCAGTTACAGTCGCTGGATTTAAGTCGGTGTCATGGTTTAAGCAGTCTGTCGGGTTTGGGATATTATCCACAATTACAGTCGCTGAATTTAAGTGGGTGTGATGGTTTAACCAGTCTGTCAGGTCTGGGCGATTATCCGCAGTTACAGTCGCTGTCTTTATTTGGGTGTGATGGTTTAAGCAGTCTGTCAGGTCTGGGAGATTGTCAGCAGTTACAGTCGCTGGATTTAATTAGGTGTGATGGTTTAAGCAGTCTGTCGGGTCTGGGGGATTGTCCGCATTTACAGTCGCTGAATTTAATTTGGTGTGATGATTTAAGCAGTCTGTCGGGTCTGGGCGATTATCCGCAGTTACAGTCGCTGAATTTAAGTGGGTGTGATGGTTTAAGCGATCTGTCGGGTCTGGGCGATTATCCGCAGTTACAGTCGCTGAATTTAAGTGGGTGTGATGGTTTAAGCAGTCTGTCGGGTCTGGGCGATTATCCGCAGTTACAGTCGCTGGATTTAAGTTATTGTCGTGGTTTAAGCAGTCTGTCGGGTCTGGGAGATTGCCCGCAGTTACAGTCGCTGGATTTAAGTGGGTGTTCTGGTTTAAGCCGTCTGTCGTGTCTGGGAGATTGCCCGCAGTTACAGTCGCTGAATTTAAGTCAGTGTGCTGGTTTAAGCAGTCTGTCGGGGCTGGGGGATTGCCCGCAGTTACATTCGCTGGATTTAATTGGGTGTTCTGGTTTAAGCCGTCTGTCTGACTTGACTTTATTTCCTCAGCTCAGCCGATTAACAATCCGTCACGTTTCCGGAGAACAACTGTCCTGGTCAGATGCAAAAATCTTACTGCTTGAACGCCCCAGACTTGATATTTATGGTGCTTTACCCATCGAACATGTGCCGCCTGAATTAACCTCTGAGTTCGATCAAAAAGCAATTGAAGACTGGTATCACGAGATTCAGCAACATGGTTACCAAACGCCGAATACCCTGAAAGTGATGCTGCTGGGCAATGGCCGGATTGGTAAAACCCAGCTGGCAAGACGCTTGCGGGGGGAAGCCTATGATGACACCGTGCCCAGCACGCACGGTATTGATGTGCATGATTTTCAATGGCAGAGGGATGATATGGATGTGCAGATTAACTGCTGGGACTTCGGTGGGCAGGATGTGTATCTTGGCACTCACAGCCTGTTTATCGATCAACGGGCGGTGTATGTGCTGCTATGGCATCCCGGATTTGAAAATAATGACCTGGTGAGTTGTGAGCAGATTGAAATGCGTAACCGGCCACTGAGTTACTGGCTGGCGTATTTAAAATCCCTGGCCGGGACCGAAGCCAATATACTGGTGTGCCAGAGTCAGTGTGACCAGCTTGAAAGCGAACAGACGGCCCCGATTCCTCATCCGCAGCCGTTTCAGGCCCTAAAACAGTTGGCATTCAGTGCCAAAACATCCGATGGGCTGGCGGTGTTTGAGCCGTATTTTAAACGGGCACTTCAGTTGCAGTCTGAACGCAACGGGGAGGTGTGGTTGCCGAACTCATGGTTTGCGGTCGAAGCGGAGATTCAGGCTTTACAACAAAAACAGGTCAAACAGCTGAGCTATACGGCGTTTGTGACCTTGTGTGCAACCCATCAGGTGGCTGCACCGGAGACGCTGGCCGGGTATCTGCATCAGTCTGGCCGGGTGTTTTACCGTCGCGGCCACTTTGATGATCAGTTGATCCTTGATCAGGCGTGGGCGCTGCAAGGGGTGTATTTATTACTGGAGCGGCAAAATGTCCTCCCGGTTCTGAAAGAAAGTGGCGGTTGTTTTACCCGCGAGACACTGAAAAACCTGCTGTGGGATCAGGAGATTGAGGAAGCCGATCAACAGCTGTTTGTAGAGATGATGACGCAGTGCGGTGCCTGTTTCAAAATTGATGAACAGCACTATTTAGCGCCGGATGCATTGCTGGAGAAATCCCCGGTGCGCTTTGAACAGATCTGGCAGCAGGCAGCATCTGATTTTCATGTCCGGTTTGAATATCGCTTCCTGCATGATGCCACTATGCGTTATTTGTTGAGCCAGATTGGTGATAAAGCGGGCGCACAGGCTTATTACTGGCGCTATGGCTGCTGTTTTTATGACAGTCAGCACCGGGTCAAAGTGCAGTTTGAATGCGCGCTGGATGAACATTGGCTACAGGATGAGGTCGACCCTTTCACACAACCGGGGCATATTGATATTCAGATCGCCGGGGCTTCCGGGCAGGCACTGGCGGAACATTTGATTGAATCCATCATGGAAAAAACGCATTTAGGCCAGAAGCCTACTGTACATTGGTTAAAAGGTTCAGATAATCAGAAGGAAGACGCGATGACTCAACAAGACTCACAGGAAAAATCATTTAGTGCGATTGGCACCGCCGGTGTGGCGCCGGACGCCTTGCCCAATGTCTATTTTTCTTATGCATGGGGTGATGAAACTGATGAGCGACAGGCGGTGTGTGATGAGATTTATCAACAGCTCAGTGAGCACGACGACCTCAATGTGCTGCGTGATCGCAACGTGATGAAAGCCGGAGACAGCATTGAAGCCTTTGAACGGCAAATCGGGCGGGGAGATTTTATCGTTTTGCTGGTGAGTGAAAAATCGCTTCGTTCCATTGACTGTATGCATGAGCTGGCGATGATTTATCACTGTAGCCTGCGGCAGCGGGATGACTTTGTCCAGCGGGTGATTCCCGTGGTGCTGTCTGATGCTAAAATTGGTGGTATCGAAGATTGTCTGGAAGTCGCCGCATTATGGGCTGAAAAGAAAAAGAAACTGAAAAAAATGGTGAGTCAGGTTGGGTCTGAAAATGCGGGAACACAGAGCGTGAAAGTTCAGCAGAAACTCACGGAGATTACCGGCTGTTGCGTGGATGCATTGTCATGGATCAGTGACCTGATTACTGAACGTCAACCGGACCTGCAAGCACAGGCCACGGTTGAGTTCGTGTTAAAGAGAATCCGCGGGCGTCAGACTGCTGACCGGACATCTTCATAGCCTGATGGCATTATCTGTTGAGTTTTGTCTGATTTAAAATTCAGCCTGCATCTTTGTTATGTGGAAGTTTGTTATGTGGAAGGCACACATTTCGAGAGCTTTTCTTCAAGCCATGCCTGAAACTGCGACTCTTTGGTTTCCAACGCTTTGGATTGCCGCAGTAGTACGTAATGATGCCCGGACAAAATAAAGCCAAAAGGTGCAACCAGCCTTCCATGGTTCAAATCATCAGCAATCAGGGGGTATGAACCTATTGCCGCGCCAAGTCCATCGATGGCTGCCTGTATACAGAAGTAAAAATGATCAAATGATTAATTGGACTTGTTGCGGTAAATGTCATGGTTTGACTGGATGGACCAATGATGCCATGCGTTATGGCGTGTCTGGCTGTGAAGCAGAGTTATTTCTGAATGATTATTTTGCACTTTACGCCAATACTCAGGGGAGAAAACCGGCCCCACCCACTCTTCAACTAGCTGATGCACCCCATAATCTGAGGGGATATCAAAGTCATCCCGGCGAATTGCCATCGACAACCCGGATTCTCCCAGGGTCACCGGACCGCCTGCTGTAGAGAGCCTTACATCAACTCCGGATATGTTGTAATAGTCTGAAAGTCTGGGCATCAGCCAACGCATGGTTAATGTCGGCTCACATGAGACTTCAAGGAAATGACCTTTTATGCTTTTTAACTGATGCATACCCGAATCTAACGCATCAAAAGCCACATTGGTGTATTGCTTCAGTAACTCTCCCTCACGGGTCAGCTTCATGCCCCGGCCTTGTTTGTAAAACAATGACTGGGAAAGGTACGTTTCCAGTAATTTGATTTGTTTACTGACAGCGCCATGGGTGATGTGAAGCTTATCCGCTGTTTCACTATAACTGGAAGATTCGGCGGCAATATGAAAAACGTGAAAGGCTTTAAGATGTCTCATTTGTGAATTTTCCTCACACTAACTATGCGTTCTTTTCGATTATAACCGACGCCATAATCGTTACAATAATCTCAAAATAAAAAAGCAAGAGAGTAAAAATGGAGATAACAAGCTATATCATTCTGGGGCTCTTAATTGTCGTAAGCCCAGGTGCTGATTTTGTTCTGGTGTTGAAGAACAGTCTGGGTCATGGAAGGAAAGCCGGATTACTGACCGGATTTGGCATTGGGACAGGCGTCTGTATACATATCAGTTATTCCATCCTTGGAATTGGTCACTTAATATCACAGAGTATGATTTTGTTTACCATGATTAAGTATGCCGGTTCTGCCTACTTAATTTATCTGGGACTGACCGGGATTTTTTGTCCGAAACTGACCTTTGATGCCGGGGCGGCTCCTGTACCGAAGCCGCATGACAAAGCACAAAGATATTTTATGCAGGGCTTTCTTTGTAACATGCTCAATCCGAAAACAATGTTGTTTTTTCTCAGTGTATTTAGTCAGTTTATTTCTCCGGGCGATGATAATCGTTCATCCTTTGCGTTGATTTATGGTCTGTATATTTCGGTATTACATATCTTTTGGTTCTGTCTGGTTGCGTATCTTGTGACTTCGGAGAAAGTTCTCGCAGTGTTTCAACGAGCCGGGAAAAAGATGAGTCAAGCCTGCGGTATCGGGCTGGTCGCCTTTGGGACAACGATAGCGTTCACGAACTGATCATGATTTTAGTCAATCAGTTCAGTGAACGAGGATTGTCATTTTTTCAATAACTTCAGTGGATTCACTGACTGAGCAGCGTTGTTTTCGGGCGCTGCCTGTTTTGTTGCCGGTCCAGTGTCAGTAATCCGGCAGTGGCGGATAAGCAGCAGAAAATCACCACGCTCCACATCAGGTGATAGCCATAATGATCGATGAGCCAGCCGGTCAGTACAAATCCCGGCATCCGCAATATACCTTGCATTGTGGCCATTGTGCCTTGAATCCGCCCTCTGTGACTGGCCGGGGACTGGTTCGCAAGATAAACCGCTTCTTTGGTGACCAGTAAAATCTCCCCGGCCGCCATCAGGAGCCAGGCCAGATAATGTGCCGGAACGGTCGGTTGCCAGACAATCAGTGCATATCCCAGCCCAAAGAGTACCCCGGATAAAGCAAGGCTGAAGGGACCGGTTTTTGACTGAGTCAGCTTAATCAAAACGGGTGTACCAAAGACCACAATCACACAAGCGAAAGCCATCAGCTGCCCCAGAATAACCGGTCCGTCTGTGCCAAACAGATAGTTCAGGTAGAGTGGGTTGGCAACGGTCATCTGGTTTTGCGCAAACCACAGAAACCCGGTGAGCAGGGCAAAAACCGGAATCCGCGGGCGATCTTTCAGCACCGACCAGACGGAGCCGGAAACCGGCTTTTCCAGCGAATCGGATTCATCCGCTTCATCCTGATTCTCCTGAGTTGTCTCTGAGGTTGCATGGATAAAAAACATCACAATGATAATCCCGGTAAGAACCGCCAGCCCGTTGGCGAAGAAAATCCAGCGGGTATAATTCCAGAACAGATAACCTGCAATGAGTGGTCCGACGGCCGAGCCCAGATTAAATGCCAGATAGCTGAGAGACATCATAGCATCGCGGTTTTTGGGTGTTGACAGGTCCGCAACCAGTGCGGTACTGGCCGGAAAGGCAATGCCGAATAAGAAGAAAGTCATGAACAGTAAAACCGGCACCAGAACCGGGGCGTCGCTGTAAAAACCACAGATAATTAAAATGATGGAGCCGGTCAGTTCCCCGGCAACCAGCACCCGTTTATGGCCGTACATATCTGCCAGTTTTCCGCCCACAAAGTTACCGGCCAGAATGATGCCCGTCAGCCCGGTTGCCAAAGCACCGGCAGCGGTGGTCGAATAACCGAGTTTTTCGGTGAGTAACAGCATCAGAAATAAGAAGATAAAGCTTCCCATGCCGACAATAAAGCGGGCGATAGCAAGGAAATAAATATCTTTGGGTAAGCCGCGGTAAATCGAAGCCGCACGGTAAAATTGTTGTAACACAAACATTCCTTGTTTTAAACGGATTGAAAAGGCAGCGGAATTTTATCTGAGTGATGTGAAGTGAAAATCACCGGGCATGGATAAAATTATGAATGAACACCGTACTTTATCTTATGAATCTGGTTTTGACTACTGATGATTTATCCGATTGAATTCAATCACCGATTCAGGTGCCGGACTGCATAACATTGGCATTCCGGCATCAGGTATGAAGCATGTGACTGAACAGGGCTGGTGAAAATTTTTTTAATCGGTCATGGCTGTCGCATTAGCCGGGGAAACCGGTGTTACCTGGCGCGGACGTCGGGTAAAGATGTACACACCAATCAGCAGCAAGACCACACACAACCCGCCGGTGGCAGAGGTGATGGCAGCCTGATAACCCTGGCTGAGTGTTGCGCTGTACATCGCGCCAACAGCGGCGGTTCCCAAAGCAAAACAGCCTTGCTGAAGTGTCACAATGAGACTGCTGGTTTCTCCGGCATGACGTTGGGTGACATGGGTCAGCGCAATCCTGAACGCTGCGGTAATCATCAAGGCATTGCCAAAGCCGATCAATGCGGTGGCCAGCAAAAAATCATATGCCTGCAGGTTCTGACCAAACAGCCGGAACAGGCCGATGGTGAGGATAAAACCGGCGAAAGTCATCACACAGCCAACATTAAAGTTGATGAAATGTCCCAGTCGCTGACTGATGGGCTTACTCAGCAGCGAACCGGCAAAAAAACTCAGACCCAGTGCGATAAAAGTATTACCGGATTGCATCGGCGTGAAATGAATCTGACTTTGCAGGCAAAAGGCGGTAATGAAAATATAACCCGAGTAGGTGAGCGTGACCGCAATTTCGCCGGTTAAGCCGATCAGCAGTAACGGTGTTTTAAACAGGGACGGCGGTAATAAAGGTTGAGCATTCGCCGCTTCTTTGCGGGTTTCTGTTTTCCACAACCAATAAATCGCCGGGAACAGGCCGGGTAACAACAGCCATAAATACGGCCAGTGTTGTCCCATGGCAACCGGAATCAACAGGCAGAGCAGTGATAGTGCAAGCAGCGCACTGCCGGAAATATCCATGTGTGGCTGGTGGTCCGCTTTGGTTTCAGGAATCACCATTGAGCCAAAGGCAAGAATCAGGACACAAACCGGAATATTAATAAAAAAGGCCAGCCGCCAGCCTAAACCGGCGATATTGGCCGAAACCAGCCAGCCGCCAAGCATCTGACCAAAAGCCACCGATAAGCCTGCGACTGCGGTATAAATACCAACCGCCCGGCTGTGGCGTTCACCGGTCAGTGTGGCATGAATGGTCGCCAGAATCTGCGGCATCATCAGGGCACCAAAAACGCCTTGTAACAGCCGTCCGGCCAGCATCGCTGTAATGGATGTGGCAAATCCGCAGATTGCTGAAGTGATGCCAAAGCCAATGATGCCGAGCATGAATATTCGTTTCCGGCCATAGCGATCGCCCAGCCGGGCGCCGGTGGCAATCAGGGTAGCAAAACTGAGTGCATACAGGGCAACGATCAGCACCAGCCCGGATTCGTGCGTCTGGAGTGCGCTGCCCATGACATCCAGAGCAACATTCACAATAGAAAAATCGATTTGCGGTAATAGTTGTCCGGCGACCAGAAGCAAAAGTGCAAAGGGGGACAGAGATTGGTTTTGTGCCGTCATAAATAACCTCAGATGTGATTTCAAAGCCATCAATGTCTGGTATTATGCGACTAAATCAGAGTCGTACAAGAAAGTAGTCAGACTCGTATAATCAGTATCAGGCTATGATGGTGTTCACAGTTTTGGAGGTAAATCGATGGATGACAACTTGCAATTAATCGGTGATTTTCTGCGGCGAAAACGTGAAAGTCTGTCCCCGGAAATGATGGGACTGCCGAAACCTGCCCGCAGCCGGACGCCCGGACTCCGGCGGGAAGATGTGGCGTCTATGGCGGGGATTAGTTCAGTCTGGTACAGCAAGATTGAACGGGGCAAAGCGGAAGGGATTTCACCGATGGTGTTATCTGCACTGGCTGATGCATTGCAGCTGAATTCATCTGAGCAGAATTATCTTCATACGCTGGCATCCCGCAAGCAAACTGAGATCAAAATGCCTTGTTCGCACACATCAGCAGAGACACAGCGCCTACTGACGTTAATGAATCCGCTGCCGGTGATGCTGATTAATGACTACTTTGACATTGTCAGCGCCAATGAGAGTTTCAGTGAGATGTGCGGTCTGGACATCAATGCATTGCCGCAGGATGAGCGGAATTATGTCTGGCTGACGATGACCAATCTGCAATGGCAACAGTTTTTATGTATTACCAGTGACGATGATCTGGTGACACATGTGACCCGGCAGGCTGGCTTTATGCGTAATACGATGGCGTCCCGCCCGAATGATCACCGTCTGCAATCACTGGTCAGCCGCTTTGTGACACAGCCGGTATTCGCCGCCGCCTGGGGCAAAAATACCGTGCAGCAATGTCCGGATTCGATGCTTTATTCATTTCACCACGCCCGGCTGGGAGAGATGGTCTTTAAAAAACAGATCTGGACGAATGCTTTTGGTGAAGCGACCGGACGAATGAATGTATATCATCCGCAAAATGAAGCTGACTTTGAGCGTCTGGCTGGCGTCATGGGCGGGAAGAGCCATCTCAGTGGGACATCCTTTTTACCTGGGGGTGGTATATAACCATTGAAACAGTGATAATGCGCGACCAGAAAAGTGAGATCTGTACGAAAATTATACAAATTTGATTCAATATTGTACAATTAAGTCTCGGTGTTGTGATGTCCCGAACGGAGTAAAATAAATGCGTCGATTGAGTGTGCTTGGGTTAGTTCTGACAATTGCCTGTCCCGGAAGTCTGTGGGCGAAATCAGAATTTGATGTGATGTATGACGCGTGTATCAATGAGTCAGGTCCCATTAATAATTCTGTGGTCTATATGTGTTCTGAACGAGCGTCACAGCAGGCCAAAGATGAAATTAACCGCAGATATGTTTCTGTTTATGCCAAGTTGAAAAAACAGGGAAAAGAAGAAGCAGATAAGCTGGAAAATGCCCAGAAAGGCTGGCTGAAGTACAGGAATAATTACTGTGAACTGAAGGGGCTGTATGTGGGTTCGCCGATGTACGCTTATTGCCCGATGAGAATGAATATTTCCCGCGCACTTGAACTGAGAACACTGGATGAAAATATTCAGTAACCTGCCTGTTTATTCAACAAAACGATGAATATGCCACACAAGTCACACGGATTGTGACTTTTATATCCCACAATGAAGTGAACTTGCTTTATCGGATTAAGCGTTGGTTCAGGGCGTGTTCATCTCTGTTTGCCTGATTCTGTTAATGCGTTATCACATTCTGTGCAAACGTTGATCGTCTTACTGACCCTGAAAGTTCTGTTTTTGTTCTTGGTGTTGTTCCCCGCCGGAGGGCGGGGTTTTTTTTATGCCGGTACGGTCCGGTACCGGTATGGATCGGATGAAGTTTTGTTTCATTAAAACGTGACATCCAGAGTTGCCCAGTATTCCCGTCCGGAATCGACATAGCCATATTCCGCAAAGCTGAATGTCTGATTAAACAGATTATTGACCCCGAGGTTCAAATTCACATCTTGTCCGAACCGGTAGCCCATACCGAGATCAAACAGGTGGTAAGATGGCGCCCGTGTTTCTGTATTGGATGACAGACCTGTGGCTTCACTCTCTTTGCCATGATACGCATGGCTGGCCCACAACGAAGCATTCTCAGTGACAGACCATTGAGCAGAAAGCACGGCAAGGTGTAACGGAATCTGGCTGAGTGGCTGACCTTGATTCTCGCCTGAACGTTGCTTTGAGCGGGTGTAGGTATAGCTCAGGGAAGCCGAGAGCGCAGGATTGAATGCATAACGGGCAGACAGCTCAGCACCGCGGGTTTGTGCTTTATCAATATTGATATAGTAATAAGAATCTGCTTCAGCACAGATGCTGTCCGGGCAGGCTGTCCGGGTGATCTTGTCTTTGAACTGATTATCGAAGGCGGTGACAGCCACCGCCAGATCATCCTGATGATAAATCGTACTGATCTCTGAAGTGACGGAGGTTTCCGGTTTCAGATCAGCATTGCCGTAGATGTAGTACGGGTTGCGTCTGCCGCCACTTTCCTGCGCCCATTCCGGCGTCATCTGGCGGAGTTCCGGCGCGCGGTAACCCGTGGATACACCGGCTTTCAGTGTCCAGTTTTCCGTGGCAGACCAGATGCCATAAACACGCGGGCTGAAATGCTCGTCAAATTGATCACTTTTGTCACCCCGCAGGCCGGTGACCAGAGACAGCGTATCGGTGAGAAACCATTGATTTTCAGCAAACAGCGCGTAGCGATTGTCTGAAATGGTATTCAGATCAGACAAGGCATTGGTGGTATTGTCTGTCAGCCGGGCTTTGGTCAGGTTGCCGCCAATCGTGGTGATATGTTCATCGGCAGAGAGCACCCAGCTGGTATTCAGCACTGTATTCCGGATTCGGATATCCCGGCCTTTATTGGTGGTTTTTTCATATTGCAGATAAGTGGTTTCTTCCACATCGTGATACTGGCCGGTATGCGTCAGGGCGATTACTTTTTTACGGTTATCGGTCCGGGCGTTATTTCTGGCGCTGGCTGCCGCCGATTTCCCCAGTGTCGTTTCACGGGTCTGACTCACTTCACTGAAGTCCAGATCAAAGTGATGATCACTGGTCGGTGTGTAGCTGATTTTTCCCAGATAACTGTCAATGTCTTTATCTGGTGAGCCGCGGGAAACATCGTCTTCATCCTTTTGATAATAACTTGCGCTCAGTTGCAGGCTCAGTTTATTGTCAATTAGCGGGCCGGAGAAAGACAGGGTACTTTTGTAGCTGGTCCCAAATTCACTGTCCTGCGGACGAATGGCTTCCAAACGCAGATTGCCGCGCCATGAGTCACTGTGCCTGCGGGTAATCACATTGATCACGCCGCCCATGGCTTCAGAGCCATACAAAGTCGATGCCGGACCACGAATCACTTCAATACGCTCAATTTCTGACAGCGGTGGCAGCCATTCCTGATCGAAACCGGCACTGCCGCTGGGCTGGGATTCACGGGATGCCTGTGGCCGTCCGTCAACTAAAATCAACGTATAGTCAGAAGGCATACCGCGGATGCTGATATTCTGGCCGGTGGCACTGCCGGTCAGGGTCAGACCCGGCACCGATTTAAGAATTTCACCGATATTCCGGTAAGCGCTTTTCTCAATTTCCTGGCGTGAAATCACGCTGACAGACGCCGGAGCGTCAATGCTTTCCTGCTGATAGCCGGATGCGGTGACAACAACAGTGTCAAAGGTTTGGTCCTCTGCATAGCCGGTTGGGGTGATCAGTACCGCTGATGCAGACATCAGGAACCAGTTAGCCTTGTTCATGGTTGAAGGGTCTCCAGTTGAAAATAATCATCTTCCCGGCGTATCCGGTGCCGGGAAAGAACCGTTGAAATCGTTATGATTGAAACGGATATGGTTGAAACGGATATGATTGAAACGAACATGCTTAAAACAGACATACTTAAAACAGACATGACTGAAACAAACATCATTCGGATGAATTTTTCCGGGCAGCCTGCCGTTGATGAACCTGCTCTGCCTGTGCCAGACTGCAATCCTGCAGCAGCTCAAATGCCTGCAGGGCATCAGGGTCAGTAAACGGGTGAGGCGCACCGGGCTGACGCGCTTTCAGCCGGGCTATCCGTTCCAGCGCATTATCACGACGTGGATGGTTGGACAGAAAAACATCCACAGACTGTTTGGCGGCGACAGACTGAAAGCGCCGGGCTGAGTCAGAATACATCCGGAGACGGGTTTCATCCGGGCCGAAGTTCAGGCCGGTGCCGCCCCATAAAGCCGCCATGTGTGTGTCCTGACCCTCTTTTAGCGGGATGATCAGAGAGAGCGTGCCCATGGTGTGGCCCGGTGTGACATATAAACCGATGCGGGTGTCGCCCAGTGTCAGTATGTCGCCATCGTTCACCGCGATATCACGGACAGGCGCTTTTCCCCAGCGAGGGTTGGCAATCAGGCCTTCGGATTTTTCCAGCATCTGCCAGTCTCTGTCACTCATGACGACCCGCGGATGAAAGTGTTTGACCAGATATTCCTGGCCGCCGTAATGATCACCGTGCGCATGGGTAATAATCAGATATTTGATATCATTCGGATCGAGGCCGAGCTTTTTCAGTCCGGCGACAATAATATGTTCTGCCTGATTGTTACTGTTCATGGCATCGATCAAAATCAGCCCTTCAGAGGTTTTAATGGCCCAGCTGGCGACCCGTTTGTTCCCGACAAAGTAAAGGTTATCAAATACCTGTGTCGGTTCGGCGACGGATGCAGCAGAACGGCGCTGGCGCTCAGCTGCGGTGAGCGTACGCTTTTCCTTGTTTTTGTTATGGCGACCGGCGAAGATCAGCGTTTTATTCAGGTCGCAGATATCACTGAGTCCCGGATAGTTTTTCCCGGCTTCCAGCCCTTGTCTGGCAAGTGCTTCCGGTGTTTTGGGTTGCGTGGACGCAGAGGTTGCTGCCGTGGGTGCACAGGCGTTTAAAGTCAGTAATGATGCCAGCAGAAGTGCGGTTCTGCTGGCCGGAAATAGCAAGCGATGGTTGAACATCATATTCATGGCCTAAATGATTGCAAATGATAACGTTTATTATTATCATCATTTTTTAATAAATTTCTCGCAACATCCCGTTGCAGTTTCTGCAATAGCAGCCCGGAGCTGATCAAGAAAGATGTATGATTTAAATGATATTCAGAGTTTTGTCATGGTGATGGAAACTGAAAACCTGACGGAAAGTGCCAGACAGCTCGGTGTCTCAAAATCAACCCTGAGCCGGCGGATCTCTCATCTGGAAGGTGTGCTTGGTCAGCCTTTGTTGTTGCGTCATTCCAATAAAATGCAGGCCAATGATGCCGGCAAAGCTTTTTATCCTTTCGCCCGTAAGCTGCTGGAAACCGCCAGACAGAGTCATAAAGTGCTGGAACATTTACAGGATGCCGTTTGCGGCGAAATTGATGTGACGGTGTTTTCCAGTTTTGCCCGCTCATGGTTTCCCGGCGAGATGCTGACTTTTACAGCGCAGCACCCGGAGATCAGTATCCGGCTGCATACGGCATCGGTTCTCGATCAGAACAGTCCGTCAGATGTGATGATTTGGTTGGGTGCAGTCAGTGATTTCGGAATGAAAACCGAGCTGGCGGGATATGTTTCCTGCGGTTTATATGCCTCCGGTCGATTTAAGCAGCAGCGGGGTATCCCGGACTGTGTTGCCGAACTGGAGCGTCAGCCCTGGGTGAATCTGCACCATTTATACCATCCGGAAGGTGCCCTCAAACTGTCTCATCCGCAGCAAGGGACTCAGATTGTTCAGTTACCCGGCTCCCGGATACTATCGGATCAGATTGGTATGCAGATGGAAGCGATTGTATCGGGTCATGGTATCGGGATTCTGCCGGATTATATGGCAAGCCGGAGAGAGCAGCATCATCCGGGCGATTTAATCCGGGTACTGCCGGAGTGGACACTGCCGCCGCTACCTTTATACCTGATCTATCCTTACGGGCAGTTACCCAAACGGATTCAGGCTTTTTTGCAGCATATGCGTCAGGCCGCCGGTGACATTGCTGTAGCGGTGTAGTTGTTGGTATGTATTCCCACGCGGGAGCGTGGGAACAATTCGTCGTCGTATAAAACATCTCAAATCAACGAACAATCAAAGGATGAACAGACACGATGTCTGTTCAAAATTTTTCTCGCCACGGATGGCGATAAAAATTGGTCCTGTCCGGCGCGGGTTTAAGCCAAAGATAAAAAGACTTTTTCGGCGGTTTTTGGTCTTTCAAAAACCGTCTGGGGCGCGGACACCCAAAGCTGCTTGGATCGATGAATCCAACAGCGCACCAAACAGGTCACAGAAGCGAAAAGCTTCCGATGATGTGATTCCTTACATCGCTGTGATTGTATCGAGTCTGGTATGTATTCCCACGCAGGAGCGTGGGAACAATTCGTCGCCGTATAATACATCTCAAATCAACGAACAACCAAAGGATGAACAGACACGATGTCTGTTCAAAATTTTTCTCGCCACGGATGGCGATAAAAATTGGTCCTGTCCCGCGCGCATTTAAGCCAAAGATAAAAAGACTTTTTCGGCGGTTTTTGGTCTTTCAAAAACCGTCTGGGGCGCAGGCATCCAAAGCCGCTTGGATCGATGAATCCAATAGCGCACCAAACAGGTCACAGAAGCAGAAAACTTCCGATGATGTGACCTCTTACATCGCTGTGATTGTGTTGAGTTTGGTATGTATTCCCACGCGGGAGCGTGGGAACAATTCATAACCCGCACCGGAAGCAAGGCCACTGACGGTGAGAGAAAAGCTTGCCAAACAGAGAAAACAGAACCTGCTTGAATCTGATCAGGCATTCGCGACAGTGCTGGCCCGTGAAGCCGCAGAAAAAGCAGCCTCTAAACAAGCCGAAGAAGAACAAACGGAAGAGCAACCGGAAGAAAAAACGGTTCCACAAATCTTTGCCAAATCCGCTCAGGTTCCGGCTGGCACCTGCGAGACTGGAACACAGTGTGAATCTTTATCTTCTCTCGGTCAGTATGGTGCTTACGCGGCAGCCATTGCACAGGGAAGTGATGAGCTGATGTTATCCAGAGTCGCCGGTCAGGCACTGGCAGAGCTTCCCGGTATGGCGATGAAAATCATTGGCCGGGCCGGCATACTGGCCGCATTTGCCCCAACTCAAATGGGCGACGGCACGCTTTACAGTGAAGATGACATTCGTCAGCGTGACATGGTTGAAACCAATATCCGTTTACGGGTTGACGAGTCCGGCCACCTCTACGGTTATCATGTGGATGGTGATGCGATTCCCAGGCGCACAGTGACACAAAATGGCGACAAGTTCGAAGTGACGCTTGAAGAAGGTTTGACGATTGAATGGATCCCGATCACCGGCGATTTTGGCGGTCAACCGATTCTGGTCAATCCAGTTCCAGATCTGGAAACCCACGATATCTGGATTCATCCACAGGCCGGGCAGGGCAGAGAATCCGACAATACATATATCACTCCAATTGCAGAGTCAGAACTGAGTGATTATATTCTGGTCTTCCCGGCTGAGACGGGGCTGAAGCCGCTTTATGTGGTGTATCAGCAGCTCAGACAGCCTAATGGTCAGTTTGGGCCAGGTACCGAATCAAAGCCGTCGCTGGATCGGCCCGGCCTCCGGGCGAAAACCAAACGGGATATTCAGGCTCAGGCGGAAGATAGAGGCTTGAAAGATGAAGATGGCAACTTTACGGATGAACAGGGTAATGTGTTATCAGACTGGCACTACGGCCATAAATTCGGTCATGAGAACCGGCGTATATTGAAAGCTGCCGATGAACTGGAAATGAGTCAGGCTGAGTTAAATGATTTCATCAATGGACATCCGGAATATTTTCAGATTCAAGATGCAAAGCGGAATCTAAGCCATAAAGATGAGAAACCGGGCACTGATGACTTAGATGATATCATTGACCAAATGATTAAATTTTTAGAAAAGAGGCAATAACAGTGAAATACACAGAACGGCCGGAATATAAGCTTTTTAAAGCTCTTAAATTGGGGGATTTGGCGCAGGTTGGGGAATTAACTCAAAGCGGAGCTGATATTCACCGGGTTACAGAATCAGAGCAGTGGACTTATTTACATAAAATGTTTACATCACTTTCAGCTGAGCCTGAAGACAGAAGCTCACCAGCATCAGTTCAGTTTCTGATCGAACAGGGTTTAGATGTAAATGCCATTGACAGTTATGGAAATACGCCACTGATTTATGCTGTCCGGCAAAAAAATCTGGCCGGAATGCGTTTGTTACTGACGAACGGGGCTGATCGGCTGATAGGACACTGGAATATAGAGGGAGTGGATGCGCTGAAAATGGCATTGCAGGGAAATCCATTGGCCTATGACATGGTGAAACTGCTACTTGATTTTGGGGCTGATCCGGATGCAAAAAAGGACGGCGTTCGTTCTGTCCGGGAAGTACTTCAGATATTTGTTGGCATTGTTCCAGAAGTAAGAGAGTTAATCGGGCAGTACACTTCCGGAGAGTGATCGATCGCGGTTTTTGGTCTTTCAAAAACCGTCTGGGGCGCAGGCACCCAAAGCCGCTTGGATCGATGAATCCAATAGCGCACCAAACAGGCCACTGAAGCGGAAAGCTTCCTGTAATGTGATTCCCTTACAGCATTGTGATTGTATCGAGTCTGGTATGTATTCCCACGCGGGAGCGTGGGAACAATTCATCGCTGTATAAAACATCTCAAATCAACGAACAATCAAAGGATGAACAGACATGACGTCTGTTCAAAATTTTTCTCGCCACGGATGGCGATAAAAATTGGTCCTGTCCCGCGTGCGTTTAAGCCAAAGATAGAAAGACTTTTTCGGCGGTTTTTGGTCTTTCAAAAACCGTCTGGGGCGCAGGCACCCAAAGCCGCTTGGATCGATGAATCCAACAGCGCACCAAACAGGCCACTGAAGCGAAAAGCTTCCGATGATGTGATCCCTTACATCGCTTTGATTGTATCGAGTCTGGTATGTATTCCCACGCAGGAGCGTGGGAACAATTCGTCGTCGTATAAAACATCTCAAATCAACGAACAATCCAAGGATGAACAGACACGACGTCTGTTCAAACCAGGAGTGAGCTACACCACCTCCGGTTGATTGCGCTGAATATTCACCAGCACCGGCGTGCCGGTCCCCGGATCCTGAACCAGTTCACAATGAATCCCATACAGTGATTGCAGCAGCGGCCCGGTGATGACCTCCGCCGGGCTGCCTTTTGCAACAATCTGGCCATCTTTCATGGCGACCAGGTGATCGGAATAGCGGGCAGCCATAGCGATATCATGTACCACCATGATGACACTCTTGCCTTGCTCTGCCAGTGTCCGGATCAGCTCAAAGACTTCAATCTGATGTCCTAAATCCAGTGCTGAAGTTGGCTCATCCAAAAGTAGCAGCGGGGTTTCCTGAGCGATACACATGGCGATCCATGCGCGCTGACGCTGGCCGCCGGACAGGGTATCGAGCAGCCGATCGGCTAAATCTTCTAAATTTGCTGCCTGAAGCGCCTGCTGAATCGCGCGACTGTCACTCTGATGGGATTGACGCAGCAGCTTTTGATGCGGATGACGGCCAAAGCGGATAAGTTCGCGCACGGTAATCCCATCGGGGGCGAGGGTCTCTTGTGGCAACAGAGCCAGCTTGAGCGCAACCTGACGTGAGGGCAGGGTATGAATATCTGTTCCGTCGATACAGACGGTGCCTTGCTGAGGCTGATGCACTCTGGCGAGCCCGTTGAGCAGGGTCGATTTACCACAGCCGTTCGGACCGACAATTGCGGTCACTTTCCCCGGTGGAAAGCGGACATCCAGCCCGTGAACAATGACGCGGGACCCATGGCTGAGTTGCAGGTTTTGGGTAGAAAGTTCGCAGGATTGCAGTGTTTTCATAAGGCGCTCCGCCGTGGTTGTCGTATCAAAATCCAGATCAGGTAAGGACCGCCGGTGACCGCGGTGACGATACCGACGGGCAGTTCGACCGGGGAAAGAATCGTTCGTCCGGCAAGGTCAGCGAGGACCATCAAAATCCCGCCACAGAGGACCGATGACATGACAGGTAAACCTTTATGTCTGGCCAGAGAGCGGGCCATCTCCGGTCCTGCCAGTGCGACCATGCCTACAGGCCCGGCAAGCGAAACGGCAAAACCAGTCAGAGTGACCGCGATAAGTACGGCCAGCAGACGAATCCGCTGAGGGGAATGGCCCAGCGTGATGATGACGGCATCGGAAAAGCTCAGCAGCCTGAAATAGCGGGTCCATATGATGCTCAGAATCAGACCGGCGACGGTGATGAGGCCGATCTGCGGAATCTGCTCTTCGGGTCTGCCGGACAGGCTGCCGACTGTCCACGGATAAGCGGCATTGGCTGTATCAATATGAACCATCGACAGTAAGAGCTGGGACACCGCACCGGAAACGGCTCCGATGGCCATTCCGGCCACAATAAAGCGGTAGCCGCGTGTGCCGCTGCCCCCGCCGATAGCGAATGCCAGTGCAGTGGCGGTTGCTGCGCCGGTCAGCGCCATCGCTGACGGTGCCAGACCAAAACCGACACCGGTTACGGAGGCAACGGCAAAAGCCATTGCTGCATTATCCAGGCCAATAATTCCCGGTGTTGCAAGCCGGTTGCGCGCAACAGTTTGCATTAAACATCCCGCCAGAGAAAAGGCTGCACCCGTATAAACGCCAGCCAGAATCCGGTTCAGGCGTAAATCAAAAATCAGGAATTGTGTCATGGCATCGCCCTGTCCGAGCAGGGTTTTCATCACGGTCAGAGGAGAAACATACAAGGTGCCGGTAGAGAGCGACAGCAAACAGCACAACATCAGCACCACAATCAGAATCAGATTACGGACAATAGCAGACCGCTCTGTGACCAGATTGAAATGTGATGTACCCAGACAAAGCAGACCCGGTTCCGTGCCGGGAGGTGACAAAGTCATGGCATCATTCACGATTCGTTTTATGAAGGACGCTCTTTTCATGAGGGACGCTCTTTTTATAGGGGATGTTTTTTTCATCAGGGGAAAGCACACTAAGATAACGTGGGCAGACGCTTTGCCCGGACAATCATCAGTAAAACCGGCGCGCCGACAATAGCCGTCAGGACGCCAAGAGGCATTTCAGCCGGGCGGGCGATCAGCCGGGTCAGGATATCTGCGCACAGCAGCAAAGCCGGGCCGGCAGGCAGACAGAGCAGTAACGTGCGCCGGATATCCGGACCGACAATCGCTCTGGCAAGAAAGGGGACCACCAGACCAATAAACACCAGCGGGCCTGCAATCGCTGTGGCCGAACCAACCAGCAGGGCGACGGCCAGAATAATCCAGAACCGGATCAGTTTCGGATTGTGCCCGAGGCCGAGAGCGACTTTTTCACCCAGTGCCATGGAAGCCAGTGGTCTGGCGACATAAGCGGTCAGTGCCAGCGCTATCAAGCCGTAAGGCAGAACCAACAGCAGTGTGTCCGGTGATCGCCCGGCAATACTGCCAGTCACCCAGAAACGGATTTCATCGGCAGCCCGCTGATCAAACAGCAGCAGGATCGAGGTGAGTGCGGAGAGCAAACCAGACAGGGCTGCACCGGCAAGGACCAGCCGGACCGGGTCTTTAAATTGTCCCTGCATCCGGGCAGCAGCCATGACAAAGAAACATCCGGCCAGCGCACCAGCCTGTGCGACGCCGATCATCATGGTCGCGACACTGGCCCCGGAAATCAGCGCAACCGCAATAGCGAAAGAAGCCCCGGCACTGACGCCCAGTAACCCAGGTTCTGCAAGTGGATTTCGTGCCAGTGCCTGCATCAGGGCACCGGAAACACCCAGAGCGATACCGACATAAATCCCGGTCAGTGTTCTGGGCAGGCGCAGCTGTGTCAGAACAAACTCCGCTTCTTCGGTACCATGCCCAAGTATGGCCTGCCATGCTTCTTGTATGGTGACGTCACCGGCCCCGATCAGCAGCGACAAAAGAATGAATATCAAACTGACGAGGCTGCATAACATCAGACACAGGCTGACAGAGCGCTGTGCCGGGGCGGTGAACCACAGGCGTGAATGCCGTGGCATCAGTGCGTCTGACCCAGCACGGCTGCGTGAATATCGCGAAGAATGACCTGAGCCGCTACCGGGCCGGTCGCACTGCTCCAGACCTGGCCGTCAGCAAGGGTCACCCGGTTATTTTTCACGACATTCAGACGTGAAAATGCGGGCGATGATTTGGCGGCATCCAGCGCACTTTTACCATCATTGTTGAGCGTGACCAGAAACAGCCGGTCTGCATCAATTGCAGACAGATTTTCAAGGCTGAGCGGGCTGGAATGTGGCCGGCCTTTTTTGAGGAGTCCCGCATCGGAAGGATGCAGGCCCACAGCTTTCAGCAGCGTGCCGGCAAACAGGTAATCGGCCATAATGATGGGCCCTTGTGGCATCCAGCGGGCCACAATTGTG
The DNA here is from genome assembly GCF_024346755.1 of Vibrio aerogenes. Taxonomy (NCBI): domain Bacteria; kingdom Pseudomonadati; phylum Pseudomonadota; class Gammaproteobacteria; order Vibrionales; family Vibrionaceae; genus Vibrio; species Vibrio aerogenes. The sequence continues at coordinate 2,218,289 of NZ_AP024861.1, read as the reverse complement.
GTGCGCTGATCTGAGGGGATTTTTGCTTCAATAGCTTGTTTAAGCTCAGTTTCCTGCTGATGTATCGCTGTCAGGACTTGATTGATTTGTGGGGTTTTGCCAACAGCACCTGCATAAAAGCGGGCTTCTTTTTCCCATAAATCCGGGCTGGTTCTGTCGAAATCCGGGACCAGTGTCGGTGCGATTTTAGACAAGATTTTATATTGTGATTCAGACAGGTAATAAGGTGCCATAATCACATCAGGACGCTGCGCCAGCACGGCTTCAATATTGGTTTCTCTGCCGGTAGCAACAATCGCCACATTGCCTGCTTTATCCGCAATATAGTCTGCCACTCCCTCTCCGCCGCGGGTGGTAATACTTCCGGCAACCTTCACCTGAACGGCTGTCATGGTATCCAGTGCGCCCTCATAGAGGGTCACGATTTTTTGCGGATGATCCGGAACAGTGACCTGCCCGTATTTGGTATTGACCGTAACATCAGCAAGAGCGAGAGATGAAAAACAAACACTCAGGGCCATCATGCTGTGAATGAGGGTGTGACGGAAAGAAAGCATAGCCAGATAATCTCCGGGTTATTTCAGAATTCAATAAGATAACTGTAAATGATAATGCTTCCTATTTGTTTTTCAAATTTCTTTTTGCCGAACGTTACGTTGCAGATCATGAAACAGGCTGAGGTGTTGCCAGAACTGGCTTTGAACGCATTTTTCTGAATGTGAATTCTGTCTGAATCAGAAATCAATCGTCTTACTGTTAAATTGTGTCAACCTGAGAAGCTGATACCACAGAGAAAAGTCAAATTGAGAACATGATTCTGGTGTAAAACATATTCAATATAATTATATTCATCATCGTGTATACCTGAATTTGGGACAATCGTTCATTGGTGTGAGCAATGGATATTGTGACCATTTTTATTGAACTAATGCGAACTTTAAAAAACTGAAACAAATTTTTTGGTGAATGAAAACAAAAGGTACACGATATGATCCTAAAAAAAATTATTCCCGGTATGTTACTGCTGGGCGTGATAGGTCAGGTCTGGGCGGCTGATCTGCCGGAAGGCCGGTATGTGATTTATGCCAAACACAGCGGACGGGCATTTGATATTACAGCAGGCAGTAAAGAGAATGGCGCGAAGCTTCAGCAGTGGGGTTACAGTGGCAGCAAGTGGCAACAATTTGACCTGATGTATGAAGGCGACGGCTATTATTCACTCCGTTCGGCCAATAGCGGGAAAGCACTGGATGTGAAGGCGCATAGTACGGCTTCCGGGGCTGACATCATTCAGTATACGTTCAGGGGGAACGATAATCAGTTATGGAAGCTGAATGACCGGGGAAATGGTTATTATACCATCATTTCAAAACACAGCGGCAAGGCCATGGATGTATGGGGCCGCAGCACCAAATCCGGTGCTGCGATTCGTCAGGGAACACTGACAAATAAAGATAATCAGTTATTCCGATTTGAATCTGTTGACGGCGGTTCGTCGGGCGGTTCCACCGGCGGTCAGCCGCGCAGCGATAAAGCTGATGGTTTTGCCGGTCAGAATGGCGGTACCACTGGCGGAAAAGGCGGTAAAACGGTGACAGTGAACAGCTGTGGTGAGCTGAAATCGGCACTGAATAAGTCTGAACCGCTGATTATTCAGATTCCTGATAAAACGCTCGATTGTCGCACAGCCAACCGCAAACAGCAGGCTTGCAAAGTCAAGTGTTCCGGGAAAAACAAGTATACGTACCGGATTCCAACGACGAATCAGTCCTGTCGTGATCTGGGGTCATCGAATAACAGTACCGTCACTAAATACCGCAACGAAACGCGCCTGAATGTCGCTTCTAACAAGACCATTGTGGGACTCGGGCCGAAATCGACGGTTCGTGGTGGATCTTTTAATGTCGATGGGAAGTCTAATCTGATTTTCCGCAATTTTACCATTACGGATATTAACCCTGGGCTGGTGGAAGCTTCTGACGGTATTTCAGTGAAGAATGTGAAACACCTCTGGATTGATCATATGGGCTTCAGCCAGATCAGTGATGGTTATGTTGATATGTACGGGTCGAAAAATGTCACATTCAGCTGGAATCACTTCAATGGTTATAACACCGCTTCGTGCGATAACCATCACAGCTATGTGATGTTTGCCAATGATTCACAGGTGACGTATCACCACAACTTTTTTGATCAGGGCGGCGGCCGGAATCCGAAACTGGATAAGCAGGGCACCCGTGCGCATTTATATAATAATTACTGGAAAGGGATTACTTACTTTGCAACAAACGTCAACAGTGGTGCCGAAGCACTGGTTGAAGGAAATTATTATAAAAACGTGAAACGTCCGCACTGGAATAACGGTGGGGCGATTGATGCGCGTAAATCAACCAATGTTTACTCCGGTACCAGTACATCCACAGGGGCAGATAGTGGTGACAGCGTTTTCCGTGATATTTCCATGTACCCTTATAAGATGGATAAAGCGGCTGATTTACCGGCCAGACTGACATCCGGAACCGGCCCGCAGTAACCCCCTTCCGGCAGATTTTTCTGAATGTGCAGCGCTGTTTGTCAATAGCGCTGGTTTGGGAAATTAGCGCTGGTTTGGGAAATATGCTGATCCTGATAACCAAACCTCTGCCTGTGGCAGAGGTTTGTTCGTCGCGATGTCTGGCCTGAAGTCAGGCGGAAACAGCCACTAAAGCGTCTTCATTGAGTGAGGCATAAATCCGTTGCGCCGGACGGCAGGGCGGTCACTGTCAGGCATTCGCGTGGCGGTTGCGTCTGGTTTGGTATGATGTATTTGCTTCATTCTGGTGCCCGCTTGTTGCTTTGTGCCCGGTTTTTGTGCAACTCGTATGATTATCTTTCATATTTTTGTGAACCTGAACAGGCCGTTTCAGCCGGTATGACGATGATCGGAAGTGAGGGGAATGCGGCCTGCTGGCAGCGACCCGGTGACAGGATGGAGGCGCGGGTGATCCGGTGAAAAAAGAGTTGTATAGATGGGTATACACATCGGCACAATGATTGCTTTTCTGCTTACAGAAACATCAGCAAGGGAAGGCAGAGATGGAGATCACGGTACCGATCGCAAAAAAATCAACATGGGTTGCAGCGCTGAAACTGATTCTGTTCAGCGCGACCGGCATTTTCTTCTTTTTTATTCCGGTTGAGCTTTTTGGTCAGTCGACCATCTTGCTCGATCACTTGGTTTCATGCTTGCGAACCATGCTTTCAGATACCGTCCGTATCTATACATTGGTATTAATTATCGCCGGTGCGGCTTATCCGTTTGTCACAGGGCAGTGGCGCAGCAGCAGGACGCAAATGGTGTTGTCTGCATTGAAGGTGACAGGGATTCCGGTCACACTGATGGCGTTTTTTTCGGTGGGACCGGCTGTATTGTTTGAAAAAGATATGCTGCCGTTCCTGTTTGGAAAACTGGTAATTCCGGTTGGACTGATTGTCCCGCTGGGGGCGTTTTTTCTGGCTTTTTTGATCGGCTATGGCCTGCTTGAGCTGACTGGCGTGCTGCTTCAGCCGGTGATGAAGCCATTATTCAGAACGCCGGGAAAATCAGCGATTGATGCGGTAGCTTCATTTGTTGGCAGTTATTCAATCGGGCTGCTGATTACCAACAAGGTTTATCAAAACGGACAATATTCGGCCAAAGAAGCAGCCATTATCGCCACCGGCTTTTCAACAGTATCGGCAACTTTTATGGTGATAGTGGCAAAAACCCTGGGGCTGATGTCGATCTGGAATCTTTTTTTCTGGAGTACCCTGATTCTGACCTTTGTGGTCACCGCTCTGAGTGTTCGTCTGCCACCCCTGCGGCAGATGGATGATCATAAAGTGGCTGAAGAGCAAAGGATTGCTCAGGCTTCGAGACTGCGAACCGCCTGGAAGGAAGGTATACATGTGGCAGCAAATTCACAGCCGCTGAGCACCAGTATCCTCTCGAATCTGAAAGACAGCATTCTGATGACGATGGGGATTTTGCCTTCGATCATGTCGGTTGGATTACTGGGGTTGTTGCTGGCAAAATATACCCCGCTGTTTGACTGGATTGGGGTTCTGTTCTGGCCTTTTACCTGGTTGAGTGGTCATGAAGAACCGGTGTTGGTTGCCAAAGCTGCTGCGACGGGGCTGGCTGAGATGTTTCTGCCTGCATTGCTTGTGGCCAAAAGTACATTTGTGACGAAGTTTGTCGTCGGTCAGGTTTCCATTTCATCGATTCTTTTTTTCTCGGCTTCCATTCCCTGCATTTTGTCGACCGACATCCCGCTGAAACTGAGTCATATCCTGTTGATTTGGTATCAGAGAACGGCTTTAACAATCATCCTGAGCACGCCGCTTGCGATGTTGATAGCCTAAATACCTCTTCCTAATTATAGGTCACTCAGGCAGATATCGAACACAGACACGCATAAACCCATCCTTGGGGCTCTGCCGCGCCTTCCCTGGCGCGGAAGGTCTGCTTATCGATACCTGCCTCGTTGCCAAAAGTGGCGCATATTTAGGAACTGGTATTTAGCTTCGGTGGTTTGGGCATATACCTGTGTTGCACAGTAAAATGAGGTGAACTGAACTATATTAAGTAAAAGGCGACATGATTCAGGAAATGAAACGATGCTTAATACTGGCCGGTCTCTCTTGCTGTGGTTAGCATTACTGACGGTTTTTGTAACCGGCGTACAGGCTGCGGAAAAAAATCAGCAGCCTTTTATTATTTCAATATACACCGGGGCAACTGAACAACAGAATCAGTTGTTAAAACTGATATACAGCGAATTGTTTGCTGGTCTGGGAATTGAAATTAAATTACGTGCCATTCCGATGAAGCGTGCTTCCGCTGAATCCGCTGAAGGAATTATTGATGGTGAGGCGGTGCGGGTTGCTTCTTATAGTGAGTCACACCCGAATCTGCGACTAGTCAATGTGCCGGTTGTTCAGGTCACTTTTGTCACGTTTGGCGACAGACAAACAGATTTTGGTCTGAAAGATGGCTGGGACAGTCTTTTTGTGTCTGATTTTCGTATCGGTTACCGGCGTGGGATTGTTTACTCAGAGCAAAGGCTTAAATCTCACGTTCCGGGAGAGCGTCTCGATGAGTCCAAAACAGCCGTTCAGGGGATTAAAAAAATGTTGCATGGCCGGACAGATCTATTTGTCTATACTCTGGATATGTTGACCGCAAAAGATGATGTGATGAACAATATCAAAGTGGTTTCCGTTCTTGATGAGGTGCCTTTGTTTCTGCATGTCCATAAAAAGCATGCGTCACTGATTCCTCAGCTTGAACATGCTTTAATCAAAATGAAGAAGCGGGGTCGTTTAACGGAAATATGTGCGGCGGTGTATCCGGATAACACGGCAAAGCACTGTGAGATCAAAGGGACATTTTCCTCATTAATGTGGTAAAGCTGCGCCTTTAAGATTTGTCTGATTCGACTATATTTTAAGACATGATTTTTATGAATGAGTTTTTATTGAGCTATGTTTAATACTTGTCGGTTATCTGTCTCATTTCTGATTTTATTGCTGTTCAGCCCGGAGGGCACCGCTCATCAGGCCACACCTGAAAAGGAGCACAAATTCCGGCTCTCCATGTTTGAGGCACCAGATACCCGTCAGAGTGACATGATGACACGTTTGTATCAGGATTTGTTCCGGCGTTTGGGGATTGCCGTGGAAATAGAGTCTCTGCCGATGAAGCGGGCTTCCATGCAGGCCAACAGTGGCAAAATTGATGGTGAAGCTGCAAGAATTGCATCATACGGTAAGATTCATACGCATATGCGTCGCGTTGATTTCCCTGTGGCTCAGGTTATTTTTGTGGCTTATGCCCGGAAGTCAGATCAGATGATATCTGAAGATGGCTGGGACGCGCTGGTGAAGGGAAATTACCGGATTGGATACCTGCGGGGCATTTTGTTTTCGGAACGGATGCTGCACGATAAGATCAGCCCGGTACTGTTGAGTCAGGCCAAATCAGTCCGGCAGGGATTACTGAAAGTGTTGTACGGAAGAACCGACCTGTTTATTCATACCCGGGGAGATTATCTGGAGAAAGAAAAAATGAATGATCGGCTGGTTGAGGCGTCTGTGGTGCAGACGGTGCCACTCTATATGTATGTCCATCAATCTCATCAGGCATTGATCCCGAAGATTGAGCAAGCCCTGCATCAGATGAAAGAAGAAGGCCGGTTTCTTGAAATATGTCATCAGATCTATCAGAAGTATGCCTCAAAGCACTGCCTTGCCAGCAGCCAGCCATATTCCCGGATACAGTGGTAAAGCCTTTCTCTGATTCGCCGCCGGAACGCGGCCAGATCTCAGTACTTATCGGGATGTTTAAATAATCACACGCTGTTCCGTATGATGTGAAATATCTTGACGCCAGAGAGTTTGATCTTGAAGAAGATGCGAAAAGCTTTGAAGAACTTTTTAGTGGCGTATCACACGAAGATAATTTTATTGATGACTTATTGATGGATTTATCTGATTTTGAACCTGATAAATATAAGTCATTTATGATTCTTTATGATTATAAATATGAAAAGAAACATGCATCTGAAATGGCTGTATTCGTTGGTAATTATAGATATCAATAATCATCCGGCCGGGAGGGATGTCCGGCCGGTTTTATCAGGCTGATGTTATGATTGTTGATTCAATGCCGCATCAATATCCGCCGCACTGTGGCGTTCTTCTACCGAAATATCGCCCATTGTGCGGTTGATGATTTTCCCGCGCTGAACCGCAGGGCGCTCTGCCATCATTTGTGCCCAGCGTTGCAGGTTTTTGTAACTTTGCACATCCAGGAATTCACCCGCATCTGCATAAGAATTATCCAGTGCCAGATTGCCATACCATGGCCAGATAGCGATATCCGCAATGCTGAGGGATTCACCGGCAATAAAGGTATGTTTTGCCAGCTGTTTATCCAGCACATCCAGCTGACGTTTGGTTTCCATTGCAAAACGGTTAATCGGATATTCAAACTTTTCCGGTGCGTACGCAAAGAAATGTCCGAAACCACCGCCAAGGAAAGGCGCCGAGCCTTGCAGCCAGAACAGCCAGTTCATCACTTCTGCGCGTGCTGCTGTTTCTGTTGGCAAAAAGTGCCCAAATTTTTCGGCCAGATAAAACAAAATGTTACCAGACTCGAAGACATTGACTGGTGTTTCACCGGAACGATCCACCATCGCAGGTATTTTTGAGTTTGGATTCACTGAAACAAAACCGGAGCCAAACTGGTCGCCATCACCAATTTTGATCAGGAATGCATCGTATTCCGCTTCTTTGACGCCAAGTGCCAGTAATTCTTCCAGCATAATGGTGACTTTCTGGCCGTTTGGTGTGCCCATCGAATAGAGCTGAATCGGATGCTGACCGACGGGGAGTTCCTGTTCGTGTCTGGCACCCGAATCGGGACGGTTGATGCTGGCCCACTGGCCTCCGTTTTCTTCGCTCATGGTCCAGACTTTGGGTGGAATATATTGATTTGTCATGCTGAATCCTTGTGTAGGTTGGCTGATGTGAGTATAGATATGAGGGCGAAGCTGGCAGAAAACATCCCTGTCCGGGAATTTATTTAGAACGATCAGTTATATAACCGCAGGTGAGTATATATGCCCGGACAATCCAATCCCTTTCCATGATGGAAAGGGACGGACAGGACAGGGACTATGATTTTGTCCCTTTTGTTGCTGGTGTACTTTTCGGTGGCTGTGTTTTTTTCGCGGCCGGTCTTCTTTTTGCCGGTGCTTTTTTAGCTGCCGGGCTGCTCTTCACCGGCTGGGTGCTTTTTGTTTCTGCATCAGCTTTGATCGGCTGTTCGGCTTTCTTCGCCGCCGGAGATGGTTTGGCGGGTTGTTCCGCTTTTGCTGCTGGTGCGGTTTTGACCGGTTGGTCGGCTTTTACTGCCGGAGCTGGTTTTACTGGTTCTTCAGTTTTAGCTGCCGGAGCTGATTTGACAGGCTGTTCCGCTTTTGCTGCTGGTGCGGTTTTGACGGGCTGTTCGGCTTTTACTGCCGGAACTGGTTTTACTGGCTCTTCCGCTTTAGCTGCCGGAGCTGATTTGACAGGCTGTTCCGCTTTTGCTGCTGGCGCACTTTTTTCGGGCTGAGTTTTTTTGGCGATAGGTGTTTTGGGCGTTGAAAAGATGTTTTTCAACTGAGCATGTCCGGGGAGTAACCGATCCAGTGACAGCGCACTGCCCGAACGCAATGAATGCTCTGCACCAGTGACCATTTCAAATTCAACTAAATGGCGTGAATTTTTTTCTCCCAATGCATCAAATTCGCCCAAAAACTGGAAAATATTTTTAAATTTCAGTGGGAAATTCAGTACAGTTGCGATACTGACAACATTCAGTTTCTCAAACAATGCGTGTGACTCATATTTTTGTGCAATGAATTCCAAAGCACGATCAATCACTAAACTGCCTTTACTGTGCCCCAGAATAAGCTCAACTTCAGATGCAGGATTTTCCAGCACTTCAATCGTACTCCGGACATCTTTGGTGGCGGCTTCAAGCCATTCCAGCGGTACTTCTAACGGGTTAAAGTACCAGGGGAACGGGGTAAATTTGGACAGAGTATTCATATTGTCGTTCATTAACCGCAGATATTGCTGACTCACATCCCACGTGCGGTTGAAGAACCAGCCCTCGAGCGCTTCATCGGTTAAATCTTTTGTGCCATGGCCTGAAACGATACCGGCAACATCTATGTCGTAGACATTGGCAACGCTTCTGGCTAATGCAGCAGTCCCAAGCAAAGAACTACCAACACCGGCGACAATCAAGGCTTTAACCTGTTTCATTTCTGAAGCAAACAGTTCGCCTGCATTTTTAAACCGGTGAATCTTTGAGCCACTTTTCTTCTCTTTATTGGGTGAGAGCACGATAATCTCGCCTTCGGTGACCATTTGTCCTATGTCGAGACAAAATGAGGTTTCTTCCCCGGTGAGCAGCTCAACATCATAATATTTCCGATCATAATGGGTGGCATCTTTATTGATTATAAGCGTTTGTTTTTTTTCGGTGACAGCGGGGCTGTTCATGGTGATAATCCTTTTTAATGTTATTCAATTGGTTTTATTGCAATACCATAAATATTAGTTTGTTTTTTCACAGAGGGAGAAATTTTGACGGGATATTTCATCTTGGATGATATGCACAGATGTCAGCCGCTGGCGGGTTTATTTGTGCGTGCATTTTTGACTGAGGTTGTGTTCGTTTTGTTTTGTGTGATAGTTTGATTTTTCGCAGTTTTTTGATGAAATGAACAACCCAGACCGGGTAAAAACTGGTGGAAGAGCACATCAGGTGGCGGTTATGCATGTTAATGTAAATCATTTGAAAGATGCAGTGTTCAGGGAGGAAAATATGTACAGACCCCGTAAAGTGAATGGTCTTGAGGAGTGGCTGGACCCTGATGGTATCAAAATATATACCATAGCAGCGGATGGGCAGCCGGTTGTTTTTCAACCATTTCACCAGCAGTTAGCGGTGGTGAAACAATCACTTGATCAAGACTGGGAACATACCGCCGCTTTTGTCATTTTTCACCGGGGAGCCGGAAATCTGCATTATCTGGTACTGAGCTGGTGGGACAATGATAATGAATTATTTACTTCGGTTTCTGTTGAGCGGGATGGGGTATGGCACACAGACCCGACGCAGTATTCATTTTGTCTTTATGATATGGAAGTGATGTGGCGGGAGCGTAACCTGTACATTGATACGATGGATTGTGCGGAGCCCTCTCTGGAGGCATATCGCAGGGCAAGATAATTCCGGGTGATCTGAATCCGGCATCCTGAGCTTACTTGAGTATATTCAATGATTATTTGTATATATTTAATCATGTCTCTATATGATCTGATTTTCGGGAAAATATGTTCGATTGAACCGGTTTCATTGTATGATTTTATTTCTTAAGAACCAGATATAGTCAGAATATATTTATAAATATAATAATTAAGATATATTAAATTGATAATTGATATTTTTATTGTTTGACCACCACATTTAATTTATTTTTTGAGTAAAATAAATTAAATGTGGTGATTGTCAGTTATTTTACCTGTCATATTTATCTCAAATTAAATAGCATGCTGTCAGGTATGATCGGATCTTATTTTATATCCGGCTCTTTTCTGAGTTTTCCTTGTGGCGAAGCACTGACTCCTGAATTCAGGGATATCTCATGTATATGTGTGATCCGGATTGTGTTTTTTTCTGCTTGTTACATCATTTTGTTATATTGATTCCAATATTTCTGGTTATAAAACTATTAATTTTTAATGAGTCAGTAATTTATATTGTAATTTCTTTGAATATAAGTAATTTAAATAAATCTCGGTGTTCTGTTTATCGATATACCAGAGTGATATACATATGATTAAATAAAATAACAATGCCTGAATAAACGGAATTATACATATTCACTTTATTCAGGCGGTTCAGAAGTTAAGTGAGTAACGGAAGTCCGGTCATGTTTTCAACATTAAAAAATAAAGTATTGCTTGCCACCCTGTGTTTAATATTAACGATTTCAGGTGTATTGACCTGGAATGGATATCATCAGTTTAATACCTTTAATCGTGAGGAATCAGTTCACAACCAACAGATGAAAGCCGCCCTGATCGCGGCTTCGCTACAGGAAAAGTTACAAGGCTATTTTGCCGCACTGCATACTTTTGTTGTGGAAGTCAACGAGGATCATGAGTTTAGTGACACGGATGCTGTAAACCAAGCGCTGCGTGCATTAAAAGCGACTAATCCTCATATTCAGGCGGCGTTTGTTGCACTCAAAGATGGTCGCTCGTTTGAAAACGGACGCTTTTATCCGGGTTTTAATGCGCAAAAGCTGCGCAAAGAGTGGTATATCCGGGCCTTTGCCGGCGAAAAAAACATCATTACGAAAGCTTATTTTGGTGAAGGCGAAAAAGAAGATGTTTTTGCGCTGGCAACACCAGTGATGAAGCACGGGCAGCCGGTCGCTGTTGTGGCGATTACCCTGAAAGTCTCAATGTTCAGTGACTTTATTACAGGGCTGACTCCCGGAAATCAGGTGTTTGTGTTTGATCAGTCCGGCTATATTGTTTCTGCGCCTTCAAATAAATTGATTGGTCAGAATATTCATCAGGTCCGGCCGGATTACAGCCGCTTCAGCACGGCAAATGCGGTGTTGTCTTATCAGGTCGGAGGACGGGAAGCGCAGGCGGTGAAAAGTCAGTTGTCAGGTCAGCCCTGGTCTGTCGTCACCTATGAATGGGCTGATGAAGTCACTCAGCCAAGTGCGGACATGCTGCAGGCTTCCTTACTGATCATGCTGGTGATTGTGATTGTTGCTTTAATACTGGCTTACTATGGTGTGCACACGTTAATTTATCTGCCGGTTGGTGGCGAGCCGAAAGCCATCTCTGCGATGATTTCCCGTCTGGCTGAAGGTGATTTAACGCAGGTCCCTGTATCTGACAGTCATTCAGGCAGTATTCTTGACTCGATTGTACTTTTACACCGTAAAATCTCTACGATCATCAGAGAGAATCTGGAAATTTCCAAGAGTGTATCTGTGGCTTCCGGTCGTTTGACAGATGTGATGAACCGGGCTGCGGTCAATGCAGAGGAGGAGCTGAGAGAAATCGAATCTGTGTCAACCGCAATCAGTGAGTTATCCAGCACCTCTCAGGAAGTCAGTTCAAATGCTTCAATGGCGGAAGAGCGGGCGCAGACCGCAATATCCAGCGTTCAGCAGGGACATCATGGGCTGGATAGTGCGATTCACTTGACGGAGATGATCGATCATTCGGTCACTGAAACAGCAGACATGATCGAAAAACTCAGAGAAGACGCAGTGAATATCGGTCAGGTGACCGGAGTGATCAGTGATATTTCCGAGCAAACGAATCTGCTGGCGCTGAATGCTGCCATTGAAGCGGCCCGTGCCGGTGAAATGGGGCGGGGCTTTGCGGTGGTTGCCGATGAGGTCCGGGTGCTGGCAGCGAAGACGCACAGCTCGACCCAGACAATTCAGGAAATTATCAATCAACTGCAGATTCAGTCCGAAATGGTGAGCAATAATATGGTTGAGAATGTGAAAGTGATTCAGCAGTCTGTGGCACTTTCCGGTGAAATCAAAGCTTCGTTTGATGCCATTGTCGGTTCAGTGCAGGATATTTCGGAAGTCAATACTTTGGTTGCGACAGCATCAAATGAGCAGTTTAGTGTGACCGCAGATATTGCTGAAAATGCGACCAGAACGTTTGATCTGGTCAGTCAGAATGTCGGTGCAGTTGGCAAGACACAGGAAGCGGCACAGCATTTGTCTGATCTGGCTGAAAGACAAAAATCATCGCTGGCTTTCTTTAAGCTCAATGATGAATAAAAACAGCCTCCCGGAGGAGGCTGTGGGGGTGACTTAAAAACGGTAAGGTGTTTGCCGTTTTATGAGCGCTGGTAGATTAGTAAGTGAAGGTATCACTCCATTGCTCTGCGCCCGGACCGGGCATGAAAATCTGACCGGTGCCTTGTGAAAAGCCGTAAAAACGGGCAATCACAGTTGTTCCTGACTGGTAGTGATTTAATGGATCAACATAAGTATAGGTGACTGAGCCATCAGCGTTTTGCACAGAAGTCAGCGCACTTTGTACCAGGAAGTTGCCTTCATTCATGCTATGACGGGCAAACAAACGGACTTCACTCATGGCCTGAGGGAAGGTGACCTGATAAACCACTTGTCCCTGAGCATTTTTTGAAATGCTGGTCGCTTGTGGCTGATGCGTCGTACTGTCGTTGCCTGAAGAGGCTGAATCATCAGATGTATTACCGTTGTTTTGGCTGTCCGTCGTTGATGAACCCGCAATATCTGAATTAAAGCTGTGTGCCGGTACATTCACTGAAGTACCATCGGAGAAGTGAACGGTTTCTGGTTTATCGGTAAAGTTGTAAGCCAGATAGGTTTTTACGCCATTGTTATCAAATGCCACCGCCGCAGGATTATCTGCCGTTAATTCACCCGTTCCTGTAGCCAGATGGCCCAGTGTCTTAAAGGTATGAATCCATTGGTAAGTGTGTGCTTTGGTTTCACCGCCTTCAGGGGTGTAGTTCATATTCATGCTATTGAAATCATCAACGGCTGCATCACCGTCAGTCATTGCCAGAATATTCCACCAGACATCACGCCATTGATCATTGCCCAGACCCGATGGTTTGCCGTTTGATGACTGGCTCAGGCCGAGTTTGACATAGTCTGCAAGGTAATCTGCATATTCTCCGACATGGAAAACCAGCGGGCTGAGTGGCAGTCCCTGAATGCCCAGAATATGTGCATATTTATTACTGAACCAGGTTGAGAATACCGAGCCGTTACCCCAGATGATAGATGTTGTCATCTTATTGTAATCGCTCAGGAAGTTATCGCGGTCACCGGTATATCCCCGGAAGCGATCGATATTATTCCAGTATTCCCAGTAACTGCTGGTGGTCGAGGCGTGCAGATACATCCCGCGGTCAACCAGATCCTGTTTGTGTGTCGCCAAACCATATAGCACGATAGCACCATAAGCATTGGCAGCTTCAGAAGTGGACTCGTTATTGTTCCCCAAAGCAAAGTTTGCGTGACCTGAAGCCCATGAGAAGCCATTGGCCGGGTCAAAGTTGCGTGCATACGGGAACATTGGATCGTTACGGCCAGCTGCGTAATCACGAATCACCATTTCGATCATCGGTCCCCACTGTGAATCACTACACCAGTTTGCATCGACCCGGCAGACTTCAGCAGCAGCCCGGACAAAATAGCCGTAGTGGAAGTGGTGGTCATTCAGCTGCTGGTGTGCACCGAATGACTCATCCAGCCCCAGCAATGTATTCCAGGTTTTGTCATAGTAGAAATACTTGTTGATATCCAGAGAACCACTGGTGTTGGCGCGGAACCAGTCTTCCAGTTCGCCTTTCAGGAATCCGACCAGACGATCCGCACGTTGAGTCAGGCCTTCATTACGGGCAATTGCTGCCAGTTCAGCGACTTTGCCGTAGTTTTTGCCTGACCAGTAAGTATCTGTTGCGGTATTCCACGCAGCTTTGCCCTTATTCAGGAATTCATCGATCAGTTTTGTCAGTGTTGCTTTGTCATAATCTCCGATGCCGGATGGCAGTGAAGGCAGCACACCAACGAACGGAATGGTATAGGTAAAGTCGCTGGTTTTAGCAAACTTGACCATACCACGGGCGCTGCGGATTTTATAATTGCTGACGGGCTGGGAAGAATTCTTCCAGTTCATTGGCAGCATACCGGCATACGTGGTGACAGGCTGTCCCTGTGCATCCAGATAATGGTGAGTGACTGAAACCATATTGGTGCTGTGGTCAACACTGTAGTCAATATTGACTTTACTGACGCGGTGATGCGCCATCGCTGCAAAGTCGGCAATCATTGTATCAGATGGGGTTTGATCACCGGAAACCGGTAATAATGCAACGGCAAATTTACCCGATGTATTGATCAGGGTGATTGCATTGCTTTCAGGGTGTGCAAATGATGTATTGCCTTCTCCGGTGACAAGGAAGTTATTGCGGTTACCGGCAACGTTTGTTTGTACGCCCAGTGTATCGGCACTCTTATAGAAAACAGATTTTTCATTGGTGTTGGCGGAGTGTGTCCGCAGAACCAGCTGACCCTGGTACACATTAAAATAGACATAAGGTGAGCCATGAACAAATGTGGCTTCCATGATCACCTGACCATTTTGTTGCCATTGCGCAGTGGCTGTGCCATCACTGAAATCTTTCAGGTTTGCGGTCATGTTATTGAACGCTGTGTTACCGATCGCAATACCGTCAAATACTTCATCTAAAGGTGCCGGAATGGTATAGGTTGCACTAATTTCATTGGTGGTTTTCAGCCCGGCAGGAATGCCCATCATCCGGACCCCTTTTTCTGAAATACGGGCTGTGATGGGATCAGGCGTAATATAAGCCGATTTGGTATTGTCGCCTGTTTTCATTTCACCATAAAAGGAAAGAGAACCCCACCAGCGGTGAGTTGCTGTTGGTTTTTTTGCTGCCTCATCAACAAGGTGGGGATAGATGGGTGTCGGTGTGCCGATTGGATTACAGCTGCTGACACCAGGAGAAACGACACCGGCGTTGCCGATCCAATAGCCGTGATCCTGAGTACATTTATAGCCTTTTGGGTTGATAGTGTCCGAAATATTTCCTTTCCCATACTGCATCAGGCCAGCAAAGGAAGGGCCGGAAAAAGAGACAAAAAGTGAAGCGGCAATACAAAATGCAATGTTATGCAACTTATGCTTTTCTTTGTTGTTATTCATAATGACCTCATATGTAGAATAAAATTATCAGTAAAACAGCCGGATCATGGAGATGAGCGGCTAAGTGACTGATAACACATATATCTGGATAGACATGAATCAGGAAAAATTCACCACCAGATAAAAATAAACAGAGTCAGGATTTACAAAGGTTATCGTGCTTTAAAATATAACTTTACTCAAGATGAAAATTCAGGGTTTTATAGTATTCATGCGATGCTGCTCATAAAAATCTCATCACTATTAATAATAATATTATTATGTTTATTTTTTAAAACTTTACTTTTTTTATTTATTTTTGTTATTTGTATCATTTTAAATATATGATTTTATGTGATTTAAATAATATTTAATTGTTGGTGTATTTTTATTTATTTTTTTTATTATATTTATCTTTCTTGCTTTTTGACTGATGTTTCGCATTTTCTTTTGAAGGTAATTGTTGTGTGGCGGGTATTTTGACGTCGCAGAAAATATCGGAATGATTTCAATAGCGGTTCCTGAACAGAGTATCTTCAGGCTGTTTGGGTATCATCTCATCCGGAAGATTGACTGCCTCTGCTGGTGACTGTGACTAAATCAGATCTGAATCATGCTTCCTGATTTGTTTTTTAAGTAAAACCACCTATTTTTTATAAAGATAGAAACAAAAAATGAATGTACTTCTGTAGTCAGCCGGAAGCATAACAAAAGCGTGAATCAAGACATGGCTGACAGTTGTCGGCGGGACGTCACTTTCTTCACTGGAGAATTCGCTTTGAACCCAAATCGTGATAAAGCTTTACTGATTACCGGTACCCGGCCTGAAATTATCAAAATGGTGCCTTTGTACCATGCTCTGAAACAAGTGATGTCCGTGACCTGGTGTCACACCGGGCAACATGATGCGTTGGCCGGACAGACTTTTTCCTCATTTCATGTGACGCCCGATATCGTTTTCACCCGGCCGGCCGGCACCCGGCTGCCCGATTTACTGGCCGGGCTGATTCTTAACATTGGTCAGGTCCTTGCCGGTGAAAAATACGATGCGCTGCTGGTTCAGGGAGATACCTGTTCAACACTGGCCGGTGCGATTGCCGGATTTTATGAACAGGTACCACTTATCGGGCATATTGAAGCCGGATTACGTTCAGGAGATTTGTATCATCCGTTTCCTGAAGAAATGAACCGGATTTCAGTTTCCCGCTATGCAAACCGGCATTATGTGCCGACAGCACAGGCGCGCAGGCATCTGTTGGATGAAGGGATCACAGATGAATCCATCATCGTTACCGGAAATACGGTGATTGATACCCAGCACTATTTAATGGAACAACAACTCATTGACACAGCTAAAGAAAATAAAGTGTTAGTGACTTGCCACCGACGGGAGAACTGGCCTTATATTCAGACCATTTGTCAGGCCATCGGGCAATTGTCCGCACGCTGTCCGGAACTGGAGTTTGTTTTTTCCGTCCACCCTAATCCTGATATCAGGGATCAGGTGTATGAATTTTTTGCCGGAAGTGAAGTAGTCCGGGTCGTGGATGCACTTGATTATATTGAATTGCAGAAGGTGTTGGCGAAATCTGTGCTGGTGATGACGGATTCTGGTGGTATTCAGGAAGAGGCACCAACTTATGGCGTCAGAATTGTTGTACTCCGGGAGACGACGGAACGGCCTGAGGTTCTGGATCAAGACAGAGCCGTACTCACAGGCGCATCTGATATTGAGCGAATTCTGGATGGTGCAGCACAACAGCTGATGCGCGGTAGTTATTCTCTGAAAGATAATCCTTTTGGCCACGGTGATGCTTCTGAGCGGATTACGGAAGACATACTGAGGGCATGCCATGAATCTGTTTGATATTTTTGTTGTTTATCTTTACGGGTTGAAATATGTCTTGGTTGTCGTGATGGCAATTATTGCCGTGTTCAGTATCGATGATTTATTTATTGATCTGGTTTACTGGTGGCGGCGGATATACCGCTATGCGACGGTGTATAAAAAAAATCCGCGCACTGTCGCCAATCAGCTGTTTACGAAAGATGAACAACCTTTGGCGGTGATGGTGCCTGCATGGCAGGAACATGGCGTGATCGGCAAAATGGCGGAACTGGCAGCATCCCGGCTTGACTATGAAAATTATCAGATTTTTATCGGAACTTACCCGAATGATCCGCAAACCCAGCAGGACGTTGATGAGGTTTGCAGTATGTACCCCCACGTGCACAAAGTGGTTTGCAGTCGTCCCGGCCCGACCAGTAAAGCTGATTGCCTGAATAATATTGTGGCATCCATCATTCAGTTCGAGAAAAAGGCAAAAGTTGAATTTTCCGGTTATATCCTGCACGACTCAGAGGATATGATTTCGGCACTGGAGCTGAGGCTGTTTAATTATCTGCTGCCGCAAAAAGATCTGATTCAGTTGCCGGTTTATCCGTATATCCACCACTGGCACTATTTTACCCAGAATCATTATGCCGATGAGTTTGCCGAAATGCACAGTAAAGATGTTGTCGTCCGGGAAGCACTGGCGGGGCAGGTGCCAAGTGCCGGTGTGGGCACCTGCTTCAGCCGCAGAGCGGTTTTAAGACTGTTAGTCGAAGGGGATGGTGTCGCGTTTGATATCCGTTCCCTGACCGAAGACTATGATATTGGTTTCCGGCTGAAGCAATGGGGCATGAGTGAAATTTTTGTTCGTTTCCCCGTCGTGGATTTAAACCATGAGACGCTCAGGGAAAAAGCCCGTGGCGTCTCACAAAGTGAGGGGAATGTGATTTGTGTCCGGGAGTTTTTTCCGGACACGGTTTCTGCTGCAATCCGGCAGAAATGCCGCTGGATCATTGGCATTGTCTTTCAGGGGTTTTCTACCCATAAATGGACAGATGACCTGGCTGTAAATTATTTCCTGTGGCGGGACCGGCGGGGTTTTTTTAATAATGCGATTGGTTTTATTGCCGTATTGCTGCTGGCACAATTGATCGGATTAGAGATGTATCATCTGCTTGTGCCTGATTCCTATAACTTTCTGGAATTGTTCATGGATAGCACTGTGGTGTTGATTCTGGCAGGGATGAATACATTTTTTTTCTTCAACCGGGTTTTACACCGGTTTTATTTCGTCAGTCAGTATTACGGCTATTTTCAGGGATTGCTCTCTTTTTTCCGCATTTTCTGGGGCGCCGGGATTAATTTTTTTGCCAATTTACGGGCGATCCGTCAGGCATTGAATGTCGGTAACCTGAACCGGCTGAACTGGGATAAGACCACCCATGAGTTTCCTTTTGTCGAAACCACTGCGCGCAAAACGCCATTAGGTGCCGTCCTGCTCAAAGAACAGGCGATTTCAGAGCTGGCGCTGGAGCAGGCGATTCTGACCAAGCCTGATTATCAGTTGCTGGGTGGCTATCTGGTGCAGTGTGGCTTGATTTCTAATGAAGTGATGAGCCGGGCCGTTGCCCGTCAGAGCCGGGCTGAATTCATTGATTGTGACCCGTTTCAAATCAGTGAGTCAGTGTTGGCTCTGGTGCCTAAAGATTTGGCGGTGAAGTATGCTGTGTTGCCACTGTTTGTTGATGAAAATGAAGTGCTGGTTCTGGGCCGGGAACAGGCACTGAGCCCGGTCGCGGTCGCATCCATTCAGCGCTGGCTGAAACGGCCGGTCCGTTGGGGCATTACCCGGACCGGGGCGGTGACTCTGGGCATCAGGTACTGGTATTTTGGTGACCAGTCAGCGAATCCGGATGATGAACTGGCAGAGGCAGTCGCAAACAAGCAAATCTCACAATGGGCCGCAGAAAAAATAAAGGATAAGTTTTTTGCCACCCGCTGTCAGTTGGGGGCTTGTCTGGTCTCTGCTAAACTGCTGGATACGGCGGTATTAAATCAGGCGATTCTGGCCTATGCGAAAGTGAAAGAGACCAATATCGGTGATTTTCTGGTCTCTTCGGGTTATCTGACACAAGCGGAGCTCGAACGGGGGATTTATCTTCAGAAAAAACAGCAACTCAGTATTGCCGAATTAATCAGCCGGGAATTGAAACAGTCATGAAAATTGCAGGCAGAAAAATAGGTTGGGGATGTTTTCTATGTATGCTGTCGTTGCAGGCTTTTGCTGTGGACGATATTTATCATGGTTTGACCCAGTTCCGGCAATTCCGGGTTTATCCTTATATTGATAAAGCCTTTGCACTGGAGAACCGCCAGCAATACCGGGCAGCACAGGCGGAACTGGATAAGGCGCTTGAGATTGAGCCCGAGGCTGTCGGCTTATTGCAATATGCCGTTGAACTGGGCATTAAGATGAAATTACCGGAAGAAGTTTTACTCCGGCGACTGAATAAAATTCCGCAGCCATACCGTAATCAACCTGCATTTCTGCTGGCAATGGTATCGGTCAGGCATGGGCGTTTGATATCCCCTGAATATCTGACATTACTGACCAAAGACTTAACACCAAAACAGTTGAGTGAAATCTATTTAACCAACCTGTATGCACTGGAGAAAAAGTCCGGCGAGCAGGTGGCTTTAAGCTGGAGCGAATCTTTTCCGGAAACAATGAAAACAGAAGCAGTCTTTCGTTATCAGGCCCATGTGTATTTTAAAATGAAGCATTATGCACTGGTGATTGGCGACTTAAGACAAATTCCATCTGCTCATTTGACAGGCAAAGATAAACTGACGCTGGCGCTGAGTTATATCGAAACCGGGCAGGAACAGGCTTACAGAAATATGTTAGTGAATTCCGGCTTTTCAGCTGAAGAGATCACTCAGCTGAAACGACGCTACATTGGTGCGCTGGTTTATCACGGGCGGCAGAATGCCGCCAAAGCAGCACTGCTCGATCTGAAAAAAATTACATCACTGACCGAAGAAGAAGAATCTCAGCTGGCCTATATCTACAAGGCAGAAACAGAAGCGGGCAGGCAGGCAGCATTAGAGGCATCCTGCCTGGCCCGCGTGGAAATGCAGTTACAGGCAGAAAATACAGCGCAGGCTAAAAAGGAATTGTCTGGCTGTGATTCCGGGGAAGAAACCGCCCGCTGGATGAATTATGTGCAGATTTTGGGGATGTTCCCGTTGCTGGAAAACGTCCGGTTCAGCGGACAAAATGAGCAAACCAGACATCGCTTACTGACCGATTATTATGCAGGCCATCTCCGGTGGCGGCAGATAATTCGTTTACATTCTTCTTCTGCATCCGTTGAATCTCAGACGCAGGTTGCCACTGCGTATTCTCGCCTGAAGCGTTACCGGCGCGCTGCACAGACATGGATGAAACTGTTTGAGCGGACCGGACAAATCTCATATCTCAATTTAGCCACTTACCAGGCCGAAAATCTCAGAGATAAACTATTGGTCAAGTCATTGTTTGATCAAGGCATCCAAATCTCAGGAGATGCCTTGTTTGCCAGCCCGGAACTCAGCGACAGGCTGGCCGGGTTGATCACAGATCATCTGACATTGTTTGGCCCCGGCGAAGTCGACCGGCTGAATGCGCGGCTGACCGGTCATGCGCTGTCTCCGGCGCTCTGGGAACGTCAGCATTTGTGTGAGCGGCTGTATGGTGCCTCTTACAAAGCGCCGTTCCTGATCAAAGCTCAGGCGTTTTGTCTGGCGGACTCTGATTTAGAACAGGCGACAGCGATGTATGAGGAGGCCGCACAGCAGCAGGCACACCGTGAAGATGGAATCACACTGGCAGTGTGGCATTCATTGCTGGGGCGTTATTAGGCGGCTCAGCCGTACTGGGATGCGCTGGATATGGCCGTGTCCACGGAAGCGCAGCAGTATTTGCACATCCGCTCCCTGCTGGAAAATGACCGGATTGATGACGCTGAAGTGTTGTGGCAGCAATATCATCAGCAAGGGTTACGCTGGGAATTGCTGGCGGCAGAACTGGCTGCCCACGGGGATGACGACCCACTGGCATATCAGCGTTATTACGCGGTATTTACCGCTTATGATTCCCCGCTGGCGACACGCTGGCTATATCATCATGCCGGGGATGATGCTGAGCAGTCGTCAATGCTGACAGAGCAGATACTGGCCAGTGACGACAAAGTGCACAGTGCAGCAGAAGCGGCGTATGCAATGAAGGTGACAGATCCGCAGCAGGCTGAGCGATTATATCAGCGGGCCGCTTATACAAAACCTTATATAGATGATAGCTATTTTCATTCGGCTTATGCTGATGTTGCAAAAGTCAACGGCAACAAACGTCTGGCTCAGGGGTTGTACCATGAGAATATTGACCGGCTGACAGCGCAGGGGTCTGCAAATGAAGATTTACTGGCTTACCAGCAGCGTGCGTACCGGGATCTGGATGTGGGCTGGAAGTTTTCAGTTGAAGGCTGGGTCGGGCACAGCCGCGGCGCCAATGCACCGGGTCTCTCCGGGCGTGCCGGTGATTATTTTGTCCGGGAAGAAGCGAAATATTTTATGGATGCGCCGCCTTTAACAGACAGCGCGTTCTTTATTGCCATGCAGCACAGTCAGGTCTTTGATTCCGGAGCCAATGACTTTTCGTCATCAGAGTTAGATGCCGGTTATCAGTTCAGGTTGATTTCGGATCTGAGTTATTATTTCGATACAGGTGTGCAACAATCACTGAATTCTGAATCCTATACACATCCTTATATCCGTTTGAAAGCTGATGTTTTTTCCCGCAATGACTGGAGTAAAGCGTGGCAGCCCGATCCGGATTCGTGGCTGTATCATCAGCTTTATTTTGATGCAGTCAGTTACCTTGACGATATTTCGGACTATACTTTATTTAGCCGTTACTCGCTTGGCAGAACATTCAAACTGCGGGAGAAAAACCGGCATCGCCTGACGCCATATCTGTTTGCACAGTGGGGGAAGGTCAATCAACAACAATCCGACGAGAGAGTCGGAAGCGGGATCAGTTGGCGCTGGGAATTTAACCGGGACCTTTACGAAGGTTACGGTGTCATTGCAGATCTGGGGGTAGAATGGCAGCATCTGATCGATCCGCAGTCCGGACAAAATGGCGAATCGTATTTACTACGCTTTTCGTTTTTCTTTTAGTCTGGGGAACACAGGCCCGCGGTGAAACCACGGGTATTTTTTATCAACCGCAAAACAGAGACCAAAGCGTCTCAATCCGTGAGTGGCAACAACTCTTCAGTCAAACTGATCGCTATGGTCTGAAAGAAATTGTGGCTCAGTGGAATCAATATGGCACAGCACAGTTTAACGGACCTGACGGATGGCTTGGTCAGGTGCTCGATATCGCTATCAGTGCTGACAAAACCATTTGGCTGGGCCTTTATTCCGATCCGGATTATTTCACGCATATCCATCAGTCTGACCTGACTGATCAGCAGACTTATCTCGAAAGTTACCTGATGCAGGTCAACCTGAGTTATCAGCGCTGGCAGGGATGGATAGAGAGCCGTGGGGCCTCAGTGAACGGTGTTTATTTACCGGCAGAGTTCACGGACTATGATTTTTCACAACCTGAGCAGCGGCAAATGCTCAAAGATGTGTTGACCCGTTTTATTGCTGATTACCCGATACCTGTTATGGTCAGTGTTTACTGGGCAAGTCAGATTCCGTTTGAGCAATTCAGGGCATGGGTCCGGGAGCTTGAAAGTATCGGACTTACGGTCCTGATTCAGGATGATCAGGGGGCCAACATTAATCAGTTTCCGGATGGAGAAAATCCCTACAACAGTCTGGAATGCTCTTATAACATGATTACAGAAATTTATAAGCAGGTACGGCCGTATCCGAATTTTGAAGCCCGTCGTTTAACCAAGAAAGAGTTCAGGGATCGGGTCAGTCTGCGTGAATGTCATCTGAATTATCTCTTCTCATTGCGTTATCTGCCGGTGAGTAAGAATCCTCTGGCGTTATAGTTTTTGGCGTTATAGTTTTTTGGCGTTATAGTTTTTTGACCGGGGGCTTTCGGGCCCGGTCAGCATTTTGGGTCATTCCAGCACTCATTTGGGTGAGTCCAGCACACTGAAAGAAGCTTCCGGATTTTTTCAACCGGAGGCTTTTTTATGGTTTGTCATTTATCAGCATGTTTGGCGGTGCAAACGGATTGATGATGGGATGACTCTGCCTGCCAATTGATATCAACTTGTTGATTTCCTGTTATAAATATGCGATAGATTGATTATGTGTCCGGTAAATTATCGGGGTGTGCCGGATATCACTGCAATCTACACGTATCCCTTCTCTATAACCTATACACTGATAAGGAGTATCAATGTATGAAGAACGCATTGATGATCAGAACCAAAGCAGTTTATTTAAGTGTTGCTCTGGTCGCACTGGCCTGTGTCATGATTTATACCGTGGTGCAGGCTTTTGTGCTGCCGGTGATTCAGCAGGAAACCGAAGAAAAAGAACTGACAAGAGTTCAGGGACTCGTCAATGAAATTCGTGCTGAACTTGACGCTGGCGCTGTGCTGACGAGAAACAGTGCTGCACTGGCTGAGACTTTACCGCTGACAAGTCAGGATTTTCAGAATTTCCTGCCGCATATGATTGATCAGTTTGGTAATCAGAAAATTGCCGGAGGCGGTATCTGGCCTGAGCCGGGAGCGTTTCAATCTGGTGTTGAGCGGTATTCTTTCTTTTGGGGAAGGAATGCTCAGAATCAGCTTGAGCTGATGAATGACTATAATGTGCCGGAAGGCCCTGGCTATCATCATGAAAGCTGGTATACCGTTGGAAAACGTCTTTCGCCGGGCCAGTGTGGCTGGTCAGAAGCATATACCGACCCGGTCAGCGGTACGGCGATGATCACCTGTACGGTTGCGATTCACCGGGATAACCGGTTCTGGGGCGTTGCAACAACAGACCTGATGTTGACCGGGCTGGACCGGATGCTGCATCAGATGAATCAGTCTTCTGGTGGCTTCACTTTTGTGCTGGGCCCGGACAATCAGATTGTCAGCTTTCCGGACTTTCGCCCGGACAGCCTTGATATGAAAAAGCTTGCTTCTGTCGCCGCAAAAGAGACTGCTTTGAATCCTTTATTGAAGGCGGTTCAGTCCGGTCAATCCACCAGTTATCTGCCAGAAGGTGTGATCAGCGGAGATGAAGCGATTCTTTCTTTGATTCCGATGCCGGATTATGGTCTGAAAATAGGGATGCTTTTGCCTTCTCAGGTGATGATGAAGCCGGTTGGGGAAATGCGCAGCAGCCTGTACCTGACCGTGATTCCGATGTTACTGATTTTTGGGATCGTGCTGGTACTTTACGCACGTAAAGTGATGAACTGGATTAATGAAACCAGCCGGCAAATCCATCATCTGATTCAGGGTGGCAGTGCTGCAACGCTGGAAATTCATCAGCGGGATGAGATTGGGTTACTGAAAGAGGCGGTGAATGATTATGGTCAACATCTTCACAGCCTGATGGTTCAGATTGCCGGAGAAGCCGATCATGCTAAACATCATGCCGGAGAACTGCATGATCTGGCTTATGTGCTGAGCGAACGTTCAAACCAGCAACTGAATGACAATACGACGCTCGCCAGTGCAATTACTGAAATGGCCGGAAGTGCTGAAGAAGTGGCGCAAAATACCCGCCGGACCTCCGGCATGGTGGATCAGACAAGGACGCTGATTGTTGAGCGTCAGGCCGCCGTTGCTGATAACCGGCAGGCCAGTGAGAAGTTGTTAGGTCAGTTACAGGACACCGTGAAAATCATTCAACAGCTTTCGGATGATGCCGGGCAAATGGGCAGTATGCTGAATGTGATCAAAGAGATTTCTGAGCAGACGAATTTACTGGCACTGAATGCGGCCATTGAAGCGGCACGTGCAGGGGAGCAGGGCCGGGGTTTTGCGGTGGTTGCTGATGAAGTCCGGACACTTGCCGGCCGATCTCAGGGTTCAGCATCTGAGATTGAAAAAGTGATTGAGCAACTGCGAAGCTCAGCGGTACATGGTGTGGAGACCGTGACATCTGCCCGGACATTATCGGAAGAGAGTGTGGAGCGGTCGAAACAGGTCTTTGATGGATTTAATGAAATTCTCGATGTTTTCAGCGATATTTCTGAACATTCAACGCATATAGCGCAGGCCGCAGGGCAACAGGCAGATGTCAGCCATGAAATACATCAGCTTGCTGAGGGAATCCGGCTGGTGAATGAAGAGAACGTCAGCACGGCAAGGCAGATGACAACCCTCAGTGATGTGTCAAAGCAATCGGCAGATCGGTTGCATGAGCTGAGCAGCCAGTAAGATCAGGTTCTGCAAACCGCTCAAGCTATCCGCTTGTCGTTGATGCTTTTCATCGATGCTTTTTATCAAAGAAAAGGTTATTTATAAAGAAAAGGTTATTTATAAAGAAAAGGGGCCGGTGATTTCACCAGCCCCCCTTTTTTATTCAGATTATTCAGAGATATTTTAAGCAAAAAGAAAATCAATTTACTTTTTTCAGCCAGTGATGTTTATCTTCAACTTCACCAGACTGGATAGCACACAGGCGTTGTCTTAACTGACGGGTTTTTTCCCCGGTCTGGCCTGAGCCAATGGTGTATTCTTTATCATTGTGGATAAAGGTGCCAACCGGTGCGAGGGCAGCGGCAGTCCCTGACAGTGCTGCTTCGGCGTCTGGCCGGGCTGAGCGCTCAAGTAACTCGTCAACTGTCAGGTCTTTTTCGACCACCTGAAGGCCGCAGTCTTTCGCCAGCGTCAGAATCGAGTCACGGGTCACACCGTGAAGGATGCTGGTGTCCAGAGATTTTGTCAGCAATTCATTGCCCTGAATGAAGATAAAGTTGGCAGCGCCGGTTTCCTGAACATGTCCGTCAGGACAGAACAGAATCTGATCAGCCTGATATTGTGCTTTGGCATCCAGAATCGGGCCAAGCGCACTGGCGTAGTTGCCGCCGGATTTCACCATGCCCATGTGTGGGGCAGAACGCATGCCGTCTTCTTTCAGCAAAATGCGCAGCGTGGCAGAGTCACCACTGAAATAATCGCCAACCGGAGAGACCAGCACATACAGTAAAGATGATGCTGACGGGGATGCAGCGGCACCAATTGCAGCCTCTGAACCGATGTGTACAGGGCGGATATACATTGAGCCCGGAGGCAGCGGCACATCATCAGCAAAACGGGCGACTAAGTCAGTAATCATCTTAAACAGCTGATCTTCGTTGACTTCAGGCAGGCGCAGTAAGCGGCTGGATTGTGCCATTCTCTTGACATTGGCGTCCGGGCGGAAAATGAAGACGCTGCCATCCTTATGGCGGAAAGCTTTCAAACCTTCAAAGCAGGTGCTTGAGTAGTGCAGCACGTGTGCTCCGGGATGTAATTCCAAACGGTCCGACGGTGCGAATACCGGCTCATTCCATTGTCCGTTTTCAAAAGATGCAATGACCATTTCAGGTAAAATATTTTTTCCGAATGCAGCCATGGGTTATTTTTACTCCTTATCAATTTGACCTTATACCCAAGATAACCGGAGTTGCAGCAAGGTGAGCAGAAGAAGCCCTCAGGTTCTGATCACCTGAATTATAGGGTAAGAGAACGCTGTGAACCTGGCTGAAGCTATAAATATGAAGGGTATTTCAATCTTTTATAACATGTTCATTGGTATTTATCGATACTTATGTTAGAGCGTATTTATCTTTCATGACTTTCACTGCCTGTTCTGACCGGCAATGTCACCAGAGGCTGAGAAGATATGTCAGGCGTTGGATGAGACAAAAACCGGCACGGTGGACCACTGTGCCGGTTGCTTAGAATTTCAGAAACACCTGAATTTGAGAAACGACTGAATCTCAGAAACAACTGAGTTTCGTCTGATCAGTTAACGCCAGACATAAGGTGGTTTCACCGTTACATCATTGATGGACGAGTCACCATTCCAGCTGTCATTCACCAGACCATAGAAGAAATTGGAAGACTTATCTGAATAATATTCCAAATCTCCCAGGAGTGTGACGTTACCGCTGGCAGTTTTATCACCAAACCATCCCATCGGATAGAAAGTTGATTTCACAGTAGCGCTGTCTTTTACGGTGAACGTGTGATACCAGGAATAAGGCATATTACTTTCTGAGCCCAGGAGTGTCAGAGCGCCTACAGTACTTTGACCACTTACATTACCATGGATGATGGTCGCGTGATCTTCAATACGGCTGTTGCCGGTTACTGTACCGCCCAGGACCGTTGCATACGGGCCGACGAAGACAGACGATGGTGTGTTTGTCGTCGCGCAACCACCGCCGTTATTGTGCCGGACTGTGCCTGAAGGACAGGCATCTCTGTTGCCGGATTTAAATCCGTCCGGCCATGCTCCCTGAACCTCAACCATGTATGGATAACGGTAAATCGAAGGATAAGGCGTGCCATCTGATGCGTGTCTTGCCCAGAGGATTTTTTGATACTGAGACGGTGTTGCCATCACCACCAGATAAACTTCATCACCAGCGTTAATGATTATTGAAGCCTGGTTGTCTGAACCACGCTGAATGGTACTGTAACGGGGTGAATCCAGACGGGTGTCGGTGGCAACCAGTCCCCATCGCCAGTCGGAATTTGCATTTTGCTGAACCACGCCACGGAATTTGACCGTTACTTTTGTTGCACCGGATTCAGGATAAAGGCGGACAATATTATATCCCCAGCGCTGCGGTGCCCAATAATAAGGTGAGACAAAGCGGTGATTCGTTTTCCAGTCTGAATTCAGCGTTTCTAATTGAGTCAGTCTTAAACGCCGTTGTGTATTCGCTCCCGGAGCCTGATCAATTGCGCCGTAAGCCTGTCTGAAAAATGCGCCCCGGTTGGTGCCGTTGATATCAAGATAATCCCAGGTGACATTATGCATCGCCCAGTCACCGAACTCATCATTCAGTCTCTTGATATCCCATCCCTGATTCTGCATCAGTTTTTGCCATTCGTCCTGATTCGTTGCCGCAGCTGACCACATTTTTCCGATGACGCCGATGCCAAACTTATCTTTCACGTACTCCATAAACTGCCAGTTACAGTAACGGGTCCGGCTGTTTCCGTAGTGGAGGTGAGGTGTGTTGACTAACATTTCACTACAGTGGACATTATCAGGAAATACCTGATGTGCCATCCAGTTTGCATGGCTTTCATAAATCCAGCATCCGCGGCCATTACAGCCAGGAAATGCAGTGGTCATAAATTGTGCGCCATGGGCAAACTCATGTGCCAGTCCCCACTTGTCTGAAGCTGTTGCCGGTCCGACCCACATTCCCATCAGGCGATGTCCGTTTTTAAACCAGCCACCGCCGGTCAGCCCGAAATCGTTCCCGAAATGGACAGTTGCTTTAAATTTCTGACTGGATTCACAGTAAGGCTCTTTAAATTTGACCCGGCCAAAATAAGCTGTCCAGATGGTTTCGAGTGTATTGAGTGCCGTCCGCGCTTTGGATGTATCAATATTGGTGCCGTCGGCCCAGTAAGCAGCAAAGTGATCACTTTCCAGACGGAGTGGCTGACCGGTGTCTCCGGTGGTTGATGGTGTTTGCCAGGAGCCGCTGACACAGGAATAAGTATTTGCCTGCTCATACGCCCCCTGCCAGTCTGAAGATAAGCTGGCTGCATATGAATCAGCTGAAGAAGATGTGTCTGATGAGCTTTGATCTTCGGTGGAGGCCGGTGTTGCAGAGAATGCGTTTGAATTGACAAGTTGACCATTGCTGTCTTTGTATTTAATCCAGAACCAGTATGGTGTGCCATTATGAAGATTTGATGCAGTATAAGCATGTTTGGAGGAGGACAGACTGGTCAGGCGTACACGCCCGGCGGGATTGCTGTCAGTGTCGTAATAGACCTGATAAACAGAGCCTGTTCCGGCATCACTCCAGCTCAGACTGACCTGGCTGTCTCCGGCATGACCCGTCAGTGAAACGCCGGCATGAGCCGCGCATACCGGTACCGTAGCGACGATGGCCGAGAATACCGGTATGAGTAATTTGTTGCTGCTTTTTTTCATTCGTTTTCTCCTGAAACCTGTGTCTTCAGGTTATATAGGGATATTTATTGAAATTGACATAAAAATAACACCACCATTGTCATTCGCTGATAAAAACAATCAATCAAATAAGATTGTTGCTCTGTTTCCTTCATTCAATAAATGGAATTACAAATGGAATGCCATAATAATTATTTTGCATATTTATATATGCTTTATGATTTTATTTTATTATTGATAAGATAACCATGGCACGGGCGACATATGTTTATTGAATTAATAATATAATGAATAGTTGTGGGTTTAACTACTGACTGTGTGGGGTATGTAATACTTTATCGGATTTATCTTACTGTATTTACGGTAAATTATTATGATAACAGGCCATATTTCGGTGATGTTATCCGTATCTTATACTGTTTTTTAGAATTGCTATCATGAATTATCAGATTATTTTTCAGATATTTGATGTTGATCCAAATAATTCAATTCATGAGGTTTTTGTGATTTTTTATTTTTTTTAGTTATTTTATCTTGAGCTGTTTTTCGTTTGGGTGTTTATTGTTAAGTGGCCGGTTTTCTGGCGGCCTGGTTTCAGTCCCGTAAAATATCACTGAGTACGGCTTCTTCAGGTTGTCTGGGTATATTTGAAATATTGATGCGTTCATTTTAATGAAATGCCGGAAAATAGGGTCATGATTTTCAGAGCAACTCATCTGGCCCTGAAAGTCCGTCCAGGTTTGAACATACCAATAGCCCACTGGATATATACCGCCTGATGAGTCATCGGTTTGGGGTGAAAATTACTTTGATTTATATCAAGTCTCATGAGGTTTTTTAATTATCAGTAAGGGAGAGTTCTACACTTACAGTGATGCGGGAAATGATAGACAGGAGGGTAAAATGAGCTTAATCCCACGTGACTCATGGTCTGATTTTCATCGTTTTTTTGACCATGCATTTCCATCCATACGATCCATGTCCGGTGCCGGAGTTTTCTCACCCAAAGTCGATGTTCTTGAGAAAGATACGGCGTTTGAAATCATTGCTGATTTGCCGGGTGTTGATAAAAAAAACATCTCGGTGACATGTCGTGACAGCACACTGACCATTGAAGCATCAACCATAAGGAGCGAAGAACGTACCGATGAAGATAAAATCATTCATAAGGAGCGTTTTGAAGGTAAAATTATGCGCACCTTTAATCTGAGTGACAATATTGATCCGAAAGATATCTATGCTGAATTTGAAGATGGTGTATTGGTGGTGGTGGTCCCTAAGATGGAATCAACCAAATCCGGAGAAGCATACCATGTTGAAATCAGCTGATGAAATGACATGCTTCCTGTTAAAAAGCGGTTTTTACGCCGCTTTTTGTCATTGAACGGGGAAGCTCTTTTTTTAATCCCGGTTTTCCGGGCTTGCCTGAAGGGTTCCCGGAATCGCATTATATTTCAGAACTGATTCGATAAGAGCGCGGGCAGCATGGTGTGCAAATCCCATAAAATAAGGAAAGTGATTACGGACCAACTGACGCTCAACAAAGCGGTTTTTACTGATCATAAACCGAATCATATAATTGATGTTCAGCGTATAAAGGGGGTGATTACTGCCCTGACTGAATCCCTGAACCAGAGCATGAAATAATATTGAAACTTCATTGTGCGTATGTTCCCTGCTGCGATTAAAAATTTCCAGAAACTTAAATTCATCAGCGGGCCGGACCTGAAACTGGTAATAGCAGTTTTTTTGAATGTGATCGCTCAGTGAAAAGGTAGCGTCTAAAAGTTCATAACCAGAATATGTCATCTCTTTGGGCATCATACAGACCTTTGTTGCGTAGCAGACTTTATCAGGGATTATCTCGGTATCCCGGCTCATCGTTTTGTGGATGACCCGGTTATAACAGCTGCAGAACGTTTGCAGGTGAAATTCATGCAAACATATCAACAGATTCCGGATCATATTCTACGCATTCGCTCAGACTGATGTTGCTCAAAAATAGTGAGATTTACTGTAATCTCAAATGAAACAGAATGTCAGAAAAGTATGACAACCCCACATGGTATTACTGAATAAAGCAATCCGGCTGCTGCAGGGCCATCTCAACTGCATGTATCAACCGGGACAGGTCTTCAGCAGGCGTCATGTATGGCGGCATCATATAAATAAGTTTACCAAACGGACGTATCCAGACACCATGACGGACAAACAGGGCCTGAATTTTTTCCATATTCACCGGACGAACGGTTTCAACCACGCCAATGGCCCCCAGCCAGCGGACTTCTTTGACCATCGTATATTGTTTGAGTGCCGGCAGTGAACGGGAGAAAAATGCTTCAATGTTTTTGACCTGAGTTTTCCAGTCACCCTGTTGAATGAGATTCATACTTGCAGATGCCACTGCGCAGGCGAGGGGATTGCCCATGAACGTCGGACCGTGCATAAAACATTGTGCTTCACCTTCGCAGACTGTCCGGGCGATATGCTGTGTGGTGAGTGTCGCTGAAAGAGTCATGTAACCCCCGGTCAGTGCTTTACCGATGCACAAAATGTCAGGTTCAATGCCTGCATGCTCAGAAGCAAACAGTTTTCCGGTTCTGCCAAATCCGGTGGCAATTTCGTCCAGAATCAGCAAAATACCGAATTCATCACATAGCTTGCGGACCTCAGACAAAAACTGTGGGTGATAAATCCGCATCCCACCTGCCCCCTGAACGATAGGCTCAAGAATGACGGCAGCGATGGTGGTGTGATGTTTTTCCAGCCGGGCCCGGAAATCATTCAAATCATCCGGATCCCATGCCTCCCGGAAGCCGGTTTGTGGCGAACTGGCAAAGAAGTGCTCGGGCAGAAAACCTTTGTAGATTTTGTGCATGGAGTTATCCGGATCGGTGACAGACATGGCAGCAAATGTATCCCCGTGATAGCCGTGACTCAGTGTCAGAAAATGAGGACGTTTCTCGCCCCGGCTGTGCCAGTATTGCATGGCCATTTTGAGGGCCACTTCTACAGCGACTGAACCGGAATCGGCGAGGAAAACCTGGCTCAGGGACGGTGGTGTCAACGCAACGAGTTGTTTGCACAAAGAGACCGCCGGTTCATGGGTCAGTCCGCCAAACATGACATGGGACATCTTTTCCAGCTGGGCCGAGGCGGCTGCATTGAGTGCCGGATGATTGTAGCCGTGAATTGCAGACCACCAGGAAGACATGCCATCGATGAGTGTTTCGCCGCTCTCTAGACAGATTTTATTCTCAAAGGCTTTGGTCACGGGGTAACAGGTTAGCGGATTGATTGTGGAAGTGTAGGGGTGCCAAATATGATTTCGGTCAAATTCCAAGTCTATATTGCTCAATTTTTGTTCTCTTGTAAACTTTTGATTGCTCTCATTGTTGACAGTTTAGCGTTTCTCTTTAGACTATCCAAGCAAAGTCTTATCAGAATAAAAAAGGATTACACGTGGAAGTTCGTCATAACTGGACGGTGGCAGAAGTGAATGCATTACTTGATAAGCCATTCATGGATTTGCTGTTTGAAGCGCAGCAGGTACACCGTCAACATCAACTGCATAACTATGTTCAGGTCAGCACATTACTCTCAATCAAGACGGGTGCCTGTCCGGAAGATTGTAAGTATTGCCCTCAAAGTGCCCACTACCGGACCGATGTAGAAAAAGAGCGTCTGATGGAAGTTGAGCAGGTGCTGGATGCGGCTAAAAGAGCGAAATCATCGGGTTCAACCCGCTTTTGTATGGGCGCTGCCTGGAAGAATCCGAAAGCCAGGGATATGCCCTATCTGAAACAGATGATTTCCGGTGTGAAAGATATGGGGCTGGAAACCTGTATGACACTGGGGATGTTAACCCCTGAACAAGCCAAAGAGTTAGCGAATGCAGGGCTGGATTATTATAACCACAACCTGGATACCTCACCTGAGTTTTACGGCAATATCATTACGACGCGGACATATCAGGATCGTCTGGATACTTTGTCGCATGTACGTGACGCCGGGATGAAAATCTGCTCAGGCGGAATTATTGGCATGGGTGAAAGTGTCAATGATCGGGCCGGTTTATTTGTGGAGCTGGCTAACTTGCCCGTGCATCCGGAAAGTGTGCCAATCAATATGCTGGTTAAAGTAAAAGGGACGCCACTGGAAGAAGTGGACGATGTTGAACCATTTGACTTTATTCGTTTAATTGCTGTTGCCCGGATTATGATGCCACAATCGGCAGTCCGGCTTTCTGCCGGCAGGGAGCAGATGAATGAGCAGATGCAGGCTTTATGTTTTATGGCCGGAGCAAACTCAATTTTTTATGGTTGTAAACTGCTGACCACGCCAAACCCTGCTGAAGACTCCGATATGATGTTATTCCGGAAACTGGGAATCAACAGCCAGGCTGTCGTGCAAAAACCTGATGAGATTCAGGAAAATGAGCTGATGGAACGGGTGGTTGAGCGGGTTGCAGCACGTCCTTCTGAAGACGATTTATTCTACGAAGCCAGCGTTTAGGCTGCCTTGTCAATGATGACCCTACTTGAAAAGCGAATCACGGCGGCATTGAGTCAGCGGGAAGAAAATGGTCTGGCCCGCAAGATGATTCCGTTTGAACGAAAACAGGGTGATATGCTGGTTCATCATGGACAGTCGTATCTGAATTTTTCTTCGAATGATTATCTGGGACTGGCAACGGACCCGTCTCTGGTTTCGGCCTGGCAGGATGGTTTATCCCGCTATGGCTGCGGGAGTGCAGCATCGCCGTTGGTGACCGGCTTTCATCAGGCGCACCGGTCTTTAGAAGCTCAGCTTTGTGAGTGGCTGGGCTATGAGCGGGCGATTCTGTTTTCATCCGGTTTTAGTGCTAATCAGGCGGTAATTTTCTCTTTATTGAAGAAAGATGATTTATTGTTACAAGATCGCTTGAATCATGCTTCTTTGATGGAAGCGGGCGCATTGAGTCCGGCGAGAATGAAGCGCTTTCGTCATAATGATATGACGCATCTTGAACAGCTGATTTCGCCGGATGAAGCCTGTCTGGTTGTGACAGAAGGTGTCTTCAGTATGGATGGCGACCACGCACCACTGAAGGATATCCGGAGACTGACCGCTGAGCGGGCACTGATGATGGTTGATGATGCACACGGGATCGGCATCGCCGGACCTGATGGCACCGGAAGCTGTGCAGCAAGCGGCGTGAAAGCGGAGCTGTTATTGGTGACGTTTGGCAAAGCATTCGGTCTTTCGGGCGCTGCTCTGTTATGTGATCAGGCGACCGGGGATTACCTGATGCAGTTTGCCCGACATCATGTTTATTCTACAGCGATACCACCGTCTCAGGCACATGCGCTGAGTCATGCACTACAGATGATTCAGACGCAGCACTGGCGCAGGGAAAAACTGCAGCATCTCCAGCAGTGTTATGACGACGCTTTTTCATCTTTTGCCGGATATGTAAGCACACCGACTCCTGTGAAGCCTTTGATTATTGGTGATATTGAGTCTTTGCAAACGACGTCTGAGATGCTGAAAAGTAAAGGCTTCTGGGTCGGGGCTATTCGTCCGCCGACGGTGCCGGAAGGAACCGCGAGACTGAGAATGACATTAACCGCAAATCATACAGAGATGCAGATTCATCAGTTGGCATCCGCATTGAAAGAATCAATTGAGGTTTGTTTTGATAGATAGTAGTGATCTTTTATTTCCGGAACCCGCGGCTTCTCAGCGAAAACAGGCCATTGCCCATGCATTCAGCCGTGCAGCTCATCATTATGATCAGCATGCGGCTTTCCAGCGTGATACCGGCAATATCTTACTGGCCAAACTGCCGTCAGATCTTCATGGCGCAGTGGTTCTGGACGTCGGATGTGGAACCGGCTATTTTTCAGAACAACTGAAAGCGCGTGGTGCGCAAGTCATTTGTATCGATCTTTCGTCATCGATGCTGGATATGGCCAGAGAGCGGTGTGGTGAAACAAATATGCGCTATCAGCTGTGTGATGCTGAGGCACTTTGCCTTCCGGATAATAGTGTGGATTTCGTTTTTTCTAATCTGGCGCTACAGTGGTGTCAGTTCTTATCTGTTCCTTTGAGTGAAATAAAAAGAGTATTGAAACCAGGCGGGCAGGGTGTGTTTTCCACATTAGCTCAAGGGTCTTTGGATGAGCTGCGCCAGGCGTGGCAAGCGATTGATTCCGGGCAACACGTCAATCACTTTATCTCTTTGAATCAAATAAAAATTGCGTTAGCGCAAGCTGAATGTGATCAATATCAGATAGACTTACGCCCAATCAGACTTTGGTATCACTCTGCGCTGGCACTGATGAAAGATTTAAAAGGAATCGGGGCAACGCATGTAGATGAAAGACGTACCGGGGGTGTGAGTCGCCGGGTTTTAATGCAACTTGAATCTGCATACCAAAAGTTTTCGAATCAAGAAGGTTTTCTTCCTGCTACTTATCAGGTTTGTTTTGGAGCTATTCATCGATGATAGATGCATTATTTATCGCTGGTACTGATACGGATGTCGGTAAAACGGTCGCATCAAAAGCGATTTTACAGGCTATGGCAGCCAGGGAAATAAAAACGATTGGGTTTAAGCCGATTGCTGCCGGCTGTGAGAAAACAGAGCATGGCTTTCGTAACTCTGATGCGTTGCATTTGATGAATGTGGCGACTTGTGAGACAAGTTATGCTGATATTAACCCCTATGCGCTCGAATTGCCGACATCGCCACATATCGCCGCAAACTATGAAAATACTGAGATAGATTTTAATGTCCTGAGCGGGAAGTTATCCCAACACAAGCAGCAGGCTGATTTTGTTCTGGTTGAGGGTGCTGGCGGCTGGCGGGTGCCGGTCTCGGATCATGATTATCTGTCCAGCTGGGTCAAACAGGAAAATCTACCGGTTATACTGGTGGTCGGGATTACATTGGGATGTTTGAATCATGCGATTCTTACCGCAGAAAGTATCCGGGCCGATGGTCTGAATCTTGCGGGTTGGGTGGCTAACCGGATCAATCCGGGTACTGTTCATTACGCAGAACTTATTTCTAAACTGGAAAATACGCTGGACGCACCTAAATTAGGTGAAATACCCTATGTGCCCAGTGCAAAGCGTAAAGAGCTTGGCCGGTATATCAATCTTGAGCCATTATTGCGGGATTCATCTGACTGAGTTTCTATACTGCATTGAAATAGTCATTGAACGAATAAAGGGGCTGAATCAGCCCCTTTTTCTTTGCCCCGAAAGATAGCATCAATGTCAGATGTTGTTCTTTGCCTGTTGCCTGAATCAGAAATTTCTCAGGACATCAATGAAGAAGCCTGATAAGGAAATTTTGATTGTGTTGTACCTGATGGTGTTTCTGTTGTGGGTTGCTGAGTCAGGCCCAGCTGTTGTTTGGCTTCCTCTTCGGAAAGCCCGAGATGACAACGTAGCATGTCGATAGCCATTTGATAATTGTTAGATTCCATGAGTTTATCCTTATTTATTCTGTTCTGTGCAAAACATCTGCTCAGTAAAGTTAGACGCTTTTTCTTCACTATACAATGGACATACGACTAAAGTTGAATAGTCTTTTTTCATTGTCATTACACATTTGCAACCTGCTAAGCATCCCTTTTCCACATTCAATTCTGGATTAATATTGCCCGGTATCATGCGCCTGACTGACATGAAATGTTGCAATTTGTTTCTTCACCTTGTTTTTTTTATGAATGACTATATGAATAAGATAGTTAAGATGAATATCAATTATCATCTTCGTTTCTGTTAGGAGAAAGGTTATGAAACGCATTCTGTTATTTCTGGCAACCAACCTTGCCGTAATTCTGGTGCTGAGTGTTGTACTGAATATTGTCTATGCTGTAACGGGAATTCGCCCCGGCAGTTTATCAGGGCTGCTGGTTCTGGCCGCTGTTTTTGGCTTTGGTGGCTCATTTATCTCTTTGCTGTTATCTAAAAAAATTGCATTAAGTTCAGTGGGTGGGGTCGTCATTGATAATCCCAGAAATGAGACTGAACACTGGCTGATTGAGACCGTTCGACGCCAGGCAAAGCAGGTGAACGTTGGTATGCCAACGGTCGCGATTTATGATTCACCGGATATCAATGCTTTTGCGACAGGCGCCAAACGTAACGATTCTCTTGTTGCCGTCTCAACCGGATTGTTACATAACATGACAAGAGATGAAGCGGAGGCTGTACTGGCGCATGAGATGAGTCATATTGCCAATGGTGACATGGTGACGATGACTTTGTTGCAGGGCGTCGTGAATACATTTGTGATTTTCCTTGCCCGCGTTGTGGCCGGATTGGTGGCTTCGCGCGATTCCGATGAAGGTGAAAGCCAAAATCCGATGGTTTACTTTATGGTTTCCATGGTTCTTGAAATTGTCTTCGGGATTCTGGCGAGCCTGATTACGATGTGGTATAGCCGTCACCGGGAGTTTCATGCCGATGCAGGTGCAGCGAAACTGGTTGGTAAAGGGAAGATGATTGCAGCGCTGGAGCGTTTGAAAATGAGCCATGAGCCACAGCTGGAAGGTTCTATGATGGCTTTTGGGATCAATGGTAAACGTTCTCTGACGGAATTAATGATGAGTCACCCGCCATTGGATAAGCGGATTCAGGCACTGCGTCAGTTGTAATCAGGCTGTTTTCCCTGCAACAGAAAAGGCTTCCCGCAGGAAGCCTTTTTATATCAATCTGAAAATAAACAGATCAGAAAATGACTTAGAAGGGTATGAGTCGGTTCTGATTAAGTTTACAGCTTATCTGTCAGTTCAATCGCCTGACCAATATAGCTGGCGGGAGTCATTTGCTTCAAACGTGTTTTCTCCGCTTCAGGAATCGCAAGGTTGTCAATAAATGCGCGCATTGCGTTCCCGTCAACCCGTTTCCCACGGGTGAGTTCTTTCAGCTTCTCATACGGCTTTTCAATACCGTAACGACGCATGACCGTTTGGACCGGTTCCGCCAGAACTTCCCAGTTTTGATCCAGCTCAGCCAGTAATGCATCTCTGTTTACTTCAAGTTTACTGATACCTTTCAACGTTGAAGTATATGCAATTACAGCATAACCCACACCGACACCAAGATTGCGTAAAACCGTTGAATCAGTCAGATCACGTTGCCAGCGGGAAACCGGCAGTTTTTGTGAAAGATGAGTAAAAATGGCATTTGCAAGGCCAAGGTTACCTTCTGAGTTTTCGAAATCAATGGGATTCACTTTATGCGGCATTGTTGAAGAACCAATTTCGCCGGCAATCGTTTTTTGCTTAAAGTGACCCAGAGCAATATAACCCCAGATATCCCGGTCAAAATCTAACAGGATCGTGTTAAACCGGGAAATGGCATCAAACAACTCGGCAATATAATCATGTGGTTCAATTTGAGTTGTATATGGATTCCAGGTCACGCCAAGAGATTCAGTAATGAAAGATTCACTAAATTGGTGCCAGTCAATTTCAGGATATGCAGACAAATGTGCATTGTAGTTGCCAACAGCCCCGTTAATTTTCGCCAGAATTTCAACCTGCGAAATTTGCTGATATTGGCGTTCCATACGATAAGCTACATTCGCCATTTCTTTGCCCATTGTACTTGGGGAAGCTGGCTGACCATGTGTACGGGAAAGCAGTGGAATATCACGATATTCGACGGCTAATGAACGAATCGCGTCAATAATCCGGCGAATTTCCGGAAGAATGACAGTGTCGCGTGCATCTTTCAGCATTAAAGCGTGGGATGTATTGTTGATATCTTCAGAAGTGCAGGCAAAGTGAATGAATTCATTCACAGCGTTTAATTCAGGATGTGATGCTACTTTCTCTTTCAGAAAATACTCAACCGCTTTAACATCATGATTGGTTGTTTTTTCGATTTCTTTAATTCGCGCTGCATCGGATTCATTAAAGTTTGCCGCGATATGGTCCAAAATATCATGGGCTTCCTGACTGAAGGCAGGGACTTCCTGAATACCGGATGTTTCAGATAGCTTCTGTAACCAGCGGATTTCAACGATAGTACGGTACTTAAGGAGTCCATACTCACTAAAGATATTGCGTAACGCAATCGTTTTACTTCCATAACGGCCATCTACCGGTGAAACAGCAGTCAGTGCTGACAGTTCCATTTTATATCTCCTGAATTGAGTTGATACCTGAGTGAATTAATTTCGCCTGATGTCGTTGTCAGATACGGGCTAATAGAATGTTTGCCTGTTCAACCATTTTTTTTCGGCCAATGATTAAATGGCGACGTTTTCCGCCAACCTGACGCCATAGTACAGTGCTGCGGATACCTGAGAGAAGCAGAGCACGGACTTTATGCTGGTTAGCTGTTTGCTGTAATACGGATGGGGTGCCAGTT
Source organism: Vibrio aerogenes (assembly GCF_024346755.1). Taxonomy (NCBI): domain Bacteria; kingdom Pseudomonadati; phylum Pseudomonadota; class Gammaproteobacteria; order Vibrionales; family Vibrionaceae; genus Vibrio; species Vibrio aerogenes. The sequence continues at coordinate 2,178,637 of NZ_AP024861.1, read as the reverse complement.
ACCTGAATTCTGGGGCCGATAGGGCTGATAACATCAAGATAAATACTGGCAATATTGCTGATCATTTGCTCATCGAAAAGGTCGAAGTGTGCCGTCTGGCGCTCAAGCATATCGAGACGGTCACTGAGTTGAGACATGGCATCGCGACGGGCATTTAATTTTCTTTCCAGAGCCATCAGGCCGATAACATATCGGGTGATTTCATTGCCTGATGAACTGCTGTCGAGCCCGCTGACCAGACAGTTTAAACCTGCTTTCAGATTCGATTCCCTGCCGAAAACGTCAAGTGTGCTTGACGGATTCATATTTAAAATGGCCCGAATTGAAGTTTCAAAGGCGTTTTCTTCACAGTGACCGTTTTTCGCAACCTGTTGTACCAGATAAGCTGCCTGACATAAGCCGGCAAATGCGATGGTCCGATCATAAATTGTGTTCGCCACGTAAAACTCCTCAGTAATTATTTTTTAAATGGAATTCTTGATTCGATAATACCACCACCAAGGCATACATCTCCATCATAAAAAACAGCAGACTGACCCGGTGTAACGGCAATTTGGGGTTCATCAAAGATAACTTTGATACGCGGTGTGCCTTCTTCCGAAGTCTTTGCACCAACGGGAATGATAGTACAGGGAATATCTTCCTGACGATAGCGGGTTTTAACCGTGCATTGTTTAGGCTCGATGACCGGATGACGATCTACCCAGTGCAATTGTGTTGCGATCAGCCCTTCAGATTTCAGCAATGGATGGTCGGCGCCCTGAACGGCAATTAAAACATTGCGTTGCAAATCTTTTTCAGCGACATACCAGGGCTGTTCATGACCACCGCCACCTTTTTGTCCACCAATGTGCAAGCCTTTCCGCTGTCCAAGCGTATGATACATCAGGCCCTGATGTTCGCCGATGACTTGTCCTTCCGGTGTTTCAATTTTACCTGGTTGTGCCGGAAGATAGCGCGACAGAAATTCAGTAAACTTACGTTCGCCAATGAAACAGATGCCGGTTGAATCTTTTTTCTTCGCTGTGATTAAACCTTGTTCCTCAGCAATTTTGCGAACCTCAGGTTTTTCCAGTTCTCCAACCGGAAAAAGACTGCGTTTTATTTGTTCATGGCTCAGAGTGTATAAAAAATAACTCTGGTCTTTATTTTTATCCCGCCCGCGAAGCATCTGAGGCTGCGATGTCTGGTCATCTGAAAAGGTACGGCGGACGTAATGTCCCATGGCAATATAATCTGCTTCAAGGACCTCATCGGCAAACTCAAGAAATGCTTTGAATTTAATTTCTTTATTACAGAGTATATCCGGATTTGGTGTTCTGCCGGCTTTATATTCACTGAGAAAATGTTCGAAGACATTGTCCCAGTATTCAGCAGCAAAATTAATCGTATGTAAATGAATCCCGAGCTTGTCACAAACCGCTTGTGCGTCTGCTAAATCTTCAGCAGCTGTACAGTATTCTTCTCCGTCATCTTCTTCCCAGTTTTTCATAAATAAGCCTTCCACAAGATAACCCTGTTGTTGAAGAAGATAGGCTGAGACAGATGAATCGACGCCACCAGACATGCCGACGATGACTCTTTTTTGTGCATTTGTTTTCATATTTTCTGACATGAGACCGACACCACATACATAAATAAGCGAGCAATTCTATCAGAAAGATTTATGTGGTGACAGAGCCAGCAAATAAATCTCAGGTAAGCGCTTTTTCTGCACACCAGGATGTATTTGCATGTGATATTTTTTGTGCATCAAAGAGGATAAAATAAATAATAAATTAAGACGTTGCGAATAATTTTTGTATATGTGATCATAGAAATAAATAAAAAATGTATAAATTTGTAACGATGGTGTATGTTTTTAAGACGATGATGTCAAAATTTGAACGTCAGTGTTTGATTCATATGATAAATTAATGTCGGTGTCATGTAATAAAAATCCGGCTAAATGTGATGAGCGTTGTTATTGAATCAAAGATATATAATGACGCACAATAGATACATGTTTCATATGCTATAGTAAACAGTTAATCTATATTCAATATGTTTAGAAATTTTCTGCCCCGATAATATATGAATAGATTGCTGACAATAACGCAGAGCGTTAGAATTGCTTTCTTACTGTAATTTACTCACTTCGTTTTTATATATGAAATTTCCCGGCCAGCGTAAGTCAAAACACTATTTTCCTGTTGATAATCGAGATCCGCTTATATCTCAGACCTTGAATATAAAAAAATTCCCACGTCCCCATGTCATTGGGATTGATCAAATTCTTGTTGATATAGAAGCAAAAATTGATGAAGACCTGATTCGTCGTCATCAGTTAAGTATTGGTCATTCACTCGTCCTTGATGATCAGTCGGCAGAATGCTTGTATAAAGAATTAGTCGATCAACAATTGATTACAAATGAATTTGCCGGTGGCACTGTAGGGAATACATTGCATAATTATTCTGTTCTAGCTGATGATTGTTCAACTTTATTAGGGGTTATGTGCAACAATATTGAGATAGGCAGCTATGGCTACCGATATTTATGTAATACGTCAAGCCGGGTCAATTTAAATTATTTACAAGGTGTAAATGGGCCGATAGGCCGGTGTTTTACATTAATTAATGAAGCGGGTGAGCGTACCTTTGCGATTAGTGAAGGTTATATGAACCAGCTGATTCCGGAGAGTATTCCCGAGGCGATATTTAAAAATGCTTCCGCATTAGTTTTGTCCGCATACTTAATTCGTTGTAAACCGGGTGACCCGATGCCGGAGGCAACAAACAGGGCGATTGAATATGCTAAAAAGTATCAGGTTCCGGTGGTTTTAACTTTAGGAACGAAACAAATTCTGGAAAGTGACCCTGTATTCTGGCAGGAATTTTTAAAGCAACATATTACAGTCGTGGCGATGAATGAAGAAGAAGGTTATGCTCTGACTGGTGAAGAAAACCCTCTGGTTGCTGCGGATAAAGCGCTGGAATGGGTTGATTTGGTGCTTTGTACTGCTGGCCCGCTTGGGTTATTTATGGCTGGCTATACAGAAGAGAAAGCGAAAAGAGTCACTTCATTGCCTTTGTTACCGGGTGAAATTGCTGAATTTAATCGTTATGAATTTAGCAGGCCAATGAAAAAGAGTCAGTGTGAAGAGCCTATAAAAGTCTATTCACATATTGCACCTTATATGGGTGGTCCGGAAGTGATTAAAAATACAAATGGTGCCGGAGATGCAGCTTTATCCGCTTTATTACATGATATGGCAGCGAATAAATACCATAAAAATAACGTTCCCAATTCCAGTAAACATCAGCTGGATTTCATTACGTATTCTTCTTTTTCTCAGGTCTGCAAATATGCAAACCGGGTAAGTTATGAAGTGTTAGCACAAAATTCGCCCAGATTATCGAGAGGGCTTCCGGAAAAAGAAGATAGCCTGGAAGAGGCTTACTGGGAAAGATAATTGTAAAAAGAGAATAAAAAAAGGCTCCAATCATGGAGCCTTTTTTATTATCAAAATGAAGAATTAGATGGAAAAGTCATCAAGAGACTTACCTTCATCCAACGCTTTTTGAATTACTGATGGTGTACGACCCTGACCAGTCCAGGTCTTTTCGTTGCCAGCTTCATCAATATATTTATATTTAGCAGGACGTGGTGCACGTTTACTTTTGGTTTTGCCTTCTGATGAAAGTGCAGATATTAGCGCACTCACATCAATACCGTCTTTCGCTATTTGTTCAGCAATTGCCGCCAGTTTTTCTTCCTGAGCCGCTTTTTCTGCCTGTTCTTGCTCTTCAATTTCTCTTCGCTCTTCAACAACCGAAGTGAATTTTTCTAAAGCTTCTTCAAGTTGTTGAAGTGTTAAATCACGTGCATAAGCACGTAAACTACGAATATTTAGTAAAGTTTTTGTGATTTCCGACATTACTAATTCCTATTGATTAAATTTTAATTTCACAATATGTACTGTAATAATAAACCCAGATATTTATTCTTACAATAATTGTTCTTCAATTCTGTGTAAAAATTTTATGCGTAAATAAATGTAAATTTTATTTTTGTTAGTAATAAAGAACTTTACGTATATGTTCGATATGAATCTAATTTGTTAATTTGAATTGTAGCTCAAAATACACGATATAGTGCAAGTTAATTAGTATAACCATTAACGTTTAATAGAGATATATCCCAATAGAGACAAATCGATTGCAAATGCTATCTATACTTGTACAATAGCCGCCTTATTATTCGGTCATTAACAGATACTATTGAGTCTTGTCTGATTGGTAGTCATTTGTTCTGGCCCGTTGTAGAGGCGCGATTAAAATGAGTAAACACATTTAGGGTGATTCCTTTGAGATGTGGTGAAAGGTTTTTTCGCCGAAGTGGGTGTGTATATCAAAACACATTTGCTGGGGTTGTTTCCAAATAGGAACAACACTGCCATAGTCAGTTTAATTTTATAACTATGGAGCGCTACTGTAAGGTCTGGGTGAATTGACTCTTCACTTAGCTCATTTCAAATTACGATGTAAAGTAATTTAATTTCAATGCAGTAGATCTCTTACCATATATATAATTGGTTAAAGATCATGATATTAACAGATTTCTCTTCCTCGCCATTGTCCCTTTTACCTCCCGTTGTGGCTTTGGGGCTTGCAATTTTTACCCATCGTGTTTTGTTGTCTTTAGGGATCGGAATTATATTAGGTACATTATTACTTTCCGATTATTCAGTAATCAGCTCAATCACTTACCTGTTTGATAAAGTTTCTGGTCTGGTGATTGAAGATGGCGGAATTAACTCGTGGAATATGAGTATTATTGCCTTTCTTATTTTGCTGGGAATGATGACTGCGATGTTGTCTCTTTCCGGAGGAACCCGGGCTTTTGCCGTCTGGGCCCAGGGGAAAGTAAAAGGGAAGAGAGGTTCACAATTACTTGCAGCCCTTCTGGGTGTATTTATTTTTGTGGATGATTACTTTAACAGCCTTGCGGTTGGCTCGATTGCCCGGCCAGTGACTGATCGGGCTGGTGTTTCAAGAGCCAAACTTGCTTATATTCTGGATTCAACTGCTGCACCGATGTGTATTATTATGCCGGCTTCAAGCTGGGGTGCTTATATTATGACAATCATCAGTGGTATTTTGGTGTCTCATGGCATGACAGAATACACACCGTTGGGGGCATATATGCAGTTGGTGCCGATGAATTTCTATGCCATGTTTGCTTTGCTGATGGTTTTTGTCATGATTTGGTTGCAATTAGATATTGGTCCGATGAGACGTCATGAGCAAAACAGCGGTTATTCTGCTGAATCTGACGGGCAAATGACAGATTTAAAAGATGAACTGGATATTCCTGAAAGTGATAAAGGTAAAGTCAGTGATTTAATTGTGCCTATTCTGGCCCTGATTGCGGCGACTATTTTCGCGATGATGTGGACAGGATGGCAATCACTTGTTTCAGATAATCTCGCTTTTACTGTCTTGGGCGCTTTTGAAAATACCGATGTTGGTATGTCACTTGTGTATGGCGGAAGCTTTGGATTATTGGTCTCACTTATTCGTGTCGTGAGCAAAGGGATGCCATGGAGTGATATTTCCAGAACATTATGGATTGGTGCGAAGTCAATGTTCGGTGCCATATTAGTCCTGTTTTTTGCATGGACAATTGGTGCAATTATTAAAGACATGAAAACCGGCGCTTATTTATCCTCACTGGTTCAGGGGAATATACCGGTCACTTTATTACCTGTAATTTTGTTTGTTTTGTCTGGCTGTATGGCATTTGCAACCGGAACTTCATGGGGTACATTCGGTATTATGTTACCTATCGCGGGTGATATTGCAGGGGCTTCTGATATTTCTTTAATGCTGCCGATGCTCGGCGCTGTTCTGGCTGGTTCAGTCTTTGGTGATCACTGCTCACCAATTTCAGATACAACGATATTATCATCGACTGGTGCGCGGTGCCGCCATATTGATCATGTGTCGACTCAGTTACCTTATGCTTTACTGGTTGCCGGTGTTTCATTAATCGGTTACGTTGTTTTAGGGTTGACGGATTCGCTGGGCGTCTCTTTTCTGGCAAGCTCACTGGCTTTTTCTGTGATGTGTTTTATTTTATATATCCGTAAAAGAACAACAGCATAATGGCCAATCAAATCTCACTGAACACTGCACCTTCAGGTAGTTTGGGTATATAAAACAAATTAAGACTTGAAAAATATTTCTGGCTTGTATACTGTGAATGCAGTTCTTCAGATAAACTGAAATCAAAGAGATAAAACCTGTATGCGCAATTTGGCAATGAACATCCATCACCATCATCACCCTTGAAGGTCTTTCGGGGCGGTGGCGCATACCCGGGAGACAAGATTCTCCCGGTGGTTAAGCAAGTTTAGAAACCCTCGGGATTAGCTCCCGGGGGTTTTTTTATTCTATCCACAAAAATTAATGCTTAACTAAAAAGAATGACAGAAAAGGAATCACAACATGCAATCACAACAACGCTTGCGAATCGCTATCCAGAAAAAAGGCCGACTCAGCAAAGAGTGTATGAATCTGCTGAAAAAGTGTGGCGTTAAATTTACGATTATGGGAGAGCGCCTGGTTGTTCACTCACTGAATATGCCCATCGATTTATTGCTTGTTCGTGATGATGACATTCCGGGCTTAATTATGGATGGCGTGGTCGATTTAGGTTTCATTGGGGAAAATGAACTGGAAGAAGTTCGCCTGGATCGTAAGGCCCGTAATGAGCCAAATGAGTTTGTCACATTGCGACGGCTTGATTTTGGAGGATGCCGTCTCTCTGTCGCTGTCGATAAAGATGTCACCTATAACGGGCCTCAGGATTTGAGCGGGATGCGAATTGCAACCACTTATCCACATCTGTTGAAGGCGTATATGGACAGACAGGAAATTCCTTTCTCAACCTGTATGCTGACAGGTTCCGTTGAAGTTGCACCGAGGGCCGGACTGGCTGATGCCATTGCTGATCTGGTTTCAACCGGTGCGACCCTTGAGGCAAATGGTCTGAAAGAAGTCGAAGTCATTTTTGAGTCGAAAGCCACACTGATCCAGCGGGCAGGTGAGTTTGATTCGGAAAAAAGCGCACTGATTGAAAAATTGCTGACCCGGATGCATGGCGTACAACAGGCAAAAGAGTCGAAATATATCATGCTGCATGCACCGGTTGGTCAGCTGGCTGAAATTAAAGCATTACTGCCTGGTGCAGAAGACCCGACCGTATTGCCACTTTCTGCTGATCAATCCAAAGTTGCCGTACACCTTGTGAGCTCTGAAAATCTCTTCTGGGAAACAATGGAACAGTTAAAAGCACTGGGTGCAAGTTCAATTCTGGTCCTTCCAATTGAAAAAATGATGGAGTAATTGCAATGAGAACTGTAGTTTGGCAATCCCTGAGTAAAGAACAACGTGTCTCGGTACTGGAACGGCCGGCAATTACTGAAGGCAAGAGTATTACTTCTGCGGTAGAGCAGGTCATTTCTGCTGTACAGGCCGATGGCGATAAGGCACTAAAAGAATTAACCCTGAAGTTTGATGGGGTCGCTCCCGGCTCTATTCGTGTGTCCGGTGACGAAATTCAGGCTGCGGCATCGCGTTTATCTGCGGAAATGATTCAGGCGCTGGAACAGGCTTACGACAATATTGCAAAATTTCACCGGGCACAGATTCCACAACCGGTTAAGCTTGAAACGATGCCCGGTGTGGTGTGTGAACAGGTGACCCGTCCGGTCAATACAGTCGGTCTCTATATTCCGGGTGGGAGTGCGCCTCTGCCATCAACCGTTTTAATGCTGGGCGTGCCGGCACAAATTGCCGGATGCCAGAAAGTGATTTTGTGTTCGCCTCCGCCAATCGCGGATGAAATTTTATATGTAGCACAATTATGTGGTATTGACGAAGTCTATAATATTGGCGGTGCACAAGCGGTTGCAGCGATGGCTTACGGTACTGAAACTGTCGCGAAAGCAGATAAAATATTCGGGCCGGGTAATGCCTATGTGACAGAAGCGAAACGACAGGTCAGTAATGACTTCCGCGGTGCTGCGATTGATATGCCTGCCGGGCCATCTGAAGTGATGGTGATTGCTGATGAAGCGGCAGACCCGGAGTTTATTGCTGCAGACTTGTTGAGTCAGGCTGAGCATGGGCCTGATTCTCAGGTAGTTTTGGTCACTCCTTCTCCCGTCATTGCTGATCAGGTTTCTGATGCCGTGAAAAAACAGCTACAACTTTTGTCCCGTGCTGAGATTGCAGAAAAGGCTTTGGCATCCAGTCTGATTGTCATTTGTGAATCGATGACGCAAGCCGTGTCTATTTCAAATTTTTATGGGCCGGAACACCTGATAGTTCAAACCAGAAATCCAAGAGAATTACTGCCATTGCTGGATAACGCCGGTTCCATCTTTTTGGGAGCATGGTCACCGGAGTCAGCCGGAGATTACGCCTCCGGTACGAATCACGTTTTACCCACATATGGTTATACCCGAACCTATTCAAGCCTTGGACTGGCTGATTTCAGTAAACGAATGACAGTTCAGGAGCTTACTGCTGACGGCTTGGCCGCATTAGCGCCAACTGTGGTCACAATGGCTGAAGCCGAAGGGCTGGATGCTCATAAGCGTGCGGTCACCATCCGGGTAGAAAAATTACAGGAGAAATGAATATGGTGATGAAACTTGCAAGGAAACAGGTTCAGGCGCTGACGCCATATTTGTCTGCAAGACGGATCGGTGGCAGTGGTGACGTGTGGCTGAACGCCAACGAATCTCCTTTTGACAATGAATATCAGCTGAATTTTTCCCGTCTGAACCGATATACCAGTTGTCAGCCGGAAGACATGATTAAAGCTTATGCAGCTTATGCCGGCGTCTCCGCTGGGCAGGTATTAACCACCCGTGGGGCGGATGAAGGGATTGAATTGTTGATCCGGGCTTTTTGTGAGCCGGGGGATGATGCCATTTTATTCTGTCCGCCAACCTACGGTATGTATGCAATCAGTGCAGAAACGATTGGTGTAGAACGAAAGATTGTGCCGCTGAAGCCCGACTGGCAGCTCGATTTAACGGCCATCGGACAAAACCTCAATGATGTCAAAGTCGTTTTTGTTTGTAGTCCGAATAATCCGACAGGAAATCTGGTGAGCAAAGAAGACATCATCACTCTGCTTGAGATGACCCGTGATAAAGCGGTTGTCGTGATTGATGAAGCTTATATTGATTTTTGTCCGGAAGCTTCAGTAGTTGACTTACTGGCAGAGTTTGAGCATCTGGCCATTTTAAGAACCTTGTCCAAAGCATTTGCACTTGCCGGACTCCGCTGTGGTTTTACACTGGCAAACGCTGCTTTGATTGAAGTACTGCAAAAAGTAATTGCACCTTATCCGGTGCCTTTGCCTGTCGAAGAGATTGCCCGTCAGGCATTATCGGAAAGTGGTTTAGCCAGAATGAAATTTCAGGTGCTGGATTTAAATGCTAACCGGGCTTATTTACAGGCCGGGCTGGGCATGATTCCCGGTGTGAAAATTTATGAAGGGTGGGGAAATTTTATGTTGGTTGAGTTCCCCGATGGTGATGCTTTATTTAAAGCGACATGGGATAACGGCATTATTTTACGGAATTCCCCGATTGAAAACTGTGTCCGGATCAGTGTGGGCAATCGTGAAGAATGTGAAAAAACATTAACTTTTATTCGTAATTACTATCAGTAATTTGTTGTTAACAATGAAAAGGATACTTCCGTGAGTAAGCAGCAAAAAATTCTTTTTATCGATCGGGACGGCACGTTAATTGTTGAGCCCCCGGTTGATTTTCAGGTCGACCGGCTGGATAAACTCCAGTTTGAACCGGGTGTTATTCCGGCACTACTGGCTTTACAGGAAGCCGGTTACCGGTTAGTGATGGTGACGAATCAGGATGGTCTGGGAACAGACAGCTATCCACAGGCTGATTTTGATGCACCTCATCAGATGATGATGGATATTTTTACCTCTCAGGGCGTAGTATTCGACGATGTTCTGATTTGTCCTCACTTTGATCATGACAACTGCACCTGCCGTAAGCCGAAGCTTGGACTGGTGAAACCTTATCTGCAGGATGGGCGGGTTGATTTTAAAACATCAGCAGTTATTGGTGACCGTGTCACAGATATGCAATTGGCAGAAAATATGGCCCTCCGTGGCATTCAGTATGATCCGGAAAAAATGAGCTGGCCGGATATCGTCAAGTTGCTGACGATGCAGCCGCGCACGGCAGAAGTGACCCGTAAAACCAAAGAAACGGATATCTTTGTGGCAGTCAATCTGGATGAAAGTACCGGTACAGCGATTGATACCGGGCTTGGTTTCTTTGACCACATGCTTGACCAGATTGCCACCCATGGTGGTTTTCAGCTGCGCCTGAAAGTGACGGGTGATTTACATATTGATGATCACCATACAATTGAAGACACGGCGCTGGCACTGGGACAGGCGCTGAAAGAAGCCCTTGGCGATAAACGCGGTATCGGACGTTTTGGTTTTACACTGCCAATGGATGAATGTCTGGCCCAATGTGCGCTGGATATCTCAGGCCGCCCGTATTTTAAGTTTGATGCACAATTCAGCCGGGAACAGGTCGGGGACTTTTCTACAGAAATGGTTTATCACTTCTTCCGCTCTTTTGCCGATGCGATGGCATGCACACTACACATTTCGTCGTCCGGTAAAAATGATCATCATATTATTGAAAGTCTGTTTAAAGCATTTGGCAGAACACTGAGACAAGCCGTGAAAGTGGAAGGAAACGAGCTGCCCAGCAGTAAAGGAGTGCTGTAATGAATGATCAGAAAATCGTGATTATCGATACGGGCTGTGCCAATGTCTCTTCGGTCAAATTTGCGGTGGAACGTCTGGGATATGAGGTGGTGATTTCCCGTGAACCTTCCGTGGTGCTTGATGCCGATAAACTGTTTTTACCGGGTGTCGGAACGGCAACCGAAGCGATGAAAAATCTTGAAGCACGCGGGCTGATTGACTTGGTCAGTCAGGTTGAGAAACCGTTGCTTGGAATTTGTCTGGGAATGCAGTTGCTTGGCAAACTTTCTCAGGAAAGGGGCAGTAAAGCCAGCGAAGTTGATGTGGTTCCCTGCCTGGGATTGTGTCAGGGCGAAGTTCGGCTGATGGAAACCGGGGATTTACCGCTCCCGCATATGGGCTGGAATACGGTTTCTGCAACACCGGGCCACCCGCTGTTTCAAGGCATAGAAGAAGGACAGTATTTTTATTTCGTCCACAGCTATGCCATGTCTGTTGGTGAGTACACCATCGCTCAGTGTGATTATGGCGCGCCATTTAGTGCGGCAATTCAAAGTGGCAATTACTATGGTGTTCAGTTTCACCCGGAACGTTCAGGCAAGGCCGGCGCGAAGCTGATCGAAAATTTCCTGACTCTCTCACAGGTACAAGGATAAAACGACGTGATTATACCCGCATTAGATTTAATTGATGGTCAGGTTGTCCGCCTGTTTCAGGGCGATTACGGGCAGGTGACTGAGTATAAAGTCAATCCGGCAGAACAGTTTAATTTATATCATCAGGCAGGTGCCAGCTGGTTACATCTGGTTGATCTCACTGGTGCCAAAGATACCAGTGCCCGGCAACTGGATCTGATTGCGCGTTTGTTGAGTGCAACACCGGCTAAAATTCAGATTGGTGGCGGCGTCCGGAGTGAGCAGGATGTTGTGGATCTGCTTCAGGCCGGTGCCCAGCGTGTCGTGATTGGTTCTACAGCTGTCAAACAGCCGGCAGAAGTGCAGGACTGGATGAGAAAATATGGCGCGGAAAAAATTGTCCTGGCGCTGGATATCAATATTGACAGCGACGGTCAGCGCCATGTGGCTGTGTCGGGGTGGCAGGAAAATTCAGGTGTCACGATTGAGTCCCTGATTGATGATTATTTGCAGGCTGGCCTTCAGCATGTGCTGTGCACCGATATTTCCCGTGATGGCACTTTACAGGGTTCGAATGTCGCACTTTATCAGGATTTATGCCGGTTATATCCTCAGATTCAATTCCAGTCTTCCGGCGGCATCGGCTCTCTGGCTGATATTGAAGCATTGAAAGGTTCAGGTGTTGCTGGTGTGATTGTTGGCCGCGCCCTGTTAGATGGAAAATTTACAGCAGAGGAGGCTTTCTCATGTTGGCAAAGCGAATAATTCCTTGTCTGGATGTTCGGGATGGTCAGGTGGTCAAAGGAGTACAATTCCGCAATCACGAAATTATTGGTGATATTGTGCCGCTGGCCCGAAGATATGCCGAAGAAGGCGCAGATGAACTGGTGTTTTATGATATTACAGCGTCCAGTGATGGCCGGGTTGTTGATAAAAGCTGGGTTCAGCGGGTCGCTGAAGTGATTGATATTCCTTTCTGTGTTGCCGGCGGCATTAAATCAGCAGAAGATGCGGCACGGATTCTGGAATTTGGTGCTGATAAAGTGTCCATCAATTCTCCTGCACTGGCGGATCCGCAGCTGATTACAACTCTGGCGGACCGGTTTGGTGTGCAATGTATTGTGGTCGGAATCGATTCTTACTTTGATCAGGAAAGTGGCCGGTATCAGGTACATCAGTATACAGGCGATGAAAGTCGTACTCAGATCACACAGTGGCAAACCCGGGACTGGGTTCAGGAAGTTCAGAAGCGGGGTGCCGGAGAAATTGTGCTGAATATGATGAATCAGGATGGGGTGCGGCAGGGATATGACCTTGAACAACTGCAAATGGTCCGGGATGTTTGTCACGTTCCCCTGATTGCATCCGGTGGTGCCGGAGAGATGGCACATTTTGCCGATGCGTTCCGGCAGGCAAATGTTGATGGCGCATTAGCGGCTTCCGTTTTTCATAAACAAATCATCAATATTGGTGAGTTAAAACAATATTTAAAATCAGAAAAAATCGAGGTAAGAGTATGACTGTTGCACAGACTGCGGAATCATTTGTCTCCCGGATTAACTGGGAGAAGGTCGATGGCCTGATCCCGGCAATAGTTCAGGACTTTATTTCGGGTCAGGTTCTGATGATGGGTTATATGAATCCGGAAGCGTTGGAAAAAACATTTTCAACCGGGCAGGTGACTTTCTATTCGAGAAGTAAACAGCGATTGTGGACAAAAGGAGAAACCTCCGGCAATGTGCTGCAACTGAAGAATGTCTCTCTCGACTGTGATCAGGATACATTACTGGTCAAAGTGAACCCGGTTGGCCCAACCTGCCATACCGGTACTACAACCTGTTGGGATTCAGAGCAGCAGGAAGAGAGCCAGATGGTCTGGCTTCATCAACTTGAACAGCTTTTGGCAGGCAGAAAAAGTGCAGACCCTCAATCCTCCTATACAGCCAGTTTATATGCCCGCGGCACCAAACGTATTTCGCAGAAAGTGGGTGAAGAAGGGGTTGAAGTCGCGCTTGCGGCGACGTCGGGTGACAAGGCGGAGTTAATTTGTGAATCTGCTGATTTGATCTATCATTTGCTGGTCTTGCTTCAGGATCAGGAACTATCAATGAGTCATGTGATTGATAAGTTAAAAGAACGACATCAATAAGACTCTTGTTTTAACCGTTTGATTCAATCAGCCTCATCAGAGGCTGATTTCTTTCCACTCTCCTGGCTGTAACCCGTCAAGTGACATTGTCCCCATTGAAAACCGGATAAGCCTGAGCGTCGGAAAGCCGATATGGGCTGTCATCCGGCGAACCTGTCGGTTCCGGCCCTCAATAATCGTCACAGCAAGCCATGTGGTTGGTATGGCTGCCCGGTACCGGACTGGCGGGTGACGCTCCCAAATGGCTGGTTCCGGGATCATATCAACCTGTGCGGGCAGGGTCGGACCATCTTTCAGAATCACGCCCTGACGTAGTTTATCCAGATCCTTTTCCTCTGGGACACCTTCAACCTGAACCCAATATGTTTTAGGGGATTTTGAACGGGGTTGAGTCAGGCGTGCCTGAAGGATACCGTCATTGGTTAATACCATCAATCCTTCACTATCCCGATCCAGCCTTCCGGCAGCATACACATCTTTAACCGGTATAAAATCGGCGAGCGTCCGGCGTTGGTCATCATCGGTAAACTGGCTTAATGTGTCATAAGGTTTATTAAATAAAATAACTTTCCTGTTTTCAGGGGGAAGAGATCTGGCCCGGCTGCGATATTTTGAATGAGTGCGATGATGGTATCCCTTCTGACTTCCTTTACGACTTTGCTTTTGGACTGAATTGTCTTTCCTGCGCTGATTTGAAGAAGAATTGTTGCGGGATGAGAAAGACATGTTAACTTCCTTGCAAAAATGTAAATGAAATGTATTTCAATATTTTCTCATTGCTTTGTTTGAGCTATGATTTGCTCGCCCTAAAAGACAACAAAGCGAAAATTATATAGCGTTATTGTCGTTTCGCAAAATTATGTTCGATTGTCTGTTTTCTGATAATGGACATATGCATACGGCTGTCAACCGAATTTTTCAGGTTGATTTCATCGCCGGTTTCATGTGAGATACAAAAGATGTATCAGTAACAGACGGGCGGATCTGATGAATTCGTCTCTGTCATTCACACAACACCGTAGGCTTTATGTACGGGTTGTTATAACTATAGGGAAATTACATGCCTACAAGAAAACCTACAATAATATATACAATTACCGATGAAGCACCTGCACTGGCAACGTATTCTTTGCTTCCGGTTATTCAATCTTTTACAGCTTCGTCAGGGATCAATATTGAAACTCGTGATATCTCATTAGCTGGCCGGATTATCGCAAGCTTTCCTGATGCTTTGACGCCGGAACAACGTATTGATGATGCTTTAGCTGAACTTGGAAAACTGACTCAGGATCCTGCTGCAAATATTATAAAACTGCCAAATATCTCAGCTTCGGTTCCTCAGCTGAAAGCGGCAATCTCCGAACTTCAGTACAGAGGATATGCGCTTCCGGATTATCCTGAAGAACCGGCGACAGATGAAGAGAAAAAAATCAAAGCGACCTACGATAAAATTAAAGGCAGTGCCGTAAATCCAGTCTTACGTGAAGGTAATTCAGACCGCCGTGCGCCATTGTCCGTAAAAAATTATGCCCGTAAGAATCCACATTCTATGGGAGCGTGGTCTGCGACAAGTCAGTCTCACGTGTCAACCATGAGTGATAAAGACTTTTTCGGTACAGAAAAATCGCTCACCCTGCAGAGTGCAACGCATGTTTCAATTGTATTTGTTGGTCAGGATGGTCAGAAGAAAGAACTTAAATCGTCTTTTGCCCTGCAGGAAAAAGAAATTATTGATACAGCAGTGATGAACAAAAATGCATTGTGTGCTTTCTTTGAAGAAGAAATTGCAGATGCCAAACAGAAAGATGTATTGCTCTCACTTCATATGAAAGCGACGATGATGAAAGTCTCTGATCCGGTTATTTTTGGTCACGCTGTAAAAGTATATTATAAAGAAATATTCGAAAAATATGGTGATATATTCGAACAGCTCGGTGTCGACGTCAATAACGGCATTGGTGATGTCTATACCAAAATTCAGTCACTGAGTGACGCACAGCAAGCTGAGATTAAAGCTGCAATCGAGCAGGTTTATTCTTATCAGCCGGCACTGGCAATGGTGGACTCAGATCGCGGCATTACAAATCTTCATGTTCCCAGTGATGTGATTGTTGATGCGTCGATGCCAGCTATGATTCGCTCGTCAGGTCAGATGTGGGGACCGGACGGGAAACAGAAAGATACCAAAGCAATGATTCCCGATCGCTGTTATTCAGGGGTCTATCAGGCTGTGATCGAGTTTTGTAAAGAGAATGGTGCATTTGACCCGTCAACGATGGGCAGTGTGCCTAATGTCGGGTTAATGGCTCAAAAAGCTGAAGAATATGGTTCCCATGACAAGACTTTTGTTATTGATGCTGATGGGGTAGTGCAGGTCGTTGATGATGCCGGCACGGTACTGCTTGAACAGCCTGTACAGGCAGGTGATATTTTCCGGATGTGTCAGGTGAAAGATGCGCCCGTTCGTGACTGGGTTAAACTGGCCGTCACCAGAGCGCGTCTGAGTGATACACCCGCTGTGTTCTGGCTGGATGAAAGCCGTGCGCATGATGCCGAACTGATTCAGAAAGTCAGAGCATATTTACCAGAGCATGATACGTCCGGGCTGGATATTCAGATCATGTCACCGGTTGAGGCCACAAAATATTCATTGAAACTAATTAAAGCCGGTCAGGATGTCATTTCTGTCACAGGAAATGTTTTACGTGATTATCTGACTGATTTGTTCCCGATTCTGGAACTGGGTACATCTGCGAAAATGTTATCAATTGTACCATTGATGAATGGCGGTGGTTTGTTTGAAACCGGTGCGGGTGGTTCTGCCCCAAAACATGTTCAGCAAGTTCAGAAAGAGAATCATTTACGCTGGGATTCTCTTGGTGAGTTTTTAGCGCTTGCTGCTTCTTTAGAACATTTAAGTGTGGTGACCGGGAATAAGAAAGCGCAAGTGTTGGCTGATGCATTGGATCAGGCGACCGGTAAATTCCTTGATAATAACAAGTCACCTTCAAGAAAAGTCGGTGAGCTGGATAACCGGGGAAGCCACTATTATCTGGCCAGATACTGGGCAGAAATGTTGGCCGGACAGACCTCTGATGCCGAATTAGCTGAAGAATTTGCACCTGTTGCGCAGCAACTGGCCGATAATGAAGCTCAGATTCTGGAAGAGCTGAATAATGCTCAGGGTGTTCAGGGAGACCTGGGAGGGTATTATTTACCTGATGTCAGTCAGGTTTCTGCTCTGATGCGCCCGAGTCAGACATTGAATCGTATCATTGACTGAGCCATCCGGTCTTTATTACAAAACAACCCGCCTTCAGGCGGGTTACTTAACATATAAAACAAACTATGTTATGGGTTTGGCAGCGTTTTATTATTTTGCTTGTTGAACTTCAATAGGAATAACACTGCTGGCGTGGAAGCCTTTAGGTCCCTGTTCAACTTCATATGACACTTGTTGGCCTGCTTTCAAAGTACGGTATCCCTCCATCTGAATCGTTGAGTAGTGAGCGAAAATATCGCCGTCTTCTCCGTCTGCACAGATAAAACCAAATCCTTTGGCATTGTTAAACCATTTTACTTTACCGGTAGCCATGCTTTACATCCCTCATGCATTTTATTACTGATGTTGTCGACAAAAATAATTCCCGTAAAAACAGGAATATTTTCATGCTGGTTTGTGAACTTTAATTTAGCGCTGCTGCCAAATTAACGCGCCACTACTTAAGCAAATTTAGTCAATCAGCTTCCACAGTCAATGATGAAAGTGAATAAACATCGATATCTTTGCAACAAATTGCGTTAGTGTTTACATTTCTATAACTATCAGTGAAATATTTCTGTGATTGGCTATCCAGCAGCATTAAAGTTGTTAAGTCGATAGCAATCTTTTATTTGCAGCGATACAATTGGTAGATTAGTCTCTAAGTATGAGATGTTTTTCGCTTCAGCGACTAAGAATGTCATATCAGTTGGCTATAAAAACCATTTTTGTTGCCAGAGGTTCACAAATATTAATCTAACTGGAAAACTCTCAGATTCAGCCGTTATCGTTATGAGTAAAAATTTTGAATGGGTGGCTCCAGACTCAGAATTACTGGAGAAAGAAAAAACAGCAGTTCAGCCACCATCTATGTACAATGTTATTCTGATGAATGATGATTATACACCGATGGACTTTGTCATTGAGATCCTTGAACGTTTTTTTACCATGGATGCAGATCAAGCGACACAAGTCATGCTGAAAGTCCACTACGAAGGTAAAGCCGTATGTGGAACATTTACTGCTGAAGTTGCTGAGATGAAGGTAGCACAGGTTACTGTTTATTCGAGGGAACACGAGCACCCATTGCTTTGTATCATGGAGCGAGCTTAGTACTTGCCAGAACAACCGAGATGTTGTTCCTTAAGGAGGCCCCGATGCTTAACAAAGAATTAGAGTTGAGTCTGAATAATGCTTTTGCCCGGGCCCGGGATAAAAGGCATGAGTATATGACTGTCGAGCACCTTTTACTTGCATTGCTGGAAAATGGTGCAGCGAAAGAAGCTTTAGTTGCCTGTAAAGCAGATCTCACTGCATTACGTTCAGAACTTGATGCTTTCATTGACAAGACGACCCCATTAATCCCCGAAAGTGATGAAACCAGAGAAACCCAGCCCACGTTGAGTTTTCAGCGGGTGTTGCAGCGGGCTGTATTTCATGTCCAGTCTTCCGGAAGAAATGAAGTTACTGGTGCAAATGTTCTGGTCGCTATTTTCAGTGAACAGGAATCACAGGCGGCATATTTGCTGAAAAAATATGATATCAGTCGCCTTGATATTGTTAATTACATTTCACATGGTATTACCCGGACCACCGGACCCTCAGAGGACTCATCAGAATCGTTTGGTAGTGAGGGTTCAGATGAAGTGCCTTCAGAAGAACGCCTGGAAAATTTTGCCACGAATTTAAATAATCTTGCCAAGCAGGGAAATATTGATCCACTGATTGGGCGGGATCCTGAACTGGAAAGAACCATTCAGGTCTTGTGTCGTCGGCGTAAAAATAATCCGTTGCTCGTTGGAGAAGCCGGCGTCGGGAAAACCGCTATCGCAGAGGGACTCGCCTGGCGTATTGTTGAAGGACAAGTGCCGGAAGTGATTCAGGATAGCGTGATTTATTCTCTTGATATTGGTTCTTTGCTTGCGGGAACGAAATATCGGGGCGATTTTGAGAAACGTTTTAAGAACATTCTCAAACAGCTTGAAGGTGAGAAGAACACCATTCTTTTTATCGATGAAATTCATACGATCATTGGTGCAGGCGCTGCATCCGGTGGTCAGGTTGATGCGGCGAACCTCATCAAGCCATTGCTAAGTAGTGGTAAGTTGCGCTGTATTGGTTCGACAACTTATCAGGAATACAGCAATATTTTTGAGAAAGAGCGGGCATTATCCCGTCGCTTCCAGAAAATTGATATTGTTGAGCCTTCTCTGGATGATACCACCAAAATCTTAATGGGTCTGAAATCGAAGTATGAGGCTCACCATGAAGTGCGTTACACCAACAAAGCGCTGCGGGCTGCTGTTGAGTTGTCCGCGAAATATATCAATGAAAGACATTTGCCGGATAAAGCGATTGATGTCATTGATGAAGCCGGTGCCCGCATACGTCTGATGCCTGTCAGCCGCAGAAAGAAAACCGTCGGTGTTTCTGACATTGAGGCGATGGTTGCCAAAATGGCTCGTATTCCTGAAAAATCTTTGTCGTCGTCAGACAAAGATGTTCTCCAGTCATTAGATCGCAAAATGAAGATGATGGTTTTTGGACAGGATACGGCTATAGAAGCGTTAAGTGAGGCGATTAAACTCTCCCGTGCAGGTTTGGGGGCTGAAAACCGGCCTGTTGGTTCGTTCTTATTTGCAGGACCAACGGGGGTTGGTAAGACAGAAGTGACCTTACAGCTGGCTAAACTATTGGGTATTGAATTGCTTCGGTTTGATATGTCTGAGTATGGTGAGCGTCACTCTGTCAGCCGCTTAATCGGTGCGCCTCCTGGATATGTCGGATATGATCAGGGGGGCTTGCTGACCGATGCAGTGATTAAACATCCGCATGCTGTTGTGTTACTTGATGAAATTGAAAAAGCACACCCGGATATTTTTAACCTGTTGCTGCAAGTGATGGATAACGGGACACTCACAGATAACAATGGCCGTAAAGCTGATTTCCGCAATGTTATTTTGGTGATGACGACGAATGCGGGTGTTGCTGAAACTGTGAAGAAATCAATTGGTCTGATTGAGCAGGATCATTCTCATGATGCTCTGTCTGAGATTAAGAAAGTGTTTAGTCCTGAATTCAGAAACCGTCTTGATAATATCATCTGGTTCAATACATTAGATCAGCATGTCATTCATCAGGTTGTTGACAAGTTTATTGTTGAACTTCAGGCTCAGCTTGACTCCAGAGGCGTCTCTCTTGAAGTATCAGAAGATGTCAGATCCTGGCTGGCTAAGAAAGGATACGATAAAGAAATGGGAGCCCGTCCGATGAGTCGTGTGATTCAGGAGCAACTGAAGAAGCCGTTGGCAAATGAGTTGTTGTTTGGGTCACTTGTGGAAGGCGGTACGGTGAGGGTGGAGCTTAAGAAAGACTCACTGTCGTTTGTATTTATCGGAACCAAGGAAGAAGCTGTTCACTAGCTTCTTCCCTGATTGACCGACATAAAAAAACGGAGCTGAATAAGCTCCGTTTTTTTATGAGATTCAGATTAACGGGCACGGAAGACAATACGGCCTTTAGATAAATCATAAGGTGTTAATTCGACCGTGACTTTATCACCAGTCAGAATTCGAATGTAATTTTTACGCATTTTCCCTGAGATATGCGCTGTGACTACGTGGCCATTTTCAAGCTCAACACGGAACATCGTATTTGGTAACGTGTCGAGAACCGTACCTTGCATCTCAATTACGTCTTCTTTAGCCATTTAATCCTCTTTAGAAATGTGGCAAAAAATCACGGACATGTATCGCCGTCATCTTTAAAATAAAAAAGTTGCGCGTATTCTACCTGTGCCAACGCTGATTTACTAGCCTTTGATGCGGATGAAATCGAGTTTTATAATTCATCGCAGGACATTCATCAATCTGGTATCCAAGATAAAGCCATTGTTTATTCATTGTCTGACAAATTTTTATCTGCAACAAAACTGCATAAGTACCCAAAGACAAGTGTGAATCAGGATCATAAAATGTATAAAAAGCGCTCCCGCTGTCAGGCAGCATATCCGTAACAGCGACTGCCACCAGGCGACCTCTATCATAGATATGGATATATGATGTTGTCAGCCAGCTACAAGAAGAAAATGTTTCGAATTCTGTTTGATTTGGCGGATACATGGAACCATTTTGATGACGCTGCTCAATATATCGTTCATAGAGCGGGTACCATTGTTTATCCAGTGCCGGCTTCATTTCCCAGGTTAATTGTGAAGCTTTATTTTTGAGTCTTTTCTGACTCCGGGATGGCTGAAAATCATTGACGGGAATACGCACGGCCTGACAAGCCTGACACAGTCCGCAATAGGGTCTATAAATTGTAGAGCCACTCCGGCGAAAGCCATTTGACAGGAGCATCTCGTATTGTTCCGGGCAATGGAGTTTTTCATCCATCACGATAGCAACCCGCTCCTGACGTTCAGGTAAATAGCTGCAATCGTGATAATGAGTAAGACCAATACGTATATTTTTATGCATAAAAACCGTTAATTATTAGTGATGAGTGAAATCCATTGGGGTTGATAACATGTGCTATCAACCTGACGTTGCCGCAGAACTTTCAGCTGGGAAATAAATGATTCTCTTTCTAATTCAGATGCTCCCATTGATGCCAGATGAGGATTCATAATCTGGCAGTCAATTAACTGACCTCCGGCCTGTGAGAAGTGCTGACAAAAAGCCCATAATGCGACTTTTGAAGCGTTGGTACTGAGACTGAACATTGACTCTCCACAAAACAATTGCCCAACCGCAATACCGTACAAGCCGCCGACTAATGTTTCATTGTCCCAGACTTCAACAGAGTGGCAGTGGCCTGCTTGTGCTAAATTCTTATAAGCTGTTCGCATTTCTTCATTAAGCCAGGTCTGCTCAGGGGAGCGTGTTGTTGAGCATAAGTCAATGACTTGAGGTGTACTTTGATTGATACTTAACTGATATGCGACCTTTTTCTGAAATTTACGAAGACTTTTTGCAGGTTTAAAGCTGAAAGGGTTAAATATTGCTCTGGGAGAAGGGCTCCACCATAAAATAGGTTCACCGGGCCCGTACCAGGGGAAAATGCCTTCCTGATAGGCTTTGATGAGCCGGGAAGTATGAAGGTCACCACCAAAGGCCAGCAAGCCATTCGGTTCATCAAGTGCTTGCTCAGGGGAGGGGAAGTCGTATTCTCCCTTTATCAGTTCCGGAATATATATTGTCATATCAGTACTTTCTGTTGGAGATGTTCTATGCGATTTTTCATGTTGATCTTATGTGTTTTACCCTGGCTTGCCAATGCCGCGTACGAAAGAAATGTGGCCCGGCCCGTTGATAAAATCGTTTTTGGTAAAGTTGAATCTGTTCGTTACTTCTCTGAACGACAGGTGATTCATGCAAAGCAGCATGGCTGGGAAACATTTGCCGGAGCAGTTGCCGGTGGTGTCATCGGGCATCAGTTTGGCAGTGGTCACGGGAATACCTGGGCGACGATTATCGGTGCAATAGCAGGCGCTGAAATCGCAGGGAACCATGATGATACCAGATCTTATCATCGTGATGATCCATTGGTTGAACTGTTAATTGCACCAGATAAAAAGGGAGAGAAACTGATCGATATTATTCAGGATGTTGATCCGCATATGCTGTTCAGTAAAGGAGACAAAGTGCGAATCCTGTTCTTTAGCAATGGTGTCCGGGTTGATAAAGAATACTGATTGACCAGGGGGGGTTGATCATTCATCGCCGTCCCTGCTGGAGGCCATGAAAGATCAACACATCCTATGGATAAACGGAGTTTTTGCCGGGATTCAGAAATCCGGGGTGGAGTTCCCGGATAAATTTCGTTAGTCTCAGACTACGAAGAATATTTATCGCCTGTGAATAATGAAGAGCCGGGTGATACAGGGAAAAATATCCAGATGGAAAGTCTCACATTACAACCAATAAATATGATTCAGGGTGAAGTCAATTTGCCGGGTTCAAAGAGTGTATCGAACCGCGCATTGCTGCTGGCAGCATTGGCATCAGGGACAACCCGCTTAACTAATTTGCTTGATAGTGATGATATTCGCCATATGTTGAATGCATTGAAGGCACTTGGCGTTGAATACCGTCTTTCTCATGATAATACTGTTTGTGAGGTCGATGGTTTGGGTGGCGTGTTTAATGCAAATGCTTCACTTGAGTTGTTTCTGGGAAATGCAGGGACAGCAATGCGTCCCCTTGCAGCGGCTTTATGCCTTGGCCATGGGGATTTTGTATTAACCGGTGAGCCACGGATGAAAGAACGTCCGATAGGGCATTTGGTCGATGCTTTACGTCAGGCTGGCGCAGAAATTGAGTATATGGAAAATGAGAATTTTCCTCCGCTGAGAATCCAGGGAAAAGGGCTGACAGGTGGAACGGTTTCGATTGATGGTTCTATTTCAAGTCAGTTTTTAACAGCATTTCTGATGTCCGCCCCACTTGCTTCCGGCGATACTCACATTCGGATTATTGGTGAGTTGGTTTCAAAGCCTTATATCGATATTACCTTACATATTATGGAACAGTTTGGTATTCGTGTGGTGAATCATGATTATCGCGAATTTATCATTCAGGGTGGACAGTCATATACATCTCCGGGAACGTTCTTAGTTGAAGGCGATGCGTCGTCAGCTTCTTATTTCCTTGCCGCTGCCGCTATCAAAGGAGGACAAGTCAAAGTATCCGGAATTGGTAAAAACAGTATTCAGGGAGATGTTCAGTTCGCTCATGCACTTGAAGCTATGGGGGCTGAAATAGACTGGGGTGATGACTTTATTTGTGCCAAACGAAACAGACTTCAGGCTGTTGATATGGACTTCAACCACATTCCTGACGCCGCAATGACAATCGCTACCACTGCTTTATTTGCCAAAGGTCAAACTACAATACGTAATGTTTATAACTGGCGGGTAAAAGAGACTGACCGGTTAGCAGCAATGGCGACAGAACTCAGAAAAGTCGGAGCGACTGTGGAAGAAGGAGAAGACTATATTACCATTACTCCTCCTGAAAAAATGACTCATGCAGCGATTGATACTTATAACGATCACCGGATGGCAATGTGCTTTTCTTTAGTTGCGCTGAGTGATACTCCCGTGACGATTAATGATCCGGGTTGTACATCAAAAACCTTCCCTGATTACTTTGAGCGCCTGAAGAAGCTGAGCAGTTAACCGGTGATTTGAAAGTCAATATTTACTCTGATCAAAGCCCTTTATGATGAATGAAGGGCTTTTTTTAATTATCAAGCGTGAATTCTTTGGAAAGGTGATGTGCCAGATATTTAAAAACATTGAATACTGATGTGGTTTTTTCCGTAGGCAGCCCGCTTTCATTCAGGAAGTAATTTCCTTTAAAGATAAGTACGCCATCTTTTTCTTCTACGGACTCAGCCCGCATACCATTTATATACTGGTCATGCTCCTGTATCAGCTGATTCGCAATCATTAATAAATCAGTTGATGAAATTTTTTTCTTATCGTTCACTGTGACTCCTTTTTTATTCTATATTTCTGACAAAGCATTGTATGAATCAACATTTTCTGATCAATAAAAAATGGGTTTCTTCTGTTTTGCATGCGAAGATTTTGTGATATACCCCTTAAATCAGTTGTTTTTTTCAGCGGTGTTCATACACTCCATTTAGTATGACCGGGCTTTTCGCTGGGTTAGCGTATGATTAGAACAATTGTCGACCAGTTAATTATCAATTTGAAAAAACTGGTTGATCTTCTGGTTATCTCGCTCAATAGTAAAAAAAGAGAATTTTTGAATGTAGTGCGAAATTTGTTCGCACCATGATGAAGGATATGTTAATCAATTATGGGTAAATCACTGGTCATAGTGGAGTCTCCTGCCAAGGCGAAAACGATTAATAAATATCTTGGCCGGGACTATATTGTGAAGTCTAGTGTCGGTCATGTCCGGGATCTTCCAACCTCTGGTCAATCTAATTCAGCTAAAAAAGCGGCTCCGGTTTCAACGAAAAATCTTTCTCCTGAAGAGAAAGCGCGTCTGAAAAAAGAAAAAGAGCGTAATGCACTGATAAAGAAGATGGGTATCGACCCGTTCAATGACTGGGAAGCAAATTATCAGGTACTCCCCGGGAAGGAGAAGGTTGTTTCTGAACTGCAAAAGCTGGCTAAAGACGCTGATTCTATCTATCTCGCAACCGATTTGGATAGAGAGGGAGAGGCGATTGCGTGGCATTTGCAGGAAATCATTGGTGGCGATAAAGAACGCTACAAACGTGTTGTTTTTAATGAAATTACCAAAAATGCGATCCAGCAGGCCTTCAAAGAGCCTGGTGAACTGAATATGGACGGTGTGAATGCACAACAGGCACGTCGCTTTATGGATCGTGTGGTTGGATTCATGGTTTCTCCATTGCTGTGGAAAAAAGTTGCCAGAGGTTTATCGGCCGGAAGAGTTCAGTCTGTGGCGGTTAAATTGCTGGTCGAAAAAGAGCGGGAAATTAAAGCCTTTGTTCCTGAAGAGTTTTGGGATATTCATGCAGATACAAAGACCCGGTCTGACAGTGATTTCCGCTTGCTTGTGGCGCAGAAAGATGGCGCAGCTTTTAAGCCTGTCAATGAACGTGAAGCGAAAGATGCATTATCAGAACTTGAGTCTGCACAATATGAAGTCTGTAAACGTGAAGACAGGCCAACATCAAGCAAACCATCGGCACCTTACATTACTTCAACCCTGCAGCAGGCAGCAAGTACCCGGTTAGGGTACGGGGTTAAGAAAACAATGATGCTGGCACAGCGTTTGTATGAGGCTGGTTATATTACATATATGAGAACCGACTCGACAAACCTGAGTGCTGAGGCCGTTGATTCAGTCCGGGAATTTATTCAGTCGGAGTTTGGTGAGAGTTATTTACCGGATAGTGCGAATGTATATGGCAGCAAAGCCGGTGCGCAGGAAGCTCACGAAGCGATTCGTCCTTCAAATGTTCATGTTTTAGCTGATGCGCTTGAGGGGATGGAAAAGGATGCGCATAAGTTATATGCATTGATCTGGAATCAGTTTGTTGCCTGTCAGATGACCCCGGCACGTTATGATTCAACAACTATTAGTGTGAAAGCTTCATCTTATACCCTGAAGGCCAAAGGCAGAATTCTGAAGTTTGACGGCTGGACCCGTGTCCAGAGACCTTCAGGTAAGAATGAAGATCAGATACTGCCAGGCGTTCAGGTTGGTGATACTTTGTCGCTTGTCAAATTAGATCCAAAGCAGCACTTTACCAAACCGCCTGCCCGCTTTACTGAAGCGGCTCTTGTCAAAGAGTTAGAGAAAAAAGGTATCGGTCGTCCTTCTACTTATGCTTCAATTATTTCGACCATTCAGGATCGTGGCTACGCAAAAATCGAGCAACGCAGGTTTTATGCTGAAAAAATGGGCGAAATTGTCACTGATCGCCTGGATGACAGCTTCAATGATTTGATGAATTATGATTTTACGGCCCGTATGGAGCAAAAGCTGGATCAGATTGCTGACGGTCATACAAGCTGGAAAGGTGTGTTGGACCACTTTTTCGATGATTTTTCAGTGCATCTCGAGACTGCAGAGCAGGATGAAGACTCTGGTGGGATGAAGCCAAATCATATCGTTTTGACAGATATAGAATGTCCGACCTGCTCGCGTCCTATGGGTATAAGAACAGCATCAACAGGTGTTTTTCTTGGCTGTTCGGGTTATTCATTACCGCCGAAAGAACGTTGTAAAACGACAATTAATTTGGGTGATGAAGAAGGTGTTATTAATGTTCTTGAAGAGGATGTTGAAACAGCTGCTCTGCGGGCTAAGAAGCGTTGCCCGATTTGTGAAACTGCAATGGATGCTTATCTGATTGATGATAAGAGAAAGTTACATGTATGTGGTAATAACCCGAATTGTGACGGCTACCTCGTTGAACATGGTGAGTTTAAAGTAAAAGGTTACGACGGGCCTGTGGTTGAGTGCGATAAATGTGGCTCGGACATGGTACTGAAAAATGGTCGGTTCGGAAAATATATGGGATGTACAAATGAATCCTGTAAAAATACCCGAAAAATTCTGAAAAACGGAGAAGTTGCTCCGCCAAAAGAAGAGCCGGTACATTTACCTGAAATTCCCTGTGAAAAATCCGATGCTTACTTTGTCTTACGTGATGGGGCTTCCGGGTTATTTATGGCAGCCAGTAATTTCCCCAAATCAAGGGAAACGCGGGCTCCGTTTGTACATGAGCTGGTCAGATTTGAAGACAGACTACCTGATAAATTTAAGTATCTGGCGACTGCACCGGTTGAGGACCCTGATGGCAAACAAACTGTTGTGAGATTCAGCCGTAAGTCTAAAGAGCACTACGTCAGGACTGAGGAAAACAGTAAACCGACCGGCTGGACAGCTTTATATGTCGACGGTCACTGGGAAGTAACAGATAAAAGAAAAAAATCGAAATAACGATGAGAGGCAGCTGAAGGCTGCCTTTTTTTATGTCTGTTTACCACACTGCACTTTATATAGTTATATCGTTTGCGTTTAATTGTGGTGTGGTAGCACGATATTCAGCTCGTTGTGTATATTTTTTATATTCTGTGAACTGGATTGTGTGTTGAATACAACGTGCGATATTCACTTCACTAGTTTTAGCTTCTAACTTTGTATTATCCGGTAATTTATATAATGTAATTATATGGTTACTCGCTTAGTTACATATAAATTTAGCAATAGCGCTAAAATTGACTGAAGAGTCGGATAATTACAACTAAACAGATGGAGTTTCAATCATGGCTGGTGTATTAAGTATGATTTTGGCAGGCGGTGAAGGATCCAGATTGAGGCCTTTGACCGTATCCAGAAGTAAGCCTGCAGTCCCTTTTGGCGGAACATATCGATTGATAGATTTCGCTTTAAATAATTTTGTGAATGCAGACTTGATGAGGATTTATGTCCTGACTCAATTTAAGTCCCAGTCGTTATATATGCATCTAAAAAAAGGCTGGAATATATCCGGGATCACCGATCGGTTTATTGATGTTATCCCGGCCCAAATGCGTGATGGGAAACGATGGTATGAGGGGACCGCTGATGCCATCTATCAGAATATCCGGTTTATAGAATTTGCGAATCCGGATTATGTTTGTATTTTTGGTTCAGATCATATCTACAAAATGGACGTCAGGCAGATGTTGGATTTTCATAAACAGACCGAGGCTCACCTGACAGTTTCTGCGTTACGCATGCCTTTGAATGAAGCCTGTCAGTTTGGTGTGATTGAAGTTGATAAAACCGGGAAAATGATTGGTTTTGAAGAGAAGCCTGTCAATCCTAAATGTATCCCCGGAGAGCCCGGTTGGGCGTTAGTGTCTATGGGAAACTATATTTTCGACGCTAATGTCTTATGTGATGAGTTGAAAGAAGATGCATTAAATACAGAATCAAGTCACGATTTTGGTAAAGACATTATTCCTGATCTGTTTCCGAAGGGAAATGTTTATGTTTATGACTTCTCTACAAATAAAATCAAAGGAGAGGCCCATGATACATATTGGCGTGATGTGGGAACTATCGATTCTTACTGGGCTGCCAATATGGATTTATTAGACAGGGAGCCTCAATTTTCACTGTACAACCGCAGCTGGTCACTTCATACCTACTACCCGCCATTACCACCAGCAACATTTGTAGACGTTGATGACAAAAAAGTGAAAATTACAGACTCTCTTGTTTCCGGGGGAAGCTACATCCAGGGAGCGACTATATTTAAATCGATTCTGGGATTCCGGACAAATATTGCTGCAGGCTCTCACATCAGTGAGTCTGTCATTCTTGGTGATGCAAAAATCGGTGCTGGTTGTACGATTAAGCGCGCTATCATCGATAAACATGTAGAAATTGCTCCAGGGACCATTATTGGTGAAGACCTTGAGCTGGACAGAAAACATTTTCATGTTTCTGATAATGGTATTGTTGTTATCGCAAAAGGAACAAAAGTTGGATTCTAGGATGGAAAAAATAAATATATGGTTTGCTGTATCGGAGGTTCAGGGCATTGTAAAAAGTGGAGGGTTGGCTGATGTTGCAAAAGCATTGCCAGTGGCACTTCAGGAGCTGGGTCATCAAATTAATGTTGTCATGCCAGGTTATCATGCAGTTCCAGACAAAAATAACATGAAAATAATTTATGAGACTGCTCTGACTCACTGGCCGTATACACCTTATAAAGTCCGGCTATCATCACTTGATAGTATCAATATTTATTATATCGATTGTGACACCTATTTTGACCGGACGGGGCTTTATTCTGAATATAACCGAGCTTATGCTGACAATGGAGAACGATTTGGCTTTTTCTCTGCGGCAGTACTTGATATCTTACCAAAACTGGATATTCGTCCTGATATCATACATACCAATGACTGGCACACCGGGTTGATTCCCTTTCTTCTTAAGACCCGATACGCAAACGATGAATTTTATCAGTCGATCAGAAGTGTACTAACAATTCATAATGCTTTGTTTAAAGGAATTTTCTCCTATGATGAACTTGAGGTGATTCCGGAACTGCATCTCAATGGAATGGAGTTTTTACAATATGGTCAAGGGTATGTAAGTACACTCAGGGCCGGGATTGCGTTTGCTGATAAAATTAATGCAGTTAGTCCAAATTATGCAGCTGAGCTACTCACACCTTTAGGATCCCACGGACTCGTCGATGATTTTGTCCATAAAGCAAAAGATTTGTACGGGATTATTAACGGATGTGATTACTCCGAATGGAATCCACAGACTGATACTTATATTCCCCGGAATTACTCTTCAGAAACGGATTCGTTACGGGAAGGAAAACAGACTTGTAAAAGGCTTTTACAGGAAGAATTACAGTTGCCTGTGAGAGACGTGCCTGTATTTGGTATGGTTTGCCGCCTCACCCAGCAAAAAGGATTTCATTATTTATTACCAATACTGGAGCTTTTTCTTCTGAATGATGTTCAGCTGGTTATTGTTGGGACGGGTGAGCCGGAGATTGCCAATCAATTACATCAGGTTGCTTTGTCTTCACCTGATAAATTTGCCTTTGTTGATGCATACAGTAATCACTTTGCTCATATGGTTGAAGCGGGTGCCGATTTCTTTTTGATGCCTTCTGAGTTTGAGGCCTGTGGCTTAAACCAGATATATAGTATGGCTTATGGCACGTTACCTATTGTCAGAGAAGTCGGGGGACTGAAGGACACCGTTTTCGATTGCCATAAATATCCTGATAAAGCGACTGGTTTTAGCTTTTCAGAGCCGGATGGAAAGGCGCTGCTGGTTTGTATGCAACGTGCTTTACTATTTTATCTGCAACAACCTGAAGAGATGCTTAAAATTCAGCAAAGAGCCATGCAGCTCGATTTTAGCTGGAAGGATTCAGCGAAAGAGTATGTCCGGATGTACCGGACAGCGCTGATGACGTCATCCGCAAGGTAAATTTTCTGAATAAAAAAAGCACCTGAAAACAGGTGCTTTTACTAAGACTTGGCCAATAATTATATATGCCAATTATAACAAATTAGCCAGTTCCTCACGACGTGATTTCGGAATAACCGACCAGTGTTTACCTTCTATGGCGCCTTCAGGTGCCCACAACAACTCAAGAGATGGCTGAGTTGTTGGATGAGTTTCCTGAATTGCCTTATAAGCCTGAATCGCTCCTTTCTCATGAAGATCAGCGACAGAATTAATACCTGCTTTTCTCAGCATGCGTTCTGTTGCCAAACGTAGATTAGGAAGATCTTTCAATCGTTGTGGTTTTGTGACCTCTTGTGATTCTTTTTCAAGTTTAGCCGTTTTAAAAGCCTGCGTTGCAATAGTGAGTATCTTTGATTTGTCCTTCCAGTATTCCGCAGGAAGTGCGTAATACTTAGTGACAACGGGGAACCCGCGCTTTGCATAGACATAAGGCTCAAACTCTTGCTCCTTGAATGTCTCTAGTGAGTTGGAATCTGCTCGTATATGTAACTTGTCCTTAACGACAAGTGCAAACATGATATCTTCAACAAAAATACCAAATCCGCCAAACATTGAGCGAGATTTAACACGTCCCAGCTGCTCAAATAGCTGCATTGAATTTTTAAGGGTTGGTTTATCCATGCTTTTCGTCTCGGTGTATTTTTAAATGAATACGCCACCAAAATCAGGTCCGAGAATTTAGCAAAATAATGCAGAAAATATGTTAGTAAGACGTCAGTAAATGACGAACTATGAAATGCATTTTTGCCATCGGTAACCCCGCTACCTACCACTCTCTGGTTTAGGCCGGAGGCTTTGCGTCCCACCTTTTCAGATGGTTTGCCCTGTGCGTGACACTTTTTTCTAATGTTTAATTAACAATTGAAAAACGATAAATAGATGCTAGCATCTATTCGCAAATGTGATTTTAGTCCAAATTATGCGGTAGATCAACTAATAGCGTATGAACTAAACATTTTTTTTAATTCATGCGTGTTCATATACATAATATGGCGGACAATTATGACCGATTATTTAATTTTTTGACAGTATCACGAGCAACGATTTCGGGATGCATTTCAAATATTCGACGCTCATGTTCTTTGTTTTTGATACGCTCAAGCAAAATTTCGAAAGCGTTTTTGCCTACACGTCTTTTGGGTTGATGAATTGTTGTCAACGGAGGGGAGAAATATTCAGAAATCTCAATGTTGTCATAGCCAATGACTGACATATCATCGGGAATTTTTATCCCCCGTTGCTGAAGCCGGCTCATGAGTCCTAAAGCCATGGTGTCATTAAAACAGAAAATAGCGGTTGGCTTTTCATCCATAGCAATAATTTTATCTGCAGCCAAAACAGCCGTATCACATTCAAAGTTACCTTCCAAAATCCAGTCATCATTGGTCGGTAAATTTGCTTCAGACATTGCCCTGCGGTATCCCAGAATACGTTCTTTACAAATAGCCTTGGAGAGTTGTCCGCTTAAACAGGCAATTTTTTTATGGCCATGATCAATCAGATACTTCGTTGCCAGATAACCGCCTTCTTCGGAGTTATCAATGATTTTATCTGCCTGAGAACTTTCCGGCCCCCAGTCCATAACAACTTTAGGAATATCCTGATAGCCATCGAGCATATCCAGCAAGACTTCGGTCAGATCAGAACAAATGACGAGGATGCCATCTACTCTTTTTTCAGCAAGCATACGAATATAATCACGTTGTTTTTCATATAGCCCGCCGGTATTACATAAGATGAGCGTGTATCCCTGGCGATAACAATAACTTTCCACACCGTCGATCACCTCTGAGAAAAAAGGGTTAGTCGACTGAGTAACTAACATGCCTATCGTCCGGGTTGAATTGCATTTCAGACTTCGAGCCACAGCACTGGGTGCATAGTTTAATGATTTTACTGCTTCCAGTACTTTTTCCTGAGTTGCCTCAGCAACAAAACGTGTTTTATTAATCACGTGCGAAACAGTTGTCGTTGATACACCCGCAAGGCGGGCAACATCTTTTATTGTAGCCATAGGTATATACTCTTTCGCTGAAGGTCTGTAATGTCATTGATGAAAATAACAACTTCTGCGGCATCAATTATTTGAAAACGTGAAATTTTAAAGCTCAGCTCCGGGAATAGCAATCCAAAACCCCGAATTTATATCATAACTTCACTCAGGCAGATTGTTTTGTGAATTATGTATTATCATCCGGTGAGCCTGAGACGGCTGCTTCCTGACTTGAAACCCATTTCTTTAACTGTTGCCAGAGTTGTCCTAATGTTTCGTGCCAGTATTTTTCTGTTTGTTCCAGATATAAGGATTTTGGTGCATATTTTTCCCATGGCTGCGCAATATCTTTCAATGACAGATAGTTGGTTGGTGCCGGAACCGGATCTAATCCTGCAGACCTGAATTCGTGCAGTGCCCGTTTCATATGGCTCGCTGAAGTAACAAGCACCAGCTTTTGATTACCAATGAAATTTGCCGCTTGTTGCGCTTCTTCCCACGTATCCCGTGCGTTCTCTAACAGAATAATGTCAGACTTTGCCACACCAAGTGACAGCGCTACTTTTGCCAGCATACGGGCGTGACTTAACCTTGTTTGTGCTGCATATCCTGAGAGAATCAGCTTTGCGCCCGGATACATACGCATGATCCGGATACCTTCTGTCAGTCGCATCAGGGCTGTTCTGCTGATTTGCGATGTTGGAGGGATTTGGCTGTCAACAACATGTCCACCACCGAGAACCATCACATAGTTAACCGTCCCCTCAATGGGCAGAAAAGCAGAATACTGACGTTCCAGAGGAGCCAGCAGACGACTTGAAACAGGCTGAAATGATGCCATAAAAAGGCATACATAAGAGAACAGAACGATCAGACAACCAGTCTTTCTTTTCGTTGTAAACATGATCAACATCAACCCGATAAAGCCAATTAATAGCAACGAGGGAAGAGGCATCAGAAATGCAGAAACGATTTTTTTTAGTGCAAACATATAAAAATAGTCCGAAAAATCAGCAATTGAGAATAAAAACGATTAATCCCTCTTTATTCCTGCCATTCCTGTGACAGAATAGCAGCACGATTGATTATAATAACTCATGCTATTGTGACTGAAGACCGCAATTTCGACGATATTGCCCACAAATTCGCAAAAAATATATACGGCTCTGACAAAGGTCTGATCCGCCAAACAATTGTTTGGGAAGATATTATGCAAATTCTGGGAAAATTTCCATCATCTCATGCACCTTTAAACATATTAGATGCCGGCGGCGGGCTGGCACAGATGTCTCAGAAGTTAGCTGAAGCGGGACATCATGTAACATTATGTGATTTATCAGTTGAGATGTTAAAACTGGCTCAGGCAGAGATCGAACGCAAAGGATTGCAGGCACAGTATGATTTTGTTCATTCACCCGTACAGGAAATTGATAAACATATTAAAAATCAGGTCGATTTTCTTATGTTTCATGCAGTGATGGAGTGGCTGGCTGAACCAGAAGAGGCATTAAAACACCTGCTCGGTAAGGTCAGGCCTGGTGGCGTAGCTTCTGTGATGTTCTACAATCACCATGGTTTAGTTTTTAAAAATGTTATATGTGGAAATATACCTCATGTTCTGGAAGGAATGCCTTTCCGGAAGCGTTTTAAGCTACAACCCCAAAAAGGACTTCTGCCTGAAGAGGTTTATCGGTGGATTGAAATGTCAGGGTTTGAGATTGAATGTAAATCCGGTATTCGTTGTTTTCATGATTACATAGGGAATCGAAAGAATATGGGAGAGTATACTTATGAGGATGTGCTGGCGCTTGAGCAACAGCTATGCCGTCAGGAGCCTTACTTATCGATGGGACGATACATTCATGTTTTGGCCAGAAAAGTGAGTAAGGAATAACAAATTTATGATGGATGAGTTGATTCCGGAAAAAAGTGAACAATCAATAGATGAGCTGGTTGGCTGGGTGAGGCAACATGATTTTTCACTCAGTCTGAGTTCTGAAAAACTTGCTTTTTTAATCTCTCTTGCTGTGTTAAGCCATGAGCGGTTTGATGACGAGTTAGGTGAAGGTGAGTTACATGATGCTTTTGCCATTGTGACCCGGTTGTTTGAAGATACCGGCGATGCTTCTGCATTTCGTGCGAATAATGCAGTGAATGATCTGGTGCAACAACGGCTGATTCAGCGTTTCACCAGTGAAATTACCGATGGCGCAAGTATTTACCGCCTGTCACCGTTAGCCATTGGCATTACTGACTATTATGTCCGGCACCGTGAATTTTCTAAACTGAAATTGTCCATTCAGCTTTCCATTGTGGCTGACGAAATGGAAAAGGCAAAAGAGGCTGCAGAAAAAGGTGGTACGCCGGGATACTGGCAAAAGCATGTCTATGGCGTTCTGAGATATTCCGTTGGTGAAATATTCGATCAGATAGATTTAAACCAGCGGGTGATGGATGAACAGCAGCAGGAAGTTAAAGACCAGATTGCCCAGTTACTGAATAAAGACTGGCGCGATGCGATTCAGAATTGTGAGTCATTATTATCTGAAACTTCCTCTACACTAAAAGAGTTGCAAGACACCCTGCAGGCTGCCGGTGATGAGCTTCAGACTCAGATTCTGGATATTCAGGAATGCATTTATGGCCATACTGAACTGGGGTTTGTCGAGGAGATCTTATTTCAGCTGCAAATGAAACTGGATCGGATTATCAGCTGGGGGCAACAGGCCATTGATCTCTGGATTGGCTATGATCGGCATGTCCATAAATTTATCCGGACTGCGATTGATATGGATCAGTTCCGGGCCTTTAGTCAAAGACTTCGCCAGTCTGTCAATGAGTACTTTGAGCTACCTTGGTATCTGACGTTTGCAGATGCTGAGCGTTTTACTGATCTGCGCGATGAGGCGCTTGTTCTCAGAAATGATGAAGTGACCGGTCATGTGCCTGAAGAAGTAGAATATGAAGCGTATGAACAGGTCACGGATGAACTTTCTGAACGGATCGGCCATATGTTGACTGCCCACAAAGAGAAAGGAGAACCCATTGATTTGACTCTGGTTCTGAAAGATTATCTGGC
Source organism: Vibrio aerogenes (assembly GCF_024346755.1). Classification (NCBI taxonomy): domain Bacteria; kingdom Pseudomonadati; phylum Pseudomonadota; class Gammaproteobacteria; order Vibrionales; family Vibrionaceae; genus Vibrio; species Vibrio aerogenes. The sequence continues at coordinate 2,143,190 of NZ_AP024861.1, read as the reverse complement.
TTCTCACCCCAGAGCCCATCATTTTGATTTAGCACGTATTGTTGTCGATCAAGCCGTTCGTCTTGGTTACTCAGGTGCAGATTATCAGGCAATTCAGCCCAAGTGGCAGGCAATTAACGAATTTGGTGCAAAGGTACAAGCGAATGTCATCGACCAATATGAATGAATACATGCCAGAAAAACTGGTCAAAGCAATTTCTAACCCTCTTTTTCCTGCGCTTGATAGCTTGCTGCGGGCAGGGCGGCATATATCCGGTGAAGATTTGGACAATCATGCCTTTCTCTCTGATTTTGAACCGGAACTGGCGATGTTTTATCAGCGCTATAATACAGAGCTGGTCAGAGCGCCGGAAGGTTTCTTTTATCTCAGACCCCGCTCAACTTCTTTGATTAACAGAAGTGTTTTATCTGAGCTGGATATGCTGGTCGGCAAAGTGTTGTGTTTCTTGTATCTCAGTCCCGAGCGATTGGCACATGAAGGTATATTTACCAGTCAGGAATTATATGACGAGCTGTTATCTCTGGCTGATGAGAAAAAGCTGATGCGGCTGGTTACACACCGGGCCAGTGGTTCTGATCTGGACCGTGAAAAACTATTTGAAAAAGTCAGAACATCGCTACGCAGACTTCGCCGCATGGGGATGATTGTGGTGATTGGTGATTCAGGTAAGTTTGTGATTACGGAAGCTGTGTTTCGCTTTGGTGCTGATGTACGTCTTGGTGATGACATGCGGGAAGCTCAGTTACGCTTAATCAGGGATGGAGAAGCGGTGGTGCCGGTCCCGTCTTTCGATGAAAAACAAACATCAGAACAACAAATAGCAACAGAATTAACAGAATTTGAAGGTGAAGCATGATTGAAAGAGGTAAATATCAATCACTGACTATGATCAACTGGAATGGTTTCTTCGCACGGACCTTTGATATCGATGGGTTGGTGACGACGCTCTCCGGCGGAAATGGTGCCGGTAAATCAACCACTATGGCCGCATTTATTACGGCGTTGATCCCGGATCAGAGTTTGCTTCATTTCAGAAATACCACGGAAGCGGGAAGTTCCCAGTCATCCAGAGATAAAGGTTTACACGGGAAACTTCAACCCGGTGTATGTTATGCGGCACTTGATGTGGTGAACTCCCGTCATCAGCGCCTTTTGTTTGCCGTCAAGCTACAACAGGTTGCGGGCCGGGATAAAAAAGTTGATATCAAACCTTTCTTAATTCAGGGCTTGCCAAGCCATGTCCGGCCAACGGATATTTTGATCGAAGGTGTCTCTGAACAGCAGGCCCGGGTGCGTCAGCTCAATGAAGTCAAAGAGTGCGCACTGGCTCATGAAGGGGTTCAGTTTAAAGCATTTCAATCGGTCGTTGACTACCATGCACAAATGTTTGAGTTTGGGGTTGTGCCTAAAAAAATGCGTTCAGGTGCGGATCGTTCCAAATTCTACCGGCTGATTGAAGCATCACTCTATGGCGGGATTTCCAGTGCGATTACCCGGTCACTACGTGATTATCTTTTGCCGCAAAACGGTGGGGTAAAAAAAGCATTTCAGGATATGGAAGCGGCGCTCCGTGAAAACCGGATGACACTGGAAGCGATTAAAACGACCCAAAATGATCGCGATTTATTTAAGCATCTGATTACTGAGTCGACCAATTATGTGGCAGCAGATTATATGCGTCATGCCAATGAGCGGAGAAGTAAGGTAGAGCAGGCATTGTCCCATCGGCAGACTTTGTTTGGTGCACAGCAGACGTTGTGCCGTCATCGTGAATTGCTCAATCAGGTTTCAGCAGAACTGGAAGAATTATCAGGACAGGAGTCTGCCCTTGAACAGGATTACCAGAGTGCCTCAGATTATTTGCAGCTGGTGCAGAATGCTCTGCGTCAGCGAGAGAAAATCGAAAGATACAGGGAAGATCTGGAAGCGTTAAAAGAGCGGCTTGAAGAACAGCTGATGGTGGTTGAAGAATCTCAGGAACAGGTTGCCCTGACTGAAGAACAAGCCACGATTTATGAAGATGAGGTGGATAGCCTGAAGTCCCAGCTGGCTGATTATCAGCAAGCACTTGATATTCAGCAAACACGGGCACTTCAATATCAACAGGCATTGAATGCACTGGAAAAGGCGCAGACGCTTACTGGCGACCAGACGTTGTCTGCTGAGAATGCATCTGAAAAAATTCAGGAACTGAATCAGGCGCAATCTGAGATGACAACCCGTCTGTTACAAATGAAACATCGTTTGGATCTGGCTTCGGCTGCAGCTTCACAATTTGAGCAGGCATTCACGCTGATTCAGTCCATTGTCACTGATGTTGACCGGCAGTCAGCATTTCATTGTGCAACAGAAGTTGTGGCAAAAGCAGAGCAAGCCAAACGACAGGTTGAACAGCAGCATCACCTGACGAGCCAGCAAGCTGACATAAGACGTCAGTTGACGCAGCAAAAACAGGCACGTGATTTTGCGGAGTCTTATTGTACTCAGTTTCAGCTGTCCCTGGATTCGCTGGATCTGAGCGAAGAACGTGAAAAGCATTTACATTTGCTTGATTCACTTGAGGAAGAAGTTGCAGTCATCCGGGACAACCGGACGGCTTTGCGCAGTGAGCAACAAAATTGTCAGGATGATATTCGTCGTTTAGAACAGCTGGCGCCTCAGTGGATCATCTCACATAATGCTTTGGAAGCGCTCAGAGAACAGAGTGGTGAGTCTCTGGCCGATCAGCAGTCAGTTTTGCTGCAGATGCAGCAAATACTTGAACAGGAAAAAGTACAGTCCGCAGAAAAAGAACAGCTGGCTCAAAAGCGTCGGGATATTGAAAAAGATATCGAGCTGCTGGCGTCTCCCGGTGGCGCAAATGATGCCCGGATTAAAGGTATCGCGGATGTTTTAGGTGGTGTTCTGCTGTCAGAAATTTATGATGACATCACGATCGACGATGCACCTTATTTCAGCGCGATGTACGGTCCGGCGCGTCATGCCATTGTCGTTTCTGACTTATCAGGTGTTAAAGAGCGCTTGTCTGAGCTCGATGATTGTCCGGAAGATTTGTATATTCTCGAAGGAGACGTTGATGCGTTTGATGACAGTGCATTTGATGCAGAAGAGTCAGAAGGCGCTGTTTGTGTCCGCTTGAACGACAATCAGCTCCGTTACTCACGTTTTCCTGAGATTCCTCTGTTTGGACGAGCGGCAAGAGAAATGCGTCTGGAACAGTTACGTGCCGGGCGTGATGATATTGTTGAAGCTTATGCAAAAGTGTCGTTTGATACGCAAAAATCTCAACGTTTGTATCAGGCTTATCAGGCGTTTGTCACCACACATATGACGAACGCTTTTCAGGATAACCCTGAACAGGCCTTACAGCAGATCCGGGATAAAAATAATCAGATTTCACGTTCAATGAGTGAAATGGATACCAAAGAACATCAGTTCAGGAGTCGTATCCAACAGTCCAGAGATGGATTGTCGCTGATAGATAAAATTGAACCTCATGTTCACTTGCTTGATGATGATTCGCTTGCCGAAAGAAGTGAAGAGATTGAACAGTCTCTGAGCTCGTTGGATGAAGCGAAACAATTCTTAGCCCGCCATGGTAAACATGTTGAGTTACTGAAATCCTGTATCAGTTCACTTGAGAGTGATCCTGAACAGTTTGATGTGCTGGAAGCTGATTATCAACAGGCTGATCAGGCGCTACAGGATGTGAAAGCGAAAATATTTGCGTTATCTGATCTGGCTGAGCGTCGTCATCATCTGAATTATGCTGATGCAATTGATCTGGTGAATCAGGGCGATGCGTTTAGTGAACAGCTGAAAGCGAAACTGGCACAGGCGGAAATTCAGCGCACAGAAGCCCGCAGCGCTTATAAACAGGCACAAAGTCAGGCTGTCCAGTATCAGCAGGTGATGGCTTCCTTAAAAAGTGCTCATCAATCCAAGCTTGAAACGGTGCAAGAGTTTGAGCAGGAACTACAATCATTCGGTGTGAATACTGATGAAACCGCACTTGAACGGGCTGAGTTTCGTAAAAATGAGCTGTATGAAAAATTGCATGTTTCACGTCAGCGTCAGCATGAACTGGAAAGAACGGTCACATCGACTGAACTGGAAATGAGTACATTGACAAAACAGCTGAAAAAAGTCACGAAAGATTATGCGGAGCTGAGGAAATTTATCGTCAATGCGAAAGCTGGCTGGTGTTCTGTACTTCGTTTAGCCCGCAAGCATGATGTTGAACGACGTTTGCATAAGCGCGAGCTGGCTTATCTGTCCGGCAGTGAATTACGCTCCATGTCTGATAAAGCATTGGGCGCATTACGTCTGGCTGTTGCGGATAATGATACGTTGAGAGACTCATTGCGGTTGTCGGAAGATAACGCGAAGCCGGAGCGTAAAGTTCTGTTCTATATTGATGTTTATCAGCATCTCAGAGAAAGAATTCGTCAGGATATTATCCGTACGGATGATCCGGTTGAAGCGATTGAAGAGATGGAGGTTGAGCTGGCACGTTTGACTGATGAACTGACTCAGCGGGAAGCGAATCTGGCAATCAGCTCAGAATCGGTTGCCAGTATTATCCGCAAAACGATTCAGCGTGAACAGAATCGTATCCGGATGCTGAATCAGGGATTGTCGAATATAAACTTTGGCCAGGTCAATGGTGTCAGGCTGAATGTGAAGGTGCGGGAAAGTCATGAAATGTTGCTTTCGGGTTTGGCGGAGCAGCAGGACCAGCATCAGGATCTTTTCAGCAGCTCGCGGCTGACTTTCTCTGAATCAATGGCGAAGCTCTTCCAGCGTGTCAATCCACATGTGGATATGGGACAGCGATCACCTCAGGTTCTGGGCGAAGAGTTGCTGGATTATCGTAATTATCTTGAACTGAATGTTGAAGTCAACCGGGGTGCAGATGGCTGGTTACAGGCGGAATCAGGTGCATTATCGACGGGGGAAGCAATCGGAACCGGTCAGTCCATTTTGTTGATGGTGGTACAAAGCTGGGAAGAAGAGTCACGGCGTTTACGGAGTAAAGAGATTATTCCTTGCCGGTTACTGTTTCTGGATGAGGCAGCCCGGCTGGATGCGAAGTCTATCTCTACCTTATTTGAGCTTTGTGACCGGCTGGATATGCAGCTGCTGATTGCAGCGCCGGAAAATATCAGCCCGGAAAAAGGAACAACTTATAAGCTGGTCCGGAAAGTATTCAAAGATCATGAACATGTCCATGTTGTCGGCTTACGGGGATTCGCTTCTGCGGAATCAGATCACAGAGAAGTTGAAGATCTTCCTTTGGAAACAACATGAAGCTGAACCATGACCGGCGAAGCTCAATCTTGCCAGAAACTTGATATTGTCAGAAACATAATATTTTAAAATGAAGCCACCAGAGATGAGCTGGTGGCTTTTTTTATGAGTTAGTTTTTCTTTATTTCACCATGTTGCATCAGCTGATAGTGATCAAAGTCTTCTGCAAGATACAAGTTTCCTGAATAAAGGGCATATGCTTCCCGGCGGATATGTTCAACAGAGCAGGGGGCTTCAGGATCTGATTGATAACGGGGACTGAAGTGAGTCAGAATCAGGTTGGGTAACTGCATGGATTCTGCAAATGTTGCGATTAATCCTGCATAGCTGTGCCCTGCATCGCTTGCTTTGGCTGCAATATCTTGTGTATACGTTGCTTCATGAACCAGTACATCACAATCCTGACAAAGTGACTGAAGTAACTGAGGGTGGTCATTATCACCACAGACAACAATTTTTCTGACCTGAACTTCCTGTTGTACAAAGTCCTGAGACAGTAGCTGTTGTCCTTCATGGGTGATGTCCTGACCTTGCCGGAGTTTTCCCCATACCGGACCCGGCTGGATTCCCTGTAACTTCAGCTTGTCAGTATCGAGACTTGTCCTGATGATTTTTTCGGTAAAACGGTAGGCATAAGATGGTACCCGGTGAGAGAGTTCAGTCGTATGAACTTCAAAGGGGCCGACATTTATGGCGGTCAGGGATTCAACTTCGGTAAAGTGCAATTCATAAGGAATAAAAAGTTGTGTATGTCGTTTCGTCGCTTCAATCCATTCCCGGATACCCTGAGGTGCAACAATTCTGAGTGGTGTTTTCCGGCCGCTCATTCCTGCACTGGCGAGTAATCCGATCAGCCCATAGCAGTGATCACCATGGATATGGGTAATGAAAATAGCTTGAAGATTATGTAATGATAAGTGGGTTCGTAATAGTTGCTGTTGTGTGCCTTCCCCACAGTCGACCAGACACCAGTTACGACTTTGATTTTCACTGACAGCAATGGCCGTGACATTTCTTTTGCGGGTCGGAACACCAGCGGATGTACCAAGAAATAGAATATCCATATGATATAGCTCCGGTAAGTTTCTTCCGGAATTATACCTGATATGAATGATATATTGATGCTGTTCAGCATGTTAACGGCATGTATGCCAGTATATGCTGTAACGGGAGATGAAATATTAAGATAAAACAGAGTTTATTGAGTGTACTACTTACCGGTGTGTAATGTTTCCGGCAGAATAAAAACATAATCCTTGCAGCAGATAAATTATATTGATGCAAGGCTTATGTTTTTATGCAACCCACGATAAGGTTGTCAGTAATGAAATTGTTGCTGTGACAGCAAACATAGAAAATAAAGTAGCGATATCACGTAAGGTTAATTTATCAGCCTGATGTGTGTTCTGTCTTTCTTCGCTGACTCTCATTTCTGATTCGATGATTGAACTCATAATTAACTCCTGCTGTTTTGTTTGACTTCGATCACAATTATCTATTTTTTGTGACGTATGTCAACATTTTTATCAGAAATAAAAATGAGATGATTATTCCATTAATCTGAAACATAAACTGATCATCTGTATGTGTCTAGTGGAGCAAACAAGGGCATTAGGGCATGGATGCCCTTGTTTAAGCGCCTTTCTTATCAACGAAAAGGGATGGCTTGAGCAGTCTCATTCAGACAGTCGAAACTGTCTCATGGATTGAAATTTCTGCTGGCTGATCCTGACCAAACGTGTGTTGTGAATATCTGACCCGCTGAAGGGGAGAAGGCGGAGCAAAAGATGGTTTGATATTCTCGATATGTTTCAGACGGGGTAACAGTCCGGCACCATTGGCTATCTGAATTGCCAGACCTGGACGGGCATTCAGCTCCAGTACCATTGGCCCCTGTTCTTTATCGAGCACCATATCTGTTCCAATGTAGCCAAGCCCGGTCATTTCCCAGGCACTGGCTGCCAGAACTAATAAACGCTCCCAGTGAGGTACTTTGAGCTCTGATAAAGCGCGGTTTGTATCAGGATGGTGAGTCAAAGGCCGGCCAAACTGAACTGCGCGGACGGCCTGACCACTGGCAACATCAATGCCGACGCCAACAGCACCCTGATGAAGATTTGCTTTTCCGTCAGAAGCTTTGGTTGAAAGGCGCATCATTGCCATGACCGGGTAACCCTGAAAGACAATAACCCGGACGTCAGGCACACCTTCATAACTGAAACCATGGAAGCATGAATCAAACTGAATCATATTTTCGATAATCACCACATCATTCTTGCCTCCGAGAGAAAATAACCCGGCCAGTGCATTACTGATGTGACGCTCTAAGTCTTCTTCGGAAATGGTAGCTCCGGATGGTTTTGTATAGGTTGTGCCCTGATGAGAAGCGATCACCAGAATTCCTTTTCCACCACTCCCGCATGCCGGTTTAATCACAAAGGCGGGCCACTGTCTGACAAGCTGATGAATCTTTTTGACTTCATGCTGGCTGCGAATCACACCGATTAACTCCGGAACGGTACATCCGGCTTCCTCAGCGATTATTTTAGTCTTTAATTTGTCATCAACCAAAGGATACCGGGACCGATCATTATACCGTCCGATATAGCTGTGATTCCGTTGATTCATGCCAAGAATCCCTTTACTTTTTAGCTGAAAAGGGGAGGCTAGCCTGCTCAGTATCATATTTCTTCCGCCATTGGTTTAAATCGTTTCAGCTCCGTCAGACGATAACCGGTATATGTCCCCAACAGGAGAATCACAGCCAGAATGATGAACTGAATGCCAATGAAGTTGAAGGTCAGATGCTGAATATAGGTGTTGGTCATTCCCAGATAAACCAGAATCGCAGTAAATAATGAGCCGCCACCCTGTAAAACGACTTCTTTTGCACCATCTTCTTCCCACAAAATCGACATCCGCTCGATGGTCCAGGATAAAATAATCATCGGGAAGAATGTGATCGTCAGCCCTTCAGAAATTCCCAGCCGGAAAGATAAGACGGTAAATAATGCTATCATCAGGATCACAGCAATAATGACGGCTGAAATGCGTGAAACCAGTAATAAATTGAGCCGGGACAAATAGCTCCGGATAATGAGCCCTGTTCCGACAATCAGAAGAAATCCGGCAATACCGGGAAGAAGCTGGGTTTGAACAAAAGCGACTGCGATCAATACCGGCATGAATGTTCCCGATGTTTTCAATCCGATGATAACCCGGAGGAAAACGACAATCAGCGCACCAATTGGGATCAGCATGATTGTTTTGAACATGGCCTGTTCTTCGAGTGGTAAGCTGTGAATAGAAAGATTCAGTAAACCATCAGCATTCACTTTATTATTCGTTGCTTCCTGAGCGGAGATATCCTGAGCAATCATACTGAACTGGACCTGACTGTTTTTGCCTCCACTGACATCCAGTAATGAAACATTGGATTCATCCCAAACCAGTAAATTCGGGTGCTTTTCCTGTTTACCTGTTTTAGGGTTAAGAACGACCCAGCGTTCTCCGTCCCATATTTGGTTCATGGGTTCGATATTCTGACGACGTCTGCCATCTTTTAACTGGAGCACACCGACAATTTTATTGGGAATTCCGGAATATGACAGAAGCGCCTGAGTGACTTTAAATTTTGCCAGCTGATTTAAAAGTAATTGGGCATTCTGACTCTCGGTATCATTTAATGCTTTAATCAGCTCTCTGGCAAAGGTGGTGTCATCCGATGAAAGCTGTGTCGCATGATGAATCAGAGCGGTGGCTGCGGCTTCTTCAGGCTTGGTAAACCGGGGGGGAGCGGGTGAATACTGGGGAGGCTTAGGGTCAGCCTGCGCATTTGGGTCAACCAGAAATTGCGTTTTGTAGTAGATCGTCTGCGGACCACTGGCATGCCGGATGGACCATTCTGCCCGCCGGCCTTTTTCTGATTCCAGATAAGAGACGCCGTATCCCGGCGATGAAGCTGACTGGCTAATCAGTGTGAATCCATTTTGAGTGTCAGGGGCTGCGAGAGAGACCTTCACTTCTTTTCCCTGTGCATAAAACTGGATTCGTGCCTCAATATCCCAGACCTGACGTGTCTTGCCTGGTGTCCACGGAACACCATAGACCTGATGACGAAATACACTCAGATAAATACCGGTTGCAAGCAGAATAAGTATGCAAAGGTAAAATGGAACGCGTGAAGTCATGATTTGTTCTTACTGCCTTTACTGTTTGGTGTATGAATAAACTTCCGGCTGACATCGACTAAGGCGATATCACGAATAAACTCACGTCCAAGCAGAACCGGGTGGCTCATATGTGATCGGTCTGCCAGGGTGAACTCTGTCCGTTCATGAATTTTTCCGACACTGATCCATAAGCTGACTACAGGTCGTCTCTCCGTTTCATTTTGAGTTGACTGACGAATTTTGACATAGCGCGTGACCGGAGCTTCTATCCAGTGATCTTTTAAGGTGTCTTTCATATTTTCTGACAAATGAAAGCGAACCCATTTTTTACCGTTTCTTTCAAATTCTTCAATATTTGCTGCGTTTAACGATGAGGTTGCGGCGCCAGTGTCAACACGTGCATTAAAGGTTTGCCGGATTGAATCAATTGTCACATGCTCGACACGACCCAGAATAATTTTATTCGCAGGAATATCCTGAACCGGCGGATATTCAGGCTCTGGCTGAGTAACTGATGCTGTTTTTTCCTGTGATTTTTTCTGTTTTCTGAACTGATACATGTGCTGATTCAGTCGGGTGACCTGATGTTTCAGCGAATTAATTTCTGTTTCCAGACCATCAATATATTTAGCCTGATGGCTTGATTGCAGCTCCAGATTTACCAGGCGCTGAGAAATACTCAGTTCAGCATTTTTTATGGCGGAAATTGTTTCCTTGTGAAAATTATCTTCCTTAACAGAAGAACACCCGGTGAGCGCAGAAATTGCCATCATCAGTGCAAGCCTTTTCAACATGAGCAACCTTATCTTTCTTACATTCATTGTGAATCTGTGTCGGTTAGATTGAGGAGATCCCAGACTTTTCCGATAGCCTACTCTGATTTCGGCTATCGCACGTTAGATGTATGTCAATTATGATTTTCTGGCGACTAAAATCGCGCGTCGCGGAGCCGGATAACCTTCAACAGTTTTGGAAGGATCTGCCGGATCTAAGTAATCAGGAAGGGAATTATGGGTCATCCAGGTCGTGCTTCGCTGTTCATCCGTCGTTGTGATACTTTCGTCTGCGATGACGATATCAGTAAACCCGGATTTTTCCAGCCAGATAGCAAGCGCTTTAGATGAGGGAAAAAAGTAAACGTTGCGCATTTGGGCGTATCGGTCAACCGGGACCAGGACAGCGTTCTCATCGCCTTCGATCACTAAAGTTTCCAGGACCAGTTCTCCGCCGGGAACCAGCTGATTTCTCAGTTGTTGCAAATGCTCTAATGGTGACCGGCGGTGATATAAAACGCCCATACTGAACACTGTATCGAAGGCTTCACTTGCGGGAATATCTTCAATTCCAAGCGGCAGCAGGTGCGTTCGTTGGTCATTTCCCATTAGTTTACGAATGGCTTCAAACTGGATGAGAAACAGATGAGAGGGATCAACACCAATACACAGTTGTGCACCTTCACCGAGCATTCGCCACATGTGATATCCGTTACCACAGCCGACATCGAGTACTTTTCTGTGCTTCAGCGGAGAGATATGGGGCAGAACCCGATCCCATTTCCAGTCTGAGCGCCATTCCGTATCGATATGGATATCATGAAGATAATAAGGTCCCTTGCGCCATGGATGGAGTGTTTTTAAAATACTTTCGAGTTTTTTCTTTTCACCGTCGGGCAATGCTTCATGATTAGTCACTGATACCCGATCTTTCAACTCGATGATATCAGGATGAGATGAAGAAATTTTCTTAAGCGTTCTCTGCCAGCGGTCGGAATCGCCATGAGCCTGATTCTGCCAGTCCGTCAGTCTGGCGGGCAGTGTATTTAACCAGGGCTGTAAGGCGGGATCCGCCGCAATCAATTGATAAAAATTTGCAAAATCAAACATGTCAAACCATACCGCTGTTTTTGGTTTCAATTAAATAATTCATATTGATGATGTGTTTTACGGTGCTTGTTCCGTTATTTCACTGCGAACATGGAGCCGAAGTTAAAACACTGGAACCAGACATCAAAACTGGAAAAACCGATGTCATGAAAACGCGCTTTATGCGTTTCAATGCTGTCTGGTTGCAGGACATTTTCTATTGCACTGCGCTTTTGGCTGATTTCAAGTTCACTATAGCCATTGGCCCGCTTGAAATCATGGTGCAGATCGATCAGTAGTGTATTGGCCTTGTCGTCAGGAAAGACGAATTTCTCTGACAAAATCAGCACACCACCCGGATTCAGGCCCTGATAGATTTGATTCAGCAATTGATAACGGTCATCCGGTGGCAGAAACTGCAGGGTAAAATTGAGAACAACAACGGAAGCATTGTCGATGTTGACCTCTCTGATGTCAGCCTGTATGACGTCCACCGGAGTCTCTGCACGGTAAGCGTCGACATGGAGGCGGCAACGCTCAACCATGGCCTGAGAATTATCAACTGCGATGATTTTACAGCCTTCATGCTGAATATGACGCCGGACAGAAAGTGTCGCTGCGCCCAGAGAACAGCCTAAATCATAGATATTTGAGTGAGGGCGGGCAAAACGCTCGGCCATCATACCAATCGCAGAAATGATATTACTGTAACCGGGAACTGACCGCTGAATCATATCGGGAAAGACTTCAGCAACCCGGGCGTCAAACGTAAAGTCGCCAATTTTATCGATTGGGGCTGAAAAAATAGTGTCTTTATAACTCATAGTGACCTCATGATCCGAACGCACAGGCATGACATTATCGACATGCTTCCCACGAAAAGGCGCGTATTTTATGAAATAACGGGGGCTTTGTCATGTTTTGTGAAACGGTGAATCTGTGAATTTTAGCTATCTTGCATCGCCCGGAACAAGGCCAATGATCCTCATCAGGAAAATTCATCCGGAAATATCGGGAGTTGATTTTGTTCTTTCATGGCAGGAAAAGCAGCAAGATCCGGTAAAGCCGTTTTTTGCTGAAGTGACTGATACAACTGCTGAGCCAGTTCCGGAGCCAGAGCGTTATCCGGGGTATGTATCATCACATAAGGCTGACGGCCTTCATGAATCCATGCTGTCAGCTTATTGAGCCATGGCTGAAAAAATATATGATTTTCGTTGAGCGCCGGATGACCAATAAAACGCATCATGGGCTTGCCGGCTGTTGCGATTGCATGAACGGGAAGACGTGGCTTTTTTCGCTGAGCATCTATCGTTGCCGGTGTCTCTGGCGGTGCAGCAAAGACCGGACGACTATCCATGATAATCCGGTTTATTTTTTGTTCAATCAGCCACTGATTCAATGTTTTTTCTTCAGGGCCTTTGGTGAAAAATGCCGGATGACGTATTTCGACACCCAATGGGAAATGGGCCGGAAAAAGCTGGCAAAACTGCTGAAGGCGGGGGAAAAACTCCGGGCCAAAAGCGGCTGGCAGCTGAATCGTCCAGAGGCCAATTCTTTCGTGAATAGGTTCCAGAAGAGTGAGAAAGGTGTGTAAGGCATGCCGGCAACCGGTCAGCATCAACTCATGGGTGATTTCTTTAGGTAGCTTAAATGTAAAGCGAAAGTCATCATGCGTTGCTGCTTTCCAGTTGGAAACTGTTTTGGATGCCGGTGATGCATAAAACGTCGTATTGCCTTCAACGGTATGAAAAACCTGAGCATATTTTTCAAGTCTTTCAGAAGCTGTTGTGCCGCGTCCGTAGAATGTTTGCTGCCATTGTGGGTGTGACCAGAGTGTCAACCCCAGTCTCAATGGGAGCTTTGTTTGTAGTTTTTGCATTAAATTACCCGGAATCTGTGATATCGCTTTGGAGAACACGATTGTTTAGCGCTATAATCTGCGCCTGTTTTTTTGTACATTTAGTTTCTTGGTACATTTTTCTGTTTTATGTGTCAACGGGTTCTGCTTTTTTTGCATCGATACCGGGCTGCGGAGTCAGGCGGTATCGACCGGATCCCTGACAGAGAGAATTAATATCACTGGTCTTAGGGAGAGTAAGAGCGGTGGTTGTTGAAGTTAATTATTTAATCATTGGGAAAATCATTATGCGCAGCCATTATTGTGGTCATCTGAACAAGTCCCTTGTGGGGCAGCCTGTGGAACTTTGCGGATGGGTAAATCGCCGCCGTGATTTAGGCGGTCTAATTTTTATTGATATGCGTGATCGTGAAGGATTAGTTCAGGTGGTTATTGATCCGGATATGGCTGATGTGTTCGAAACTGCCAACCAGCTTCGTAATGAGTTCTGTATCCGCCTGGCTGGTGAAGTCAGAGCCCGTCCGGAAAGTCAGATCAATCGTGATATGGCGACAGGTGAAGTTGAAGTGCTGGCAAAGCATCTTGAAATTATTAACCGCTCGGATGTGTTGCCTCTGGATTTCAACCAGAATAATACTGAAGAACAACGTTTGAAGTATCGGTATATTGATTTACGTCGTCCTGAAATGAGTGAGCGGATTAAGTTAAGAGCGAAAGCATCCAGTTTTGTGCGTCGTTTTCTTGATGAGCATGGCTTTTTAGATATCGAAACACCCGTGCTGACAAAAGCGACGCCAGAAGGTGCGAGAGATTATCTTGTACCGAGTCGTGTACATAAAGGTCAGTTTTATGCGTTGCCTCAGTCGCCACAGCTGTTTAAACAGTTGCTGATGATGTCAGGTTTTGATCGCTATTATCAAATTGTGAAATGTTTCCGTGATGAAGATTTACGTGCTGATCGCCAGCCTGAATTTACTCAGATTGATATTGAAACATCATTCATGACGGCTGATGAAGTTCGTCAGGTGACTGAAACAATGATCCGGGATATGTGGCAGGAGCTGCTTAATGTGAATCTGGGCGAGTTCCCTGTGATGCCATTTAGTGAAGCGATTCGCCGTTTCGGTAGTGATAAGCCTGATTTACGCAATCCACTGGAACTGATTGATGTTGCTGACCTGGTCAAAGATGTCGATTTCAAAGTATTTGCCGGCCCTGCAAATGATGCAAAAGGGCGGGTTGCTGTATTGTGCGTTCCCGGTGGAGCACAACTCACCCGTAAACAGATTGATGGTTATGCTGAGTTTGTTTCTGTATACGGTGCGAAAGGCCTGGCATGGATGAAAGTGAATGATCGCGATGCCGGTGCTGATGGTGTTCAGTCTCCGGTGGCTAAATTCCTGAGTGCTTCAGTGATTGAAGCATTGCTGGACAGAACTCAGGCAAAATCCGGCGACATCATCCTGTTTGGTGCAGATAAAGCAAATGTTGTAGCGGAAGCATTAGGTGCCTTGCGCCTGAAAGTGGGTCTTGATCTTGAACTGACGGATCTTTCTGCATGGGCGCCACTGTGGGTTGTTGATTTCCCGATGTTTGAAGAAGATGACGCCGGTCATTTAAGTGCGATGCATCACCCGTTCACTTCACCGCTGGGCGTGACTCCTGAAGAGCTGATCGCGAATCCGGCCAGTGCAAACTCTAATGCTTACGACATGGTGCTGAATGGTTATGAAGTCGGTGGTGGTTCTGTGCGGATTCATGATGCAGCGATGCAGACGGCGGTGTTTGAAACGCTGGGAATTGATGAAGAAGAACAAAAGCTGAAATTTGGCTTCCTGCTGGATGCGCTGAAATACGGAACACCACCGCATGCTGGTCTGGCATTTGGTCTGGATCGGTTAGTCATGCTGCTGTGTGGTACTGAAAACATTCGTGACGTGATTGCATTTCCGAAAACAACAGCAGCTTCCTGTCTGATGACTGATGCGCCCAGCCCGGCAAATCCGGCAGCACTTGAAGAGTTGGCAGTTTCGGTTGCAGTTGACAAAAAATAGTTATTTGATGACATAATTATTACTTCTGTGACCCGGAAGGTGGCATTTGCCACCTTCTTTCATATTCACTTTTTATATTGTGTTCAGAAACAGGAATTTCTTTTGGCCCAAATGTATTTTTACTACTCTGCAATGAATGCAGGGAAATCAACGACTTTACTGCAGTCTTCATTTAATTATCGTGAGCGGGGGATGACGCCGGTTATCTTTACTGCAGCGGTCGATGACCGGTTTGGCACTGGTGTTGTGAGTTCCAGAATTGGATTAAAAGAAGAAGCCTATTTATATCAGGACAGCACTGACCTCTATGAAGATATTCAGGAGTTACATCAGACATCCCGTATTGACTGTGTCCTGATTGATGAGTGCCAGTTTTTGACCCGGAGTCAGGTTTATCAGATTTCTGAAGTGGTTGATAAACTCGATATTCCGGTATTGTGCTACGGTTTGAGAACAGATTTTAAAGGTGAATTATTCGAAGGCAGCCAATATCTGCTTGCCTGGTCAGACAAGCTGGTAGAGCTGAAAACCATTTGTCACTGCGGCAAAAAGGCCAATATGGTCGTGCGGGTGGATGCATCTGGTAAGGCAGTTGCTGAAGGCGACCAGGTCGATATCGGTGGTAATGACCGATATATTTCTGTGTGTCGTCGCCATTATAAAGAGGCGCTTGGCCTGTAGGGCCAATGCTAAGCCGGCTGGGAGACTCAACCGGCAATATCTTTGTTGTATGCCAATGCCTCGAGTGTATTTTGAAAATGGTATTTAAAACCAGCTTCACAAAGCTTCTCTGCGGAAATGAGTTTATCGCGGGTTTCAGTGATCGGTGGCATGGTGATATCTGCGTTCACTGATTTTAGCGCTGCCTGATAAAATGCAGCTTTGCTGACGGTTTCCGGTGTGGTGACATTCATCACTTCATTCGTCAGATGGTCGATTGCAAATGTGACGGCCCGGATGACATCAAGCTGATGAACCATATTTGCAGGCGCCTGACGGCTGATTTGTTTCAAATTGCGGACAAACCGTGAGGGATGTCGCTTTGGACCGATTAAGCCACTGCAGCGGAGAACAACATAGTCAAGCCGTGAATCCAGCACTTGCTGTTCTGCTGCCAGTAAAATACGGTTCTTTTCACTAAATTTGTTCTCTTTCTCTGCCAGCCCCAGGCTGGCTTTCTCTTCCGTCATTTTCTCCGGGAGATCCGGATAAACTCCGGTTGAGCTGATCATAATGAGTTTTTTTACACCGGCAAGCTTAGATTGTTCGGCCAGTGTTAACCAGTGTTGAGTATATTGACCGGCTTTATTTTGACGAAAACCGGGCGGAAAACAGCCAATCACGATGTCCGTCTTTTGCTGGGTCAGAATAGGTGCAAGCGCGGGTGCGGTATTGTCAAACTGATAACAGAATCCATGAAGTCCCTGTTCGGTTAACTCCTGAGCTCCGTTTTCTGAAGTACGGCTGGCAAAGACAGTGTATTCTTTGCCGTTGAGGTATTGTGCTAATGGCAATCCAAGCCATCCGGCACCTATAATCGTGACAGTTTTCATATGCTGAGCCTGATATAATTCTGTATTATCAGAAGGTGCAGGTGAAATTCTTTTTCCTTAGTTTGAAGTCAGAATTCTGAGAATACGATCCGCATGTTGGGCAGCTTCAATGCCTTCATCAGTCAGGTAGCCGCCATCTGGATGCGTACATAAATTCTTGCTGTAAAGTGCCTGAACGGCATCGATGGTTTTTTTCTCAGCCGTTTTATGCACTTTAATTCCGGTATCTCTGCTGTTCAGATCAAATTGCAAGAGCAGGTTAATTTCATTGATATGTTGCTGATTAAATTTCATCTATACATCCATAAAGTCATCTGTGTTGTTGTTTAACATAGAAATTTCTTTTCTGAAGGACAATATCCATCTGACGGAAATGTCAGATATCAAGTTATAAAATATTGAATCTGTGAAGTACTTTATGGTTATTGTTCATCCTGCTTGATTGTTTGCAGATTGTTATTATCGCTTCTTTGTAACGAAAACGGTAAATGAAGCAAATGAGTTGTCCAGAGCTTGGTATATCTCAGTTTTTCAGTGGCTTAACAGAAGTGAAATCCGGAATAAAGTTGATCGAATCGCCTGCTTATGGGGATTAATTGGTGCTTTTGAATGTAAAATAGGCAAACGATTCAAAAATAAAAAAATTATGTTGACTGAGGGTACTGAATCCGTAGAATGCATCCCGTACCAAGCAAGACGGTTTGGTTAAGGCGTGTTGGCAGAGTGGCTATGCAGCGGATTGCAAATCCGTGGACCTCGGTTCGACTCCGGGACGCGCCTCCATTTGCGACATTAGCTCAGTTGGTAGAGCGCAACCTTGCCAAGGTTGAGGTCACGAGTTCGAACCTCGTATGTCGCTCCAGATTTGTTAGTATTGTTAATGACAGTGCTAAGATGGTGTTTCCTCTTTCAATGAGTGCACCGCAATCCAGAATTGCGTGCCCTGGTGGTGGAATTGGTAGACACAAGGGATTTAAAATCCCTCGGCGTTCGCGCTGTGCCGGTTCAAGTCCGGCCCGGGGCACCATCTTTATGCGACATTAGCTCAGTTGGTAGAGCGCAACCTTGCCAAGGTTGAGGTCACGAGTTCGAACCTCGTATGTCGCTCCAGAATCTCTTCTCTGTCTGTATTCCCTGAAATTATTCATTATATCCAGTATTCACTTACCTCTGATTTTTGCCGGATTATAGTTCGGTTAGTTAATATTCCTATTTCTGATGAAACTGCAATGATATTTTTATCTGTGATACTAATCTGGAAAATAAACTGATCATCTGGATGTGTCTGGTGGGGCGCTTGGCGGTTTGCGGAACCAGATATATCCAGATCAGAAGATTACTTAGAATGGTATGAGTGGTTCAATCATCGCCAGAAAAGCGATTACAGTTTGGCTTTAGATGCAGCTTTCGTTACTATGTGTGCCTATTACCTCAAGACGCTTATTTTTTCAGAGTAAATTCTGTATCGGTTACGAAAACAGATACTCTGAAACGAAGCTATTCTGATTTTGGAATCAGGTATTAATTAGTTTTAAATTTCCAGGAAATCAATTCAGGTCACCTAACGGAACCTTTGCAGAAACTGCCGGAAGGCAGATGAGGAAACGATGCAACATCTACAAGAGATCATTGCCGGTGCGACCGCGGCAATACAGGCTGCTGACACACTTGTTGTGCTTGACGAAGTACGTGTCCAGTATTTGGGTAAAAAAGGGGAATTGACGGCTCAGTTGCAAAATCTGGGCAAGCTTCCTCCAGAAGAACGCAGAACTGCGGGTCAGGAAATTAACAAAGCGAAAGCAACAGTTCAACAGGCTATCAGTGCCCGTAAAGAGGCGCTTCAGCGCGAAGAACTTGAAGCGAAACTCGCCGAAGAAACCATTGATGTCACATTACCTGGCCGTCATATTGAAAATGGTGGTATTCATCCGATTACCAGAACCATTGAACGGATCGAAAGCTTTTTTGGTGAATTAGGCTTTACTGTTGAGTCCGGCCCTGAAATCGAAGATGATTTTCACAATTTTGATGCGTTGAATATTGCAGATGATCATCCGGCAAGAACCGATCACGATACCTTCTTTTTTAATCCGAAACTGATGTTGCGGACCCATACATCCGGTGTCCAGATCCGGACGATGGAAAGTCGTCAGCCGCCTTTACGGTTTATCGCTCCGGGGCGTGTTTACCGGAATGATTATGATCAGACGCATACGCCAATGTTCCATCAGGTCGAGGGAATGCTGGTCGATGAAAATGTGAATTTTGCTCACCTGAAAGGCATCCTTCATGATTTCTTGTGTAACTTCTTTGAAGAAGAGCTTGAAGTCCGTTTCCGTCCTTCTTATTTCCCTTTTACAGAGCCTTCTGCTGAAGTTGATGTGAGACGGAAGAATGGTAAATGGCTTGAAATTCTGGGATGCGGCATGGTGCATCCGAATGTGTTACGTAGTGTTGGAATTGATCCTGAAAAATACTCAGGTTTTGCCTTTGGGATGGGGATTGAACGACTCACGATGTTACGTTACGGCGTAAATGATTTACGTGCGTTTTTTGAAAATGATCTTCGTTTCCTTAAACAGTTCAAATAATTCAGGGGCAAAATAGAATGAAATTCAGTGAATCATGGTTGCGGGAATGGGTGAATCCTTCCGTGACAACCGATGAACTCTCTCACCAGATTACGATGGCAGGTCTTGAAGTTGACGATGTTGTACCTGTCGCTGGCTCTTTTACCGGTGTCAAAATCGGTCAGGTTGTTGAATGTGAACAGCATCCTGATGCAGATAAATTACGTGTGACTAAAGTTGATGTCGGTGACGCTGAGCTGCTTGATATTGTGTGTGGTGCGCCGAATTGTCGTCAGGGACTGAAAGTCGCTGTTGCAACGGTAGGTGCCGTGCTACCGGGTGATTTTAAAATTAAAAAAGCGAAGTTACGGGGTCAGCCGTCTCATGGCATGCTGTGTTCGTTCTCTGAACTGGGGATTGATGTCGAGTCTGATGGCATTCTTGAGTTACCTGCTGATAGCGTGAACGGGACCGATTTTCGTGAGTTCCTGGCTTTGAACGATGTAACCATTGATGTTGATTTGACCTCAAACCGTGCTGACTGCTTCAGTTTGAGAGGGATGGCTCGTGAGGTAGGTGTTCTGAACCGGATTGATGTGACTGAGCCACAAATTGAAGCGGTACAGCCAGCGATTGATGATCAGGTTGCGATCGATATTCAGGCGCCTGAAGGTTGTCCGCGTTACCTTGGCCGGGTGATCCGGAATGTAAATGTTAAGGCGGAAACACCTTTATGGATGCAGGAAAAGCTGCGTCGTTGTGGCATTCGCTCTATTGATCCTGTTGTTGACATTACCAACTACGTGATGTTGGAGCAAGGTCAGCCGATGCATGCTTTTGATTTATCTCAGATCGACGGCGGAATTGTTGTGCGGATGGCAAGGCAGGATGAACAACTGACCTTGCTTGATGGCACTGAAGCAAAACTGAATGCGGATACACTGGTGATTGCCGATCACAGCAAAGCGCTGGCACTGGCTGGTATTTTTGGCGGTGAAGGTTCAGGCGTCAGCGCTGAGACTAAAGATGTACTGTTGGAAAGTGCATTTTTTGCCCCTGCGGTCATTCGTGGCCGGGCACGCAGCTATGGACTTCATACTGACTCTTCCATGCGTTTCGAGCGCGGTGTTGACTATGCGCTTCAGATGAATGCTATGGAGCGTGCCACACAGCTGATGGTTGAGATTTGTGGGGGTGATGTTGCACCGGTGAATGTGGCAGAATCCGCGTCTGAGTTGCCTCAGCCAAATCAGGTTTTACTGCGTCGTGAAAAGCTGGATAAGTTGCTTGGCCATCATATTCCGGATGAAGATGTGGTGGATATTCTTTCCCGTTTGGGGATGTCTGTTGATGTCAAAGAAAATGGCTGGCATGCAACAGCATCGACCTGGCGTTTTGATATTGCGATTGAACAGGATTTGATTGAAGAAGTCGGACGTATTTATGGGTATGACAATATTCCGGTTCAGGCGCCAGCTGCTGCATTGACAATGAATCAGTATAAAGAAGCTGATTTGTCATTAAAACGGGTCAGAGATCTGCTGGTTGATCGTGGTTATCATGAAGCGATTACTTATAGCTTTGTTGAGCCAGAACAACAGAAACTGATTGTGCCGGATGTTGAACCGTTAATCCTGCCAAGTCCTATCTCTGTTGAGATGTCAGCAATGCGTCTGGGTTTAATTCAGGGGCTGCTGAATACGGTGATTCATAACCAGAAACGTCAGCAACCGCGTGTTCGTTTATTCGAATACGGGCTCAGGTTTGTTCCTGATGAGACGGCAGAGATGGGAATTCGTCAGGAGCCTGTCTTAGCAGGTGTGATTGCCGGACCACAGACTGATGAACATTGGGCGCTGGACAGTAAAACTGTTGACTTTTACGATCTGAAAGGGGATGTGGAAGCCATTCTGGAGCTCACGTCTAATCAGGGCGCTTATAGTTTTACTGCTGCAAAACATCCCGCATTACATCCGGGCCAGACTGCGGCAATTCTGCATGAAGGTCGTCAGATTGGTGTTATCGGCACTGTGCATCCGGAGCTGGAACGGAAGTTTGGACTGAATGGCCGGACCGTTGTGTTTGAACTTGAATGGAATGCCGTGAATCAGCGCCTGATTCCTGAAATTGGTGCGGTTTCCAGATTCCCGTCAAACCGCCGGGATATCGCTTTGGTGGTTGATCAAAGTATTGACTCAGGCAATATTGTTTCTGCCTGTCTGGAAAGTGGTCATCAATACCTGAAAGATGCAAAACTGTTTGATGTGTATGTCGGTCAAGGTGTTGAAGACGGTAAGAAGAGCCTTGCAATTGCTTTGACATTACAATCTGACGAAAAAACATTAGAAGAACCGGATATTTCCTCTGCGGTTGCAGATATTTTGGCAGCTGTTTCCGGAAAATATGATGCAACGTTACGGGATTAATTGAAAAATCCGCTAACCTTTTGATAAAGCAGACTGATATTTATTAATCAGTCTGCTTTTTTTATGTGTATTTGAAGCATAATATTTATTCACAACGTTGCATTTCAGACTGAATCTGAACAAAATTCCGTTATTGACAGAAATATCGGGTTTTATTTTATTTTTTGACGCTTTTGACTAATTCTATCTTTAAATCAATCAATTATTGTGAAATATGTTAAATGTAAAATACATTTTCTTTGTGATGAATGTGAGCATTTTATCATCGATTTAATAAAAAAGTTGGCGTAAATCATAAGGTTGGCATACACTAATTAGCGTGTGGCCGATATGTTGTTGATTGGTTGATAAAAAATGCTTTGGGACTGCAATTCTGGCAGTGTGGTTGGTACAGCTTTGAGGAAAGTTTATGGCGCTCACAAAGGCCGATTTGGCTGAAAACCTGTTTGAGAAGCTTGATTTTAGTAAACGGGATGCCAAGGAAACGGTTGAAGCTTTTTTTGAGGAAATACGCAAAGCGTTAGAGAATGGGGAACAGGTTAAATTATCTGGCTTTGGTAATTTCGATCTCAGGGATAAGAATGAACGTCCCGGACGAAATCCCAAAACAGGTGAAGATATTCCCATTTCTGCGAGGCGTGTTGTGACATTCCGTCCGGGACAAAAGCTGAAGGCCCGGGTCGAGAATATTGACTCATAATGACTGAGAATATGAAAGACCACTGAGGTGGTCTTTCGATTTCTCTGGGGCTTTTATGTATTTGAGCTTATGTCGTTTGACATAAGCTCATTTAGTTTATACGGGTATTATTATTGTGAAGATCGATTATTGGCTGGAGAAATGGGCTTCCAACCAGATCAGCTTTCATCAGGTTCAGGAAAACCCATTTTTGCTAAAGTATTGGACCAGACTTTTACCGCAGCAGGATGAAAAAGTATTGGTGCCACTATGTGGTAAAAGTGAAGACCTTGTTTGGCTGGCTTCCCGGCATCAGGAAGTTTATGGCGTTGAAGTCAGTGAAATTGCTGTCAGAGCTCTCTTTGCAGAAAACTTTTATACACCGCTTGTGACTCGTGTTGATTCATCCCATGAGTTATATCAGTTTGATGAACTGAACCTGTATCGGGGGGATTTTTTTACTGCGCCTCTGCCAGCTGTTGACTTGATTTATGATCGTGCGGCAATGGTGGTTATTTCCCCGGAAGAGAGGCAGCAGTATGCCGAACGGTTGCTTGCTTTGCTGAAAACCGGAGGACGGATTCTGCTGATTAGCGCTCATTATGAACACTCTGATGAATTTGAGGGAATTTTTCCTGTACAGCAAAGTGATCTCGAGCGATTATTTCCTCATTGCCGAATCGCCTGCCTGTCAGAATCCGTGCTTTTGGGATCTGAGGAAACGGAATTCGAGTCTGGTGGGTTTCCGGATGGTGATGTGTGGTTGATTGAGAAAAACTGATTCAGGCATTGACTCAAGCCACCTGAAATTATGTATCTTTGTGGTTGTTTGAGTATTTTCCGGGTGTTTGAATCAATATAAGAAAGGAGCTGTCAGCTCCTTCATGTTTGTTTTACCTGATTAAGGTGGAATCACAGGCTATTTTGATTCGGGCGGCACTGTCCAGAGCCCGTTTTTTGGCTTGTCCGGTATCTTCCCCGGTAGCCAGTACAACTCCCATTCTCCGTCTGCCATCAATCTCAGGTTTACCAAAAAGACGTAGCTGGGTAGCCGGAATCGCCAGAGCTTCTGCTAATCCTTCATATCTGACATTTTGTGAGGTGCCATGACCCAGAAGTGCCACCGAGGCGGCCGGATGATAGCGGGAAATATGTCCGATTGGCAATTTGGTAAAAGCACGGACATGGAGTGCAAACTCAGACATATTCTGGGATATTAATGTGACCAGCCCGGTATCGTGAGGGCGGGGGGAGACTTCATTGAAAATAACCTGATCACCCTGAATAAAGAGTTCGACACCGAAGAGACCAAATCCGCCTAATGCTGTGACGATTTTTTCTGCCGTGACCTTTGCTGCTGCCAACGCTTTTTCTGACATTGCCTGAGGTTGCCAGGATTCACGATAATCTCCATCTTCCTGACGGTGACCGATTGGATCACAAAAATGAATCCCATCGACGGCACTGACCGTGAGCTGGGTAATTTCATAATCAAAATCGATAAATCCTTCGATAATGACTCTTCCCGCACCGGAACGACCGCCATCTTGTGAGTAATGCCATGCCTGATCAATTTCAGCTTCAGTTCTGATAACACTTTGTCCTTTTCCTGAAGAGCTCATCACCGGCTTAACAACACATGGCGTTCCAATTTCTGCCACGGCCTGACAAAAATCTTTATAATTGTCTGCAAACCGATAGGGTGAAGTTTTCAGGTTTAACTCTTCAGCGGCCAGACGACGGATACCTTCACGGTTCATGGTCAGTTGTGTTGCATGCGCTGTAGGAATGACACAGACACCTTGTTGCTCCATTTTTGCTAATGTTGCCGTTGCTATTGCTTCAACCTCCGGCACAACATAGTCTGGACGCTCCTGTTCGATAATCTGCTGTAATTTCTCACCATCTAACATATCAAAGACATGCGCTCGATGAGCAACCTGCATGGCTGGTGCATTGGCATATTTATCACATGCAACCACCTCCAGTCCCAGCCTTTGGCATTCAATGGCAACCTCTTTGCCC